>NZ_JACFYX020000029.1:0-2303 GCF_015712105.2 Pseudomonas chaetocerotis
CGGTGCGCTGAAAAACCTGGGCGTTAAATGGCGCAACGCCACACTACGTTCAACCAACTTCGGCAACGACGTTGATGAGAACCGCCTGATCGTGAGCTACACCCTTCCACTGCTGTAATTAGCAATAATCCGTGCGTTGCACTGTTTGTGCAGCGCACGCATTTAGCGAAATGCACAGACGGCGACTATGGGGAGCCGCCAAGAGTGCATTACTACCGCTAACGATCGCCTCACCAAAGCTGACTTTCCAATGACCCACTCACTGATACCTGGGTAGAAATTGTTATCTTCGGTAGCCGACGCCTGTAATTGCTCTGACGAGTGCCAAACATAACTGACGTATCAAAACCTTTACTCTCAAAGAGTTTAGATCCATTACAGGAATGTAATTCTCGCTTCACGTTTGTGACAGGGTCTTGCGTTTATATTTTAATCACCACCTTGAAGGAGTGATTAAACATGAAAAACCTCAAAGTCATTGCTGCACTTTCCGCTATGGTTGTTTCCTCTGCAGCTCTGGCAGAAGGCGGCGCTGATCGTGTCTATGGTCGGATGATTCAGGCCAATGAGCAGGCCATGCAAGAGTATGCTGCCGCTAACGGAAAGAATCCGCCTGAAGTTATTCATTACCGCTACGGCATGAAACTCGATATCGCCAGGGTCGTGGCCACTACCCCGACGGACTCTAGCTGCGGTGTGATGCCGGCCCAGATGACCTACGAGGACTCCAATGGCGATCTGAATATTCTTGAATACCGGGCAGCCGGGACAGGTTGCCGTAATCAAAACTAGATAAATGACATCGCGCTGACTGAAATGTAATTTCCAAGTCACCCTGACGTTATTTGGCATGTGGAAATATGACCAAGGCGTGCCTGGCTATGCCCGGCGCGCTTGGCACATATATGCGACCACACAATGACAACTGCCAATAACATCAGGAGCATTTATGAATAACAGAACCCTGTTAGGACTTTCTCTGCTCACTCTGAGCGTCAGTACCGGGCAAGCTGCAATGGCCGCCGACGAGAAAGGCGAGGGATTTATCGAAGGCAGCAGCCTGACCATCCTCAATCGAAATCTCTACTTCAACCGTGACTTCCGCAAAGGCCAGTCCAGCAGCTCGGGTAATGGCTATTCGGAAGAGTGGGCGCATGGCGTGATAGGCCGATTCGAGTCTGGCTTCACCGAGGGCACCATAGGCTTCGGTGTCGATGCCTTTGCCATGCTAGGACTTAAACTTGACACTGGCGACGGCCGTTCAGGAGCCGGTGGCTCAGTCGATGTGCTGCCTTACAACAGCCTCGGGCAGGCTGAGGATAACTACTCCAAACTGGGTGGCGCGGTGAAAGCTCGGTTCATGGATACCGAGATCAAGGCAGGCGACGTCTTTCCCGTCAGCCCGGTCGTCCAATACGGTGATGCACGGCTTTTACCGGAGAGTTTCCGAGGTGTCACCGTGGTCAACAGCAGCGTGGAAGGACTGTCGCTTCAGGGCGGTCGCCTCCACTCGATGAGCCAACCCAATACCAGCAGCATGCGCGACGGCTTCGCTACCTTCTACGCGGGCGAAGTGGACTCGCCATGGATCGCCTATTTCGGTGGTGATTACACGCTTAATGACAACGTCGGCTTTAGTCTCTACACCAGCCGCCTCAAGGATGCCTGGAATCAATATTACGCGGGCACCACGCTGAGCTACCCGCTTGCGGACGATGTCGCCTTGATCGGCGGGCTGAACTACTACAAGGCGGTCGATGAAGGGAGGCAGCTCCTCGGGAGCTTCGATAACAACATCTGGAGCGGCAAGGTCGGCATCCAATTCGGCGCTCATACAGTGCTGGTGGGTCTCCAGCGCAACAATGGCGATGATGACTTCGACTACTTGCGCCAATCGGACTCCATCTACCTCGACAACTCCATCCAGTACAGCGACTTCAACTCGCCGAAGGAGAAGTCATGGCAAGTGCGCTATGACCTGGATATGGAGCCTTTCGGTGTGCCTGGATTGAGCTTCATGACTCGATATGCCCAGGGCTGGGATGCCGACTACAGCAACGCCAACGAAGTCTATATGCGCCGTGATGACAACGGCGATCCGTTGACCAACCAGAAGCGCTGGGAGCGGGACATCGAGGCCAAGTACGTTGTGCAGTCTGGGTCGTTGAAGGACATGTCCTTTCGCATTCGACAAGCCACGACTCGCGCCACCGACTTCGAGTCGGATTTGGATGAGTTCCGCCTGATTGTCGAGTACCCGCTGGAAGTTCTCTAACCCTGGCAAGCGAGCGGGTTGATTGCCC
>NZ_JACFYX020000003.1:0-427315 GCF_015712105.2 Pseudomonas chaetocerotis
ATAGAATGCGCGTCAAGCTTATATTTCAATTTTCTTTGGATTATCTCGGAAAAGGGCGCCCGCTCGCTGCAATGCACCCGCGACAACGGAGAGACGCATCAGCAGCAGCGCACCACCGATCAACGCATAAGCGAGCCACTCCCCCAGATCAGCACGCACCACCCAGAGCATATGCAGCAAGGCCAGCAGCAGGATGGCGTAAACCAGGCGATGCAGCGTCTTCCACTTACGGCCCAGCTTTCTGATGCTGAAGCGATTGGAAGTAACCGCCAGGGCAAGCAAGCCAATGAAAGCCAATGCCCCCACGATTATGTAGGGCCGCTCGGAAAGATCGCGCAGCACCAACTCCAGACGCAACCCGGCGATAAACAGGGCATAGCCCGATAGGTGCAGAGCGACATAGGTAAAGCACCAGAGCCCTAGCTGTCGCCGCACGGCAATCCAGCCTCCCCAGCGAGTCAACTGCTGCAGAGGTGTCATGGCCAAGGTGATAAACAGAAGGATCAGGGCTCCGAGCCCCAGATTATCCACCAACACCTTGCCGGGGTCAGGCCCCAGCAGATTGAAGACGGCGCAGTACAGCCAATACAGCGGCGGTACCGATGCAGCCAGGAACACGCCGACGCGCCAGAGCCTGTAGCGCATCAGTAATACCTCGCCAGATCCATCCCCGTGTAGAGACCAGCGACCTCCTCATAGCCATTGAACATCCGGGTATCGATCACATTCGGACTGAACAGACCACTGGGCAAGCGCCGCTCGGTCGCCTGCGACCAGCGCGGGTGGTCCACCTGCGGATTGACGTTGGCGTAGAAACCATACTCGTTCGGCGCGATGCGCTCCCAGGTGGTTTGGGGGGCCTCACTTACCAAACTGATACGCACAATGGACTTGATGCTCTTGAACCCGTACTTCCAAGGCACTACCAGGCGCAGGGGGGCCCCGTTCTGGTTTGGCAAAACACGTCCGTACATGCCGACGGCCATGAAGGCCAACGGGTGCATGGCCTCATCCAGACGCAACCCCTCGACATAGGGCCAATCGATCAGCGAAAAACCCGAGCGCTGGCCCGGCATGCGCTCAGGATCGACCAGCGTTTCGAAGCGCACATAGCGCGCCGCCGAGGTTGGTCCGACCTGCTTGAGCAGATCAGCCAAAGAAAAGCCCAGCCAGGGTATTACCATGGACCAGGCCTCGACGCAGCGCAGCCTGTAGATGCGCTCTTCGAATGCATGTGGCTTGACCAGATCCTCGATGGAATAGCGCCCCGGATTGCTCACCTCGCCATCGACCATCACCGTCCAGGGCTCGACCTGCAGCTTGCCGGCATTGGCTGCAGGGTCGCCCTTACCCGTGCCGAACTCATAGAAGTTGTTGTAGTGCGTGGCGTCCTTGAAGGGCGTGATGCTTTCACCCTTGGCAGTGATTGCTTGCCAGCGTGCGCCTGCCAGCTTCTCGTCGAACCACCCCGGTGCCTTCGACGGCTCAACATCGGCATAGACACCTTGAGCGTCAGCACTGGCCAGACCCGGCATAGCAGCCATGGCCGCCAGCGCCAACGAGCCCTGCATCAGCTTGCGACGAGAGAGATAGACCGACTCGGGGGTGACTTCGGACTCGAGGGTCCGAGAGGAAGGAGGAACTCGGATGAGCATAACGACTCCGCGACTACAGTTCGAGAAACGAACTGTAGACCACGGAGCGCAGAAGAAATTACAGCAGCGTCAGACAGATTTTCGACGACGCAATTGCAGCAGATACTGGATCGGGCCGGAAGCCGCATAAGCCAGGAAGATCAATAGCAGGATACGGGGTGGGTCGCTGAACACCACCGCGAACACCAGCACCACGGCCAGAATGGCCACGAAGGGCACGCGCCCTTTCAGGTCCAGGTCCTTGAAGCTGTAGTACTTGATGTTACTGACCATCAGGCAGCCAGCGGCGGCAACGAGCAGCGCCACGGCGAAGGACATGTTCGAGCCCTTGATGCCGAAGTCGCTGAATGCCCAGACCGTTCCGGCAACGACACCCGCGGCAGCCGGACTGGCCAGACCGATGAAGTAGCGCTTGTCGACGCTGCCGATCTGCGTATTGAAGCGCGCCAGGCGCAATGCCGCGCCAGCGACATAGATGAAGGCGACCATCCAGCCCACCTTGCCCATGCTACCCAGCGCCCATTCGAATGCGAGCAGAGCCGGTGCAACGCCGAAAGCCACCATGTCCGAGAGCGAATCATACTCGGCGCCGAATGCACTTTGCGTGTTGGTCAGGCGCGCCACGCGACCGTCCAGACCGTCGAGCACCATGGCGACGAACACCGCAGCGGCAGCCACGTAGAAATTGCCATTCATCGCGTTGATGATGGAGTAGAAACCGGCGAACAGGTTTGCCGTGGTGAACAGATTGGGCAGCAGGTAGATGCCGCGGTGACGCACCTTGCGCCCTTCCGCGTCCTGCCCTTCCTCTATGTGCTCGTCGATCGGCAGCAGGCTTTCCAGGTTGTCGCCAGCCGGCTTTTGATCCTCGGGACCTTCACTCATGAACAGCACCTTGCAACGGGTTTGACGAATTTCGAACGGGGCGACTGAACTCAGTTCGCCGCTCATCGAGCTGGCTTTATACCAGAAGCCTCGCCACAGAATGAAAAAACGCGGCATATAGCCGCGTTCTTTCGCACATCGCAGACCTCAGTTCTTGGCCTTGTCGACGATCTTGTTGGCAGCGATCCACGGCATCATCGAGCGCAGCTGCTCGCCGATGACTTCGATACCATGAGCGGCGTTGTTACGACGCTTGGCAGTCATCGACGGGTAGCCAGTGGCGCCTTCGCTGATGAACATCTTGGCGTACTCGCCGTCCTGGATGCGCTTGAGGGCGTTGCGCATGGCCTGACGGGATTCGGCGTTGATCACTTCCGGACCGGTCACGTACTCGCCGTACTCGGCGTTGTTGGAGATCGAGTAGTTCATGTTGGCGATGCCGCCTTCATACATGAGGTCAACGATCAATTTCAGTTCGTGCAGGCACTCGAAGTAGGCCATTTCCGGCGCGTAGCCAGCTTCGACCAGCGTTTCGAAACCGGCCTTGACCAGCTCGACGGTGCCACCACAGAGAACGGCCTGCTCACCGAACAGGTCAGTTTCGGTCTCATCCTTGAAGGTGGTTTCGATGATGCCGGTACGACCACCACCAACGCCCGAAGCGTAGGACAGCGCGACGTTCTTGGCATTGCCGGAGGCGTCCTGGTAAACGGCGATCAGATCAGGAATGCCGCCGCCTTTGACGAACTCGGTACGTACGGTATGGCCCGGAGCCTTCGGCGCGATCATGATCACGTCGAGGTCGGCACGCGGAACGACCTGATTGTAGTGAATGGCGAAGCCGTGGGAGAAGGCCAGGGTGGCGCCCTTCTTGATGTTCGGCTCGATCTCGTTCTTGTACAGCTGGCCCTGGAATTCGTCCGGGGTCAGGATCATGACCAGGTCAGCGGCAGCGACGGCAGAAGCCACGTCGGCAACTTTCAGGCCGTGAGCTTCAGCCTTGGCAACGGTAGCGGAGCCTTTACGCAGGCCAACGGTGACATCGACGCCGGAGTCTTTCAGGTTGCAGGCCTGGGCGTGGCCCTGGGAGCCGTAACCGATGATGGCGACTTTCTTGCCCTGGATGATGGAGAGGTCGCAATCTTTGTCGTAATAAACTTTCATGTTCTTGGCTCTTTTGAATCGAAAGGAATGGGGTGCGAAGCACCGCGACGAAGACACCTTATGTGATCCGCACCATTGCGTAAAATGATATATTTGCAACACGACATGCCAATATATGAAACATAAATGAACAGCCATTCCCTCAGGCTTTTTCTCTCCCTGGCAGACAACCTGCACTTCGGCCGAACCAGCCGCGAGCAGCACGTCAGCCCTTCCGCGCTCAGCCGCAGCATCAAGCAGCTCGAGGACGAACTCGGCGCCGTGCTATTCGTGCGAGACAACCGCTCGGTGCGCCTGACTCGCGAGGGCCAGCAGTTTCGCGAATATGCGAGCGAGGTCATCAATGGTTGGCAGGCGATTCGCCAGACCTTCATGCAGGACCAGTTGAATCTGCATGGCGAGCTGTCGCTGTATTGCTCGGTCACGGCAAGCTACAGCTTCCTCTATGACATTCTCAGCAGCTTTCGCCAGGACTACCCACGCATCGAAATGAAACTGCATACCGGCGACCCGGCGAAAGCCGTCGAACGGGTGCAGCAAGGACTGGAGGACCTGGCCATCGGCGCCCTCCCCGACAGCCTGCCGAGCGGAGTGGAGTTTCAGTCGATCACGCGTTCCGAGTTGCGCTTCATCGGTCCACAGGCTCCCCAGTTGTTGAACGAGGAACAACTGCGCAACCCAACTTCAGAAAGCTGGAAGGACGTGCCGATGATTCTCTCCGAGGAAGGCCTGGCCCGGACACGCACCGACCGCTGGCTGAAAAGCCACAACATCAAACCGCGCATCTATGCCCAGGTCAGCGGCAACGAAGCGATCGTCAGCATGGTCAGTCTGGGCTTCGGTATCGGAGTGGTGCCGCAGATCGTGCTGGACAACAGCCCGCTGACTGCCCGCATCCGTATCTACGATATCCAGCCACCGCTCACCGCCTATGACATTGGTCTGTTCGCACTGGAAAAGCGCCTCAAGGATCCGCTGATCGCGGCCTTCTGGAATCGCCAACGCTGAATTCGAGCAATAAAAAACCCCGCACCAGGCGGGGTTTTGTTTGCCAAAGCGATCAGATACTCAGCACCTTGTCGCCGCGAGCGATTCCCGTGACACCACTGCGTACAGTTTCCAGGATCGACGCAGTACCGACGGCCTGAATGAAGCTGTCCAGCTTGTCGGTGGTACCGGTCAGCTGCACGGTGTAGACGCTGCTGGTCACATCCACGATCTGGCCGCGGAAGATGTCGGTAGTACGCTTGACCTCGGCACGCTGAGCGCCGGTGGCCTTGATCTTCACCAGCATCAGCTCGCGCTCGATGTGAGCGCTTTCCGACAGATTGACCAGCTTGACCACCTCGACCAGCTTGTTGAGGTTCTTGGTGATCTGCTCGATCACCTCATCCTGACCAACGGTGGTGAGGGTCAGACGCGACAGCGTCGGGTCCTCGGTTGGCGCAACGGTGAGGCTTTCGATGTTGTAGTTACGCTGGGAGAACAGACCAACCACGCGCGACAGTGCGCCCGGCTCGTTTTCCAGCAGCAGGGAAATGATGTGTCGCATCTTAGGTCCGCTCCGTCTTGCTCAGCCACATGTCACGCATCGCACCGTCTCTGATCTGCATCGGGTAGACGTGCTCGCTGGAGTCCACCGCGATGTCGAGGAACACCAGGCGATTCTTCAGGGCGAAGGCTTCCTCCAGCTTGGGCTTGAGGTCCTTCAGCGAAGTGATGCGCATGCCGACATGGCCATAGGCCTCGGCCAGTTTGACGAAGTCCGGCAGCGACTCCATGTAGGAGTGCGAATAACGGCTGTTGTACTGCATGTCCTGCCATTGGCGAACCATGCCGAGGGTGCCGTTGTTCAGGTTGACGATCTTCACCGGCAGGTCGTACTGCAGGCAGGTCGACAGCTCCTGGATGTTCATCTGGATGCTGCCCTCGCCGGTGACGCACGCCACGTCGGCTTCCGGGAAGTTCAGCTTGATGCCCATCGCGGCAGGGAAACCGAAGCCCATGGTGCCCAGGCCGCCGGAGTTGATCCAGCGATTGGGCTTGTTGAATCGGTAATACTGCGCAGCGAACATCTGGTGCTGACCGACATCGGAGGTGATGAATGCATCGCCCTTGGTCACGTCACATAGGGTTTCGATCACGGTCTGCGGCTTGATGATCGAACCGTCGCCCTCGTTGTAAGGGAACAGACGGCCGCTACCACGCCACTCTTCGATCTGCTTCCACCAGCTGGCAACGGTGTCCTTGTTCGGGGTTTCGCCGATTTCCTTGAGGATGGCGACCATCTCGGTCAGCACGCTGTCCACCGGTCCAACGATCGGGATGTCGGCTTTGATGGTCTTGGAGATCGAAGCCGGGTCGATGTCGATATGGATGATCTTGGCGTTCGGGCAGAACTTGGCCGCACCGTTGATCACACGGTCATCGAAGCGCGCACCGACAGCCAGGATCACGTCGGCATGGTGCATCGCCAGGTTGGCGGTGTAGCTGCCGTGCATACCGAGCATGCCGATGAACTGGCGGTCGGTACCCGGGTAGCCACCAAGGCCCATCAGGGTGTTGGTCACTGGCAGGTTGAGCATCTGCGCCAGCTCGGTCAGCGGCGCGGAAGCGCCACCCATGATCACGCCACCGCCGGAGTACATGACCGGACGCTTGGCGGCCAGGAGCATCTCGGCAGCCTTGCGGATCTGGCCGGAGTGACCACGTACCGCCGGGCTGTAGGAACGCAGCTTGACCTTCTTCGGATAGACGTACTCGAACTTCTGGGTGGGATCACCCATGTCCTTCGGAATGTCGACCACGACCGGACCAGGACGACCGGATTCGGCGAGGTAGAACGCCTTCTTCAGCACTTCGGGGATTTCCGACGGGTGCTTGATGATGAAGCTGTGCTTCACGATCGGGCGGGAAATACCGACCATGTCGGTTTCCTGGAAGGCATCGGTACCGACCATGGCGCTCGGCACCTGGCCGGAGATCACCACCATCGGAATGGAGTCCATGTAGGCGGTGGCAATACCGGTGATGGCATTGGTCGCGCCGGGGCCAGAGGTCACCAGCACCACACCGGCCTTGCCGGTGGCGCGGGCATAGCCGTCAGCCATATGGGTCGCCGCCTGTTCGTGACGGACCAGGATGTGAGTCACTTCCGGTTCTTTGAACAGGGCATCGTAGATATGCAGGAGAGCACCACCGGGGTACCCATAGATATGCTTAACGCCTTCGTCACGCAGGAAGCGGACGACCATTTCAGCGCCGGATAAAAGCTCCACGTTGTTCACCTCTTGAACGCCAGTATGCCACCCGACAACGGGTAGCCCTAAGTAGGTCTTACTGTCAGCGGACACGCACGACGGTGATCGTGGATTCGGAACATCAGCTTGACGAGTAACGGAGCAGCCCATGGTCTTGCGGGGCTGACCCTCCCAGCGCGAGGTAACGCGTTGCGGGTGTCACGGTTCGGCGCGGGTAGCGCCTCTTTTCCCCGAGCTGGAGGACGCTTGCGGCGGACTCCACTACGGGGGAAGGCTGGATTGTTCGGGTTCGGCGAGGGCAAGTCAAGCGATGACTGACCTATTATTCAACCTGCTGCTGTGACGCAGCGCAGGATGAAGATTGCCGGCTTTTGGTTATAGTAACCATCAGCACCGCCGCTCTCGATAAAGGAAACAGCATGCGCCACATGATTCTTACTGGCACCCTGATGCTCGCTTTGAGCACATCCGCCATGGCCAGCCAGGTTTACAAGTGGGTAGATGACAAAGGCGTGACCCACTTCGGCGCGCAACCTCCGCAGGGCCAAGAAGCCACGACCATCAATACTGCTGCCCCGCCTCCACGACCTGCGCCAAGTGAGCCGGCGCCGAGCATAGAAGATCAGCTCGACCCCAAGCAGGCGGCCATCGACAAGAAGGTCAAGGCAGATGTGGCGAAGCAGGAAGCCGAGCGCAAGCAGTACTGTGAGACAGCACGTAATAACCTTGCTCAGTTGGAAATCAACCCACGCGTCAGGATCGAAGATGGTGGCGAGTTGCGTCGTATTGGCGAGGATGAACGTCAGGAACGCATCACCGAGCTGAAGAAGTCCATCGCAGAAAATTGCAAATGATGCACTACGCGAACGCCCTCAAGGCGTGCGCGTAAGCAGGCGATCGAACTCGCCGAGCAGCTCAAGCAACCGACGCGCAGTGCTCGCCTGCTGCTGATAGACCATCTCTGCCATAGCCTGAATACCCGATACCGAGGGCAACGCGGCGCCGGTTTCCAGCAGAACCTTCATACGCGGCAGAAAAATCCACTGCAGCCATTGCTCGAACGCCAGCGTATCGACACAGAACGGCTCCGGGCTGGCCAGGGCCTCGGCGCTCGGCGCCTCCTCCTGCCACCAACCCTGCACACGTAACTCGCGCTCGATCAGCAGCAGGTGTTCGGCTAGCGCACTGGCACGAGCATCCATCAGAGGTTTACTCGTGCGCGTTCACGGGCCTGTGCAGCACCAGCGGGATCACCCTGACGCTCGCGTGCCTGGGCGATCAGATCCCACAGACTGGCTTGCAACGCCGGACGACCGTTGGCGTAAGTCAGGCCGCGACGGGCGAACTGCTCGGCTTGGGCAGCATCGCCCTGAGCCAGGCGAACCTCGGCAAGACGATAAAGCACCTGCGGCTCACGCGGCGCAATGCGCTGGGCACGTTCCAGGCTGGAGGCAGCGCCATTCAGATCGCCACCGCCCTGCTGCTGTTGAGCGGTGGTCAACAGCGCGAGAACCGGGCCATCCAGTTGCTCGTCTGCAGCCAGGCCGCCGCCACTGGGAATGCCGCTAGGCATGCTCGGCGCCGAAGAGCCGAAGCTGCCCTGACTCGTTGCGGACGGTTGACTGGGCACGGGCGGGTCGAAGGTCAGTCCGCCACTGGAGGTGATCGGCTGAGAGTCGGTCTGCAACGGCGTCGAGACAGCTCCCTGCGGCACCATCACAACGACACCGGAATCTTCCTCGATACGCTGCGGTGCAGCTGCAGGACCCGGACCAGTCGCCGGGCCAGCCCCGCCCGAAGACAGCGGAGAGCCGGCGTCGATCACCGGAATCGAACCCTGCGGCACCGTACTGCAACCACCCAACACCGCCGTTGCCAGCATAGTGGCAAGCCACTTCTTGTTCACATCCAATCCTCTTAGGTAACACCGAATCACTCGACCCGGCCGTTATTCCAACCAGCCTCGCACCCAGTCCATCACCGACTCGACTGGTGCCTGGATACCGCACGCGGAACCGGCGGCAGGTTCACTGCCGCGAATATAAGGCATCTGTACCGCATTCGGGCAGCCCGAAGCCGAGCCCAGACCAGTCTGACGATCCACCCAGGCCTGGGTGACGTTGTCCGGCATCGGCATATCCAATGGCAGCGGGTCCGCCTTGCGCATGAACCCGGTCCAGACCTGCAGTGCACCGGTCGCACCGGTCAGTGGGGTCGGGCCATTGTCGTCACGCCCCAGCCACACAACCGACAGCAAATCCTGACTGAAGCCAGCGAACCAGCTGTCACGTGAGTCGTTACTGGTCCCGGTCTTGCCCGCCAGATTAAGCGAACTGGGCAGTTGGCTGTAAACCGAGCGACCAGTGCCTTCACGCATGGTGCGCTGCATGGCGTTTTGCACCAGATAAATGGCACCCGGATCGAAGCGCTGCTGGATCTGGAACGGATAACGGCCGAGCGGCTCGCCATCGGCGGTCAGCACGCTGCGAATACCGCGCAAGGGCGTATTGAAGCCACCGTTGGCCAGAGTCTGATACATACCCGCCACTTCCATCGGCGTCAGAGCCCCAGCACCCAGCAGCATCGACGGGTAGGCCGGCCATTTACGCTCGACACCCAGTCGCTCAAGCGTCTTGAGCACATTGGGCACGCCGATCTCCAGGCCGAGCTTGGCCGTGGACAGGTTGTAGGACTGCGCCAACCCCTGATACAGGTAGATGGTGCCATGAGCCTTGCGGTCGTAATTCTGTGGCGTCCAGACCTGGCCATCCTGGCCCTTGATGGAGAACGCTTCATCCTCCAGCCAACTGGTCAGGGTGTACTGACTCGGACGCTCCAAAGCAGACAGATAAATAGCCGGTTTGATCAGCGAGCCAATCGGCCTTACGGCGTCCAGCGCACGGTTGAAACCGGCAAAGCGTGGCTGGCGGCTGCCGATCAATGCCTGAATTTCACCGGTCTCGGGATTGGTCACCACCATACCGGCCTGCACTTGGTCCACACCCTTGCGCCCGGCCAGGCGCTTGAGCGTCTCGGCCAGCGCCTCTTCGGCCTTGAGCTGCAGAATCGGATCGAAACTGGTAAAGATGCGCAGGCCTTCTTCAGTCAGATCCTGCTCACGATAATCTTCACGCAGCTGACGCTTGACCAGATCGAGGAAAGCCGGGAACGAGCTGTCAGCCATGCTGCCGCGCGAACTCACACCGAGCGGTTTCTGTTTGGCTGCAGTGGCTTCCTCGGGAGTGATCGAGCCTTGCTCGGCAAGCAGATCGAGCACCAGATTGCGGCGCGCCAGCGCTCGCTCGGGATTGCGCCGTGGGTTGAAGTAGGTGGGGCCCTTGACCATGCCCACCAGCAGCGCGACCTGCTCCAGCTTGAGCTCGGAAACAGGCTGACTGAAAAAGTATTGGCTGGCCAGACCAAAGCCATGTACCGCGCGCTGGCCGTCCTGACCGAGGAACACCTCGTTCATATAGGCTTCGAGAATTTCGCGCTTGTCGTAGTGCAGCTCGAGCAGCACCGCCATCATCGCTTCGGTGGCTTTACGCACCAGGGTGCGCTCGTTGGTCAGGTAGAAGTTCTTCACCAACTGCTGGGTCAGCGTACTACCGCCCTGTACCAGGCGCCCGGATGTGGCGTTGATCCACATCGCGCGGGCGATGCCCTTGGGCGACACGCCGAAGTGATCGAAGTAGTCACGGTCCTCGACTGCCACCAGCGCATCGATCAGATAGGCCGGCACCTGATCCAGCTTGATCAGGATGCGATCCTCCTGATGCGCCGGATAAAGCCCGCCAATAAGCAGCGGCTCCAGTCTTGCCACGGCAAGGTTGCCGCCGTTGGCCTGGGTCAGACCGG
Source organism: Pseudomonas chaetocerotis (assembly GCF_015712105.2). Classification (NCBI taxonomy): domain Bacteria; kingdom Pseudomonadati; phylum Pseudomonadota; class Gammaproteobacteria; order Pseudomonadales; family Pseudomonadaceae; genus Pseudomonas; species Pseudomonas chaetocerotis. The sequence continues at coordinate 10,823 of NZ_JACFYX020000003.1, forward strand.
CAACGTAATCACCAGAGAAACGCACGCGCACCTTCTGTGACGGTTCGACACCTTCGTAGAACTGAAAGCCGCGACTGTGCAGCTCGATATTATTACCGGCTACGGACACTGCGCCCGGCCCATTGACCGCGCTCTCGCGGCGGTAGCCCAGCGCATCGAGTTCACGCAGGAAATCGTCCTTGGCCAGCTTCTGCCCGACGAAGAGTTCGAGCGGCCTGGCATAGACCTTCGCGGGCACCGTCCAGCGCTTGCCGGAGAACTTCTCCTGCACCACGGCATCGAGATAAACGGCAAAGCCAGCCAGGATCACCAGGCCAACCAGACCGAGCTTGAGGCCCCAGGCAAGCCAGGGACGCATACCGGACGAGCGGGATTTTTTTTTGGAGCGGGGGGAGCGTTTTCGAGTCATGGCGGGATTATACGCACTTTACATGGGGGCCAGCAGGCCGCCTGGATGGTTTGCAGAGCAGCTCACAGCGGCCATAATGCCCAGCTCGAACAGCGTCTAGAACAAGGATCGAACGTGAGCCAAGCCCTGATTGCCGCATTGCAGAACCCGGCCCTGTATCCGCATCCCGTGGATGGGTTTCAGGTCATTGAGACCCACATTTCCTGGGTTTTGCTCACTGGCCCCTACGCCTACAAGATCAAAAAGCCGGTCAACTTCGGTTTTCTCGACTTCACCGAGCTGGATGCACGCCGTCATTTCTGCGAAGAAGAGCTGCGCCTCAACCAGCGCCTGACCGAGGATTTGTATCTGGACGTATTGCCGATCGGTGGTAGTGAAAACGCTCCCAGCTTCGACGGCAGCACCCCCGCCATCGAATACGCACTGAAAATGCGCCAGTTCCCGCAGGAACAACTGCTCAGCGCCATTCAGGCACGCGGCGAGCTGAACGACGCTCATATCGACGCCCTGGCCGAACAGATCGCCACCTTTCACCTGGGCGCACCGCAGGTGCCGCAGGAGCATCCGCTGGGTAGCGCAGAAGCGGTAATGGTTCCGGTGCAGCAGAATTTCGAGCAGATTCGTCCGATGCTCAGCGAGAAGGCAGACCTGCAGCAACTCGATGCCCTTGAGGCGTGGGCCCAGTCCAGCTACGAACGCCTGCAACCACTGTTGAGCGAACGCAAGGCGCAGGGGTTCATTCGCGAATGCCACGGCGACATTCACCTGGGTAACGCCGCCCAGATCGACGGCCGCGTAGTTCTGTTCGACTGCATCGAGTTCAACGAGCCCTTCCGTTTCACCGACGTCACCGCAGATATCGCCTTCCTGGCCATGGACCTCGAAGACCGTGGCCTCAAGTGCCTGGCCCGACGCTTCATAAGCGGCTGGCTGGAGCGCACTGGCGATTATGCAGCACTGGAACTGCTGAACTTCTACAAGGCTTACCGTGCCATGGTCCGCGGCAAAGTCGCATTGTTCCGCCTGGGGCAGGAACAGGACTCGGTGCAGCGGGCGGTGATCCTGCGCCAGTACCGTGGTTATGCCGCACTGGCAGAGAGCTACAGCGCCATTCCATCGCCTTTCCTGGCCATCACCCATGGTGTCTCGGCAGTCGGCAAGAGCCACGTCGCCATGCGTCTGGTGGAAGCGCTGGGCACCATTCGCCTGCGCTCCGACATCGAGCGCAAGCGTCTGTTCGGCGAGCAGAGCGCCGAAGCCAAGGATCAGCTGGCCGCCGGTATCTACAACACTGACGCCAGCCAGGCGACCTACCAGCGCCTGCACCAACTTGCGCGCCAGACACTACTGGCAGGCTTCCCCGTGGTGATCGACGCAACCTATCTCAAGGCAGCACAACGCCAGGCCGCCAGCGAAATCGCCGAAGAGACCGGCGCGCCCTTCCTGATTCTCGACTGCCATGCGCCACAAGCCGTGATCGCCAGTTGGCTGGAGCAGCGCCGCAGCGAAGGCCAGGATCCGTCCGATGCGACGCTGGAAGTGATCCAGGCCCAGCAAGCCAGCCGCGAGCCACTCGACGACGAGGAGCAGAGCCACAGTAAACGCGTCGACACACATGACAGCGCAAGCCTGGACAGCCTGGTCGAGCGTATTCGCCAGCGCCTGCCTGGGATCTGAGCATCGTCCCGAGCAGGCCGTGTGCAAGCGCAGCGAGCGAAGGTCAGGCAAGGCAAAAAACGGCGAAAAGCGCAGTTTTACGGGTTGTGAATGAGCATTTTGATCGGACTCGCGCACGAGCCGTTTTTTTAACGCAGCATGGCCGAGCGCGGTAGTTTCCACACAGCCTGCAAACAGTTGGCACGCCCTGCCAGGCAAACCCTGGCAGGACTTCTATACTGCCGGTGAAGCCACCACTGGTATCTGCCATGAGTCAGCCACGCCAGCTTGATCATCCGCTCTACCACCTCCTGCATAACGACGATGTGAAGGGCTTCAATGTACAGAAGCCGAAGGACGTGGAAGTCGATCTGTCCGGTGGCGATTTTCGCGGGCTCGATCTGCGCAACATGGACACCGACGCCGTCAATTTCACCGATGCCTACTTCCGTGGGGCAGACCTGCGCGGCCTGGATTTCCGTAACGCCAGGATCGAAGGCGCCAGCCTGGCCCACGCGCAGATTTCCGGCGCCTACTTCCCCGTCGAACTGACCGCTGACGAGATTCTCATGTCGGTCAATTTCGGCACCCGCCTGCGCTATCGCACCAAGTAGACCTCTACGAACGTCGACGCGAAGCACTCAGGCAATTGGCCGCTACACTTTTTGGCAGGCACGCCAACGTGAACCTTTCACCCGCACGCATGGAGGCCCGATGAACGACGAACTGCAACACCTGAAGAACCTGGGCAAGACCTCGGCGCAATGGCTGCACGCCGTGGGGATTCACAGCGCCAACGACCTGCGTCGCTATGGCGCTGTGGGAGCCTATCGCGCGGTCAGGGCGCGCGGCTTTCGCGCATCCAAGGTGCTGCTTTACGCCATCGAGGGAGCTCTGCTCAATGTGCATTGGAGTGAGCTCCCCCCCGCACACAAGGCCGAACTGAACGGCAAGCTGGACGAAGCCCAAGGCCACAACAAGAGCTAGCTCACAACACCAGCGCAAGGTGATTTACTCGAAGAGCCGCACAGCCTATTGTTTCAGGGACCTTCGTGTGGTCAGCCAGTCCAGCCAGTTCAAGGAATTACGGTTATGTATTTACTCGGGGAGCAACCGGCCTACGCCGATCAGTTGATCAATCGCCTGCAGAGTATCCCCACTCAGTTGCTGGAAGGGCTGCAACCCGCGGGTGAGCCGCTGCGTCTGGAGCGTGTCGATGATCTGGCTCAGGTACTGCCTGGCAACCAGCTGTTCATCATCGAGAACGGGCTGCTGCATGCGCTGGTCGATGAACGCCCGCTGTTCTATCTGCAGGAGGGCGATCTGGTTGGCCTGCGCCAGGGCATCGACCTCCCCTCCTGCCGCTACAGCAGTGAAGAACCCATCAGCCTGATTCCCTACTCGCGCAGCGAAACGTTCCAGCACATCTATGCCAGCGAGCAGCGCCAGGAACAGTTCATTCAATATCTGATCGGCCACACCGCTCTGCTGTCCGACGCACTGGCACGCCTGAAACAACCGGAGATCCGTCCGGCGACCGGCTTCCAGCATTTCGCTGCCGGCGAGGAGCTGATTCATCAGGGTGATGAAGCCGACCACGTGTTCATCATCATCGAGGGCCACGCCGAGGCCTACGTCGACGGCCAGAAGGTCGGCGATGTGCAAAAGGACGAAATCTTCGGCGCCATGGCGGTATTCACTCGCGAGAAACGCAGCGCCACGGTGGTCGCCAGCGAACCTTGCACGGTCATGGTGATTCCCAAGGAGCAATTCCTCAGCTTGATGCAAAGCAACCCGCGCATCGCTCACAGCCTGATCGAGAGCATGGCTCGACGCATCGATCTGCTGAACAAGGAAGTCACTCAATTGCGCTTGCCTGGGGAATCCTGAGTCTCCACCCGCATCAGCGAACCCGGCCCAGAGCCGGGTTTTGCATGTATGGGCCCGGCAAAAACTTTCTGAGGAAAGTTCTCAAAAGGGCATTGACTATTGAATGAGAATTGTTATTATTATCTCAACTGGTCGCGAGATCAGCCGATAAGCTAAAGAGACCATTCAGTCGGACTCTTCAGATTATCTCCTCATCAGGCTAATCACGGTTATTGACCCGGCTCTTGCCGGGTCTTTTTTTGCCTGGCCGAAAGTGTGCCCTGCCGCACCCGGCATACCGTCCGCAGCGGACCTCAGCCGTCGACCTGCGCCAGCCAGTCCGGCAAATTGAAATGCAGGCTGATGCGCGCGATCAGCCCGTCCTGGATCTCGAAGAAGGCCCCCATGCGCATCTCGTAACGCTGCCCACAGGCTTCCGGCAGGCCATCGTCAGTCGCCAGGTATTCACCGATGACGCGGTACTCGCAGGCGGCATGCCGCCCTTGCGGCTCGACCAGGATCACCAGCGACTCGATCATCTCGCGATAGCAAAGCAGTTGCCGTTCAAGAAAAGCCGCGAATGCGTCGCGCCCATGCTCGGTGAAACCCTGATTGGGCTGCAGAATCAGTCCGTCGCTGACCAGCGCCAGACAGGCGCGGATATCCCGATCATTGAGGGCGTTGAAATAACCTTGCAGCAGGTCGCGAACGTCTGTGGACATAGGCCAGGCTCCGAATCGGCAAAGCGCCGAGGATGCCGTGCAGGCAGCCCACGAAAGGCGGCTAGGGTCGCAGTTTGGCGCAGTGATCCTGCTCCGGCTGCGCGGCAGTGAACCAGACGTAATCGGCCATGGAGGCGTCCACCGAGCGACCGACTTCAGCCAATATCAGTACCGCGTTGCCAGACTGCGCGCCAAGGTCGGCCAGATGCAAGGGGACACCGAGGTCCTTGCGCGCATGAAAGGCGCCGGCCAGCAGCAGGCTTGGCTGCGGCGCCGCCATCAGCGCCTCGGCCATGCGCCGGTCACGCTGCTGCTGCACGGCCAGCATCGCCGGCAACTGGCTGTCCGGCAGCAGGCCGCAGTGCGACTCGCGGATATCGGCCAGCAAACGCGCCTGCACCTCGGCTGCTCCTGAGCGCTGCCCCGCAAGCGTCGGCCGCCGGCGATAGATCTGCATGATCTCGGTGCGATCCAGATTGGCCGCGAGCAAGGGATAGGACTGACGCAATTGATGCAACACCAGCGGCCCGTACAGCGACCAGCCCCATCCCGGCTGCCAGGCCAGGGCGTCGAACGGATCGGTAATCGCCTGACCAGCGCGCGCGGTTTTCTGGGCCTGATCGACCTTGTTCTGCTGATCGGGGTTGAGCATCTCCATCAGCATGCTGCCCTGCGGGCGCAACCTGGATAACTCGCGCGACAGCCAGAGCTGCAAGGCATGGTGATCGGGATTGTCGTGCTGCTCGCCGACCAGCACCCGCTGAGCCGGTGCAAGACGACTCAGCAGTTGCTCAGGGCTGATGCTCTGCCCGCTGGCCAGATCGACGATGCGACCCAAATCGGCATGCTCGCGTCCCAGCGCTGCGAGCGGCGCCGGCGGCGGCAGCACATTTCGACTCTGACAGGCGGCCAGCAGCATCAGACAGCTCAACAGAACGACTCGCATCGGGGTCTCCAAGATTCAGCGCGCGACGATCAGCGGGTGGCCGCGTTCGGGATGAGTCTGCACCAGCACTTCCAGACCGAACACGGCCTGCAGGGGCTCGGCCCGCAATACTTCGGCAGGGGTACCCAGCGCATGCGCCCGGCCCTGTTCCAGCAGCAACAGGCGATCACAGTAACGCGCGGCCAGATTGAGATCATGGAGGATCACCAGTACCGCCGCGCCGGATTCGGCCAGACGGCGAACCGCCTGCAGGCAGGTGTGCTGATGCAGCGGATCGAGCATCGAGGTCGGCTCATCGAGCAGCAGGGTCTGCCCCTCGCCGCCCGGCCATAGCTGCGCCAGCACCCGCGCTAGGTGCACGCGCTGGCGTTCGCCGCCGGACAACGCCAGGTAGCTGCGCCCCGCCAGGTGAACAGCATCGGCTGCCAGCAACGCTTGCTGCACGATCTGCGTATCGCGCACGCGCCCGCTGTCATGCGGCAGGCGGCCCATGGCGACCACTTCCTCGACACGAAAGGCGAAATTCAGACTGGAACTCTGCGGCAACACGGCCAGACGCCTGGCCCGCTCCGGCCCGGCCCAGTCATCGAGCGCGCGCTGATCCAGCGTCACCTGCCCGGCGCTGGCCGGCAGCTCGCCGGTCATCGCCGCCAGCAAAGTGCTCTTGCCCGCACCGTTGGGCCCCAGCACACCCAGCACTTCGCCGGGGTGCAACTGCAGATCGATGCCACTGAGCACCACGCCCTGGCCGCGGCGGACTTCCAGCTGTTCGACCCGCAGCATCAGCTTCGCCCCCGCACCAGCAGATAGAGAAAGAATGGCGCGCCGATCAGCGCCGTGACAATGCCGATCGGCAACTCCGCAGGTGCCAGTGCCAGGCGCGCGACCAGATCGGCCAGTAGCAACAGGCTCGCACCGGCAAGCGCGGATGCAGGGAGCAACAGGCGATGATCGGGGCCCACCAGCAGGCGCATCAGATGCGGCACCACAAGGCCGATGAAACCGATCAAGCCGGCGGCCGCCACCGCAGCACCGACACCCAGTGCCGTGCAGAACACCAGCTCGCGCTTGAGTCGCTCCACATCGAAACCAAGATGACGCGCCTCCGACTCACCCAGCAGCAGCGCGTTCAACGCACGCGCCCGTCTTGGCAACCACAGCGCCACGGCCAGCGTGGCCAGCAGCAACGGCCAGAGTCGCGAATAACTGGCGCCATTGAGGCTGCCCAGGTTCCAGAAGGTCAGGGTGCGCAGGGTCGCATCGTCCGCCAGGTAGGTAAACAGGCCGATGGCCGCACCCGCCAGCGCGGTCAATGCGATACCTGCCAGGAGCATGGTCGCCACATTCGTCTGCCCGTCACGCCGCCCCAGGCGGTAGACCAGCGCCGTCACCAGCAAGCCACCGAAGAAGGCACAGACCGACAGCAGATAGGGCGCGAAGACATCCGGTAAACCACCGAACGCGGCGCCGCCGACAATGGCCACCGCTGCGCCCAGCGCGGCACCGCTGGAAACGCCGACCAGACCGGGGTCAGCCAGTGGATTGCGAAACAACCCCTGCATCGCCACGCCACAGAGCGCCAGCACCATGCCTACGGCCAGCCCAAGCAAGGTGCGCGGCATGCGGATCTGCGACAGGATCAGTTCGGCCTGCTGTACCGATGCGTCCGCCGCGAGAGGCAGGCCCAGCAAACGCAACGCTGCACGCAGGGTATCGCCCAATGGCAGGCTGACCGGCCCGAGCGCCAGCGAGAGCCACAGCACGAGCACGAGCAACAGGCCCAGCGTGATGAACAATGGGCGCGTCGAAAAAGGTGAGGTCATGGCTCGCGCTTGGCTTCGTCTATCGGAGATGGGCTAGCAGGATAAAAGCCTGCTGCGAGCATCGCCAGTCCATCCAGTGCACGAAGCCCAAGAGCCCGTTGAGCCGACTGTCGATCAAACGCAGATTGTGTGTCTTACCGTTGTGAATCTGGATGCAGTGACGCGTTCCGAAGCGCACGTGTCGCTCGGCCTCGCTCAAGCCTCGTTGCGTTTGCGACTCCCGAGCTCGCAGGCGCTGTTGTTAAAGGCGTGACGCCGGCCAAGCTTGGTAACAACTGCCCCCCGAACGAATGCCCAACACCACGAAGCACCTGCTAAAAGGTTTGCAGCACAGACTGCCTGCTCCCGTCGTATCTGAGCATGGATGCGCTGCCATTGTTCTTGCGGGATAATCCGCGCCTCTTGAGGCGATGTGCGCCATCGCCTCCAAAGGGAGACGATCATCACGGGTCGCGGCTCAGCAACTAACACGCCAATGGGAAACCTCGATGATTCGCTTGTGCGCCCCGGATGAACTGGCCGAAGGTCAGAGTCGGGGCTTTGAGATCGACCAGCTGAACCTGCTTGCCGTGCGCAGGGACGGCCAGGTGTACGCCTACCTCAACCGCTGCCCGCATCGCGGCATTGCCCTGGAATGGCAGAAGGACGATTTCCTCGATGACAGCGGCAGCCTGATCCGCTGCGCGACCCATGGCGCACTGTTTCTGGTCGAGAACGGTGAATGCGTGGCGGGTCCCTGCGAGGGGCAGGCACTGCAGGTGCTTATGTGCAGGGAAGATGCAAACGGGATCTGGATCGCGCCGTAGGGTGCGCCATGCGCACCGGGCGATATCGATGATGTCGCGATTGTTGCGGACAGGATGTATCAAAAAGCCGGTGCGCGCGGCGCACCCTACCCCAGTACCTCCAACTGGCGAACCAGGGCGATCCCCTCGGGGCTAAGCTCGGCGCCGTAAGCCAGCACCTCCACACCCGCAGCCTTGGCTTCACGCAGGCCGGCGGCGTAGGTCGGGTCGATTTCCTCGGCAGCCCGCACAGCGCGGATACCGGAGAGGTTCACACAATACAGCTGCACGGTCCGCACACCAGCACGCGCCAGCGCAGCCAGCTCGCGCAGATGCTTGGCGCCGCGCTGCGTGACCGCATCGGGAAAGGCCGCCACGTCGCTGCCAGCGAAACCCAGCGTCACGCTCTTGACCTCGACATAGACTTGACCATCCGGGTAATCCAGACGAAAGTCGGCGCGGCTGTTCTCCACCCCGTAAGGCACCTCGCGCTTGAGCGCAGTAAAGCCGGCCAGCTCGACGATCAGTCCGGCACGCAGCGCCTCTTCCACCAGCGCATTGGTTCGCGCGGTGTTGATACAGGCCAGCCGCCCCTGCGGCGTTTCGCTGATCTCCCAACTGCCCGGTAACTTGCGCTTGGGATCACTGCTGCGGCTGAACCACACCCGGCACCCTTCGCTCATGCAATTGAGCATCGAGCCGGTGTTGGCGCAGTGGATGGTCATCTGCTCGCCGCCGGCGGTCTCTATATCGGCGAGAAAGCGCTTGTAGCGACGCAGCAGGCGCCCTTCTTCCAGCGGCGGGTCAAAGCGCATCGGGCTTCCAGCTCTTCAGGCCACGAGCGATACGCTCGACCGCCTGCTGCAGGCGCTCGACATTCTGCGTGTAGGCGAAACGCACATGGTGCCCGGCCTGATAGCGACCGAAGTCCAGGCCCGGAGTGAAGGCCACATGTTCGGTTTCGATGAAGTGCCGGCAGAAGGCGAAGGCATCGCCGCCGAAGGCACTGATGTCTGCATATAGATAGAAGGCACCTTCCGGCTCCACGGCAATACCGAAGCCCAACGCACGCAACGCCGGCAGCAGGTAGTCGCGGCGGCGCTGGAACTCGTGACGACGCTCTTCGAGGATCGCCAGCGTGGCCGGCTCGAAGCAGGCCAGTGCGGCATGCTGCGCCATGCTCGGCGCGCTGATGTAGAGGTTCTGCGCCAGTTTTTCCAGCTCCGGCACGGCCGCCTCGGGCGCCACCAGCCAGCCCAGACGCCAGCCGGTCATGCCGAAATATTTGGAGAAACTGTTGAGTACGAAGGCGTCGTCATCCACTTCCAGCACACTCGGTGCATCACAGCCGTAGGTCAGGCCGTGGTAGATCTCATCCACCACCAGATGGCCGCCACGCTGCTTGAGACAGGTCGACAAGGCCGCCAGCTCATCCTTGTGCAGCAAGGTGCCGGTCGGGTTGGCCGGCGAGGCGACCAAGGCACCGACGCTACCTGAATCCCAATGCCGCTCCACCAGTTGCGGGGTGAGCTGGTAGCGCACGTCCGGGCCAACTGGCACCAGTTGCGCGGCGCCCTCGACCAGGCGCAGGAAGTGGCGATTGCACGGGTAGCCGGGGTCGGCCAGCAACCAGTGCTTGCCAGGATCGACCAGCAGGCTGGCGGCCAGCAGCAACGCACCAGAGCCGCCGGGCGTCACCAGAATGCGCTGCGGGTCGACATTCAACCGGTAACGTTCGGCATAGAAGCCAGCGATGGCCTCACGTAGCTGCGGCAGGCCGCGAGCAGCGGTGTAACGGGTATGCCCGGCAGCCAGCGCGGCCTGGCCAGCACGGATGATCGGCTCGGCGGTGGTGAAGTCCGGCTCGCCGATCTCCAGGTGGATCACATCGTGACCCGCCGCCTGCAATTCGTTGGCACGCGCCAGCAAGGCCATCACATGGAAGGGTTCGATGGCGCGACTGCGCGCACTGTAGAGCTGAGCCATGGGTCTGTCTTCAGAGTTGCGAGGCGCGGATTCTAGCAGGGCAGCTTCAGCCCGCGGCAAGGGCGTCAAAGCGCCGCTACGCTTACTGGCCAGTCTCATACAGATTTCGTTCACACCCCGGACAGGGTAGAGACAACCGGGAGTAGCGCGCCCCGATTCGATCTGGTAAGTTCGCCGGCTTGCAGTCGCAGGGCCGGACAAACGCCTGGCAATGGAATAACCTGCGCGGTGGATTAGAAAGAGTGAGAGGCGTCATCCATGCCCACAAAAGAAAAAGCCAAAAGCACCAGCCAGCTGATTCGTGGTTTCGAGCCTTATCAAGAGAAGAAGGGCGAGGAATACATGAGCGAGCCGATGCGCGCTCACTTCACCAGCATCCTCAATAAGTGGAAGCTGGAGCTGATGCAGGAAGTCGATCGTACCGTGCACCATATGCAGGACGAAGCGGCCAACTTCCCGGATCCGGCCGACCGCGCCAGCCAGGAAGAAGAATTCAGCCTGGAACTGCGCGCCCGTGACCGCGAGCGCAAGCTGATCAAGAAGATCGACGAGACGCTGCAACTGATCGAAGACAACGATTACGGCTGGTGCGACTCCTGTGGCGTCGAAATCGGCATTCGCCGCCTCGAAGCCCGCCCGACTGCGACTCTGTGCATCGACTGCAAGACGCTGGCGGAAATCAAGGAAAAGCAGATCGGTTCCTGATCTGACGACGGGGCGCTTAGGCGCCCCGCTCTGTTTCTGGCCTTGGCCCCATGAACACTGCCTATATCGGGCGCTTCGCCCCTACGCCCAGCGGCTACCTGCACTTCGGCTCGCTGGTCGCCGCCCTAGCCTCCTACCTCGATGCCCGCGCCGTCGGCGGCCGCTGGCTGCTGCGCATGGAGGATCTCGATCCGCCACGGGAAATACCTGGCGCACAGGATGCGATCCTGCGCACGCTGGAGACCTACGGTTTCGAGTGGGACGGCGAACTGGTGCGCCAGAGCGAGCGGCATATCGAATACGCCGCAGTAATCGCCCGCCTGTTCAGTCAGGGCCTGGCCTATGCCTGCACCTGCTCGCGCAAGCAACTGGAAGGCTACGCCGGCATCTATCCGGGGTTCTGCCGTAACGCCTGCCATCCTGATCATGACGCTGCCATTCGCCTGCGCGTACCGGAGCTGGACTACCACTTCATCGACCGCGTGCAGGGCGAATTTCGCCAGCACCTGGGCCGAGAAGTCGGCGACTTCGTGATTCGCCGCCGTGACGGCCTGTTCGCCTATCAGCTTGCGGTGGTACTGGACGATGCCTGGCAGGGTGTTACCGATGTGGTGCGCGGCGCCGACCTGCTCGACTCGACCCCGCGCCAGCTCTATCTGCAGGAATTGCTCGGGCTGCAGCAACCGCGTTACCTGCACGTGCCGCTGATCATCCAGCCGGACGGGCACAAACTGGGCAAGAGTTATCGCTCCCCGCCACTACCGGTTGAACAGGCCAGTCCTCTGCTGCTGCGCGCCCTGCGTGCGTTGGGCCAGCAACCCACGACCGAGCTGCAAGGTGCCAGCCCCGGCGAACTGCTGGCCTGGGGCATCGCCAACTGGGACGCCACGCGCATTCCACGCAGCCGTACCCTGGCCGAAGCACAATTGCGCTAAGTCTCCAGTCCACAGGGTAGGGTGCGCCATGCGCACCGAGCGATATCAATGGTGTCGCGATTCATTCGGGCACGGCGCTACAAAGAGCCGGTGCGTGCGGCGCACCCTACGGGGATCATCGCAAGACGATTCGAGAGAGGCTGCACGACGTGCCGTAGAGTGCGCCATGCGCACCGGGCGATATGGATGGTGTCGCGATTCGTTAGAGCAGAGTGTTGCACTGAGCCTGTATGCGCGGCGCACCCTACATCCTCCGATTTCAAGTTTGTGGCTTGGAACGCGCGGCTTCCTTTACCATCGCGGCATCTTTCGACGAGATGTCACATGTATATCTACCGACTGGTTCTGATCCTGGTAGTGGGGATCTACCTGTTCTCCCCGGCCATCATGGACTGGTGGATCGACCCTAATGGCGCCTGGTACCGGCCTTATCTGCTGTGGCTGATCCTGATCGTCGTCACCTTCATTCTTCAGAGCCAACGCGATGCTGACGAGCTTTAGCCTGAGCGAGCTGATCCTGATCAGCGCCGGCTATCTGCTGGTGCTGTTCGGCGTCGCCTGGGTCAGTGAACACGGTCTTATCCCCCGCTGGATCATCCGCCACCCGCTGACCTATACCCTGTCGCTGGGCGTCTACGCCAGCGCCTGGGCCTTCTACGGCACGGTGGGCCTGGCCTACCAGTACGGCTACGGCTTCCTCGCCAGTTACCTCGGCGTCTCCGGGGCCTTCCTGCTCGCGCCGGTGTTGCTCTACCCGATCCTGCGCATCACACGCACCTACCAGCTTTCATCGCTGGCCGACCTGTTCGCCTTCCGCTTTCGCAGCACCTGGGCCGGCGCACTCACCACGCTGTTCATGCTGATCGGTGTGCTGCCGTTGCTGGCCCTGCAGATCCAGGCGGTGGCCGACTCCATCGGCATCCTCAGCCGCGAGCCGCTACAGGAAAAAGTCGCGCTGAGCTACTGCGGCCTGATCATCCTGTTCACCATCCTGTTCGGCGCGCGTCATATCGCCACGCGTGAAAAACACGAGGGCCTGGTGTTCGCCATCGCCTTCGAATCGCTGGTCAAGCTGGTCGCTCTGGGCGTGATCGGCTGGTACGCGCTGTACCAGGTGTTCGGTGGCCCACGTGAACTGGAATTGTGGCTGGTACAGAACCAGGCGGCGTTAGCCACGCTGCACACGCCGCTGCAGGAGGGCCCGTGGCGCACCCTGCTGCTGGTGTTCTTCGCCTCGGCCATCGTCATGCCGCACATGTACCACATGACCTTCACCGAGAACCTCAATCCGCGCGCCATGGTCAGCGCCAGCTGGGGCCTGCCGCTGTTCCTGCTGCTGATGAGTCTGGCCGTCCCGCTGATCCTCTGGGCCGGCCTCAAGCTCGGGGCGACCACCAACCCCGAATACTTCACCCTGGGCCTGGGTATCGCGGTCAACAGCGAGACCCTGGCATTGCTCGCCTATGTCGGCGGACTGTCGGCCTCCAGCGGCCTGATCATCGTCTCGACCCTGGCGCTGTCGGGCATGGCCCTCAACCACCTGGTGCTGCCGCTCTACCAGCCACCGGCCGAGGGCAACATCTACCGCTGGCTGAAGTGGACACGCCGCACGCTGATCGCCTGCATCATCATGGCCGGCTACGGCTTCTATCTGCTGCTGGGGGCGCAGCAGGACCTGGCCAATCTGGGCATCGTCGCCTTCGTCGCCACTTTGCAGTTCCTTCCCGGCGTGCTCTCGGTACTGTATTGGCAAACGGCCAATCGCCGCGGCTTCATCGCCGGTTTGCTGGCCGGCATCAGCGTCTGGGCAGTGACCATGCTGCTGCCGCTGCTGGGCAACCTGGAAGGCTTCTACCTGCCGCTGTTCAACGTCATCTATGTACTCGACGATGCCAGCTGGCACCTCGCCGCCATCGCCTCGCTCGCCGCCAACGTACTGGTATTCACCCTGGTGTCGCTGTTCACCGAAGCCAGCCCCGAGGAAAAGAGCGCCGCCGAAGCCTGCGCGGTGGACAACGTGCGCCGCCCGCAACGGCGCGAGTTGGTCGCCGTTTCGCCGCAGGACTTTGCCGCGCAATTGGCCAAGCCGCTCGGCGCCAAGACCGCTCAACGCGAAGTCGAGCAGGCCCTGCGCGATCTGCATCTGCCCTTCGACGAAAGCCGCCCCTATGCCCTGCGCCGCCTGCGCGACCGCATCGAGGCCAACCTGTCAGGCCTTATGGGGCCGAGCGTGGCACAGGACATCGTGGAAACCTTCCTGCCCTACAAATCCGGCAGCGAGGGCTATGTCACCGAGGACATTCATTTCATCGAAAGCCGCCTGGAAGACTACCAGTCGCGCCTCACCGGCCTCGCCGCTGAGCTCGACGCGCTACGCCGGTACCACCGCCAGACACTGCAGGAGCTGCCAATGGGCGTGTGCTCGCTGGCCAAGGACCAGGAGATCCTGATGTGGAACCGGGCTATGGAAGAGCTCACCGATATTCCCGCACAACGTATCGTCGGCTCGCGCCTGAGCACCCTGAGCGAGCCCTGGCAGAGCCTGCTGCAGGACTTCATCGAACGCCCGGACCAGCATCTGCATAAACAGCACCTGGCGCTCGACGGCCAGATTCGCTGGCTAAACCTGCACAAGGCAGCCATCAACGAACCGCTGGCGCCCGGTAACAGCGGCCTGGTGCTGCTGGTCGAGGACCAGACCGAAACCCAGATGCTCGAAGACAAACTGGTGCACTCCGAGCGCCTGGCCAGCATCGGCCGCCTCGCTGCTGGCGTGGCCCACGAGATCGGCAACCCCATCACCGGTATCGCCTGCCTGGCGCAAAATATGCGCGAAGAGCGCGAGACCGACGCCGAACTGACCGAAATCAGCGGGCAGATCCTCGAACAGACCAAACGCGTGTCGCGTATCGTCCAGTCGCTGATGAGCTTCGCCCACTCCGGCAGCCACCAACGCAGCGACGAGCCGGTGTGCCTGGCCGACGTGGCGCAGGACGCCATCGGCCTGCTGTCGTTGAACAAGCGCAACTTCGACATCCAGTTCTACAACCTCTGCGATCCGCAGCACTGGGCCTGTGGCGATCCGCAGCGCCTGGCTCAGGTACTGATCAACCTGCTGTCCAACGCCCGCGACGCCTCGCCTCCGGGCGGCGCCATCCGCGTGCGCAGCGAAGCCAGCGAACATACCGTCGACCTGATCGTCGAGGATGAAGGCAGCGGTATTCCCAAAGCGATCATCGACCGCCTGTTCGAACCTTTCTTCACCACCAAGGACCCCGGCGAGGGGACCGGCCTGGGCCTCGCGCTGGTCTATTCGATCGTGGAAGAGCATTATGGACAGATAACAATCGACAGCCCGGCTGACCCCGAGCGCCAATTGGGCACTCGAATTCGGGTCACCCTGCCAAGGCATGTCGAGGCGACGTCCGTAGCGATGTAAACAGCGAGAGAGGCTGCCAATGGCACCTCCGTGACCGTCGAGAGACCGAATTGATGCCACATATTCTTATCGTCGAAGACGAAACCATTATCCGCTCTGCCTTGCGCCGCCTGCTCGAACGCAATCAATACCAGGTCAGCGAAGCTGGCTCGGTACAGGAAGCCCAGGAACGCTACAGCATTCCCACCTTCGACCTGATCGTCAGCGACCTGCGCCTGCCCGGTGCACCGGGCACCGAACTGATCAAACTGGCCGAAGGCACCCCGGTGCTGATCATGACCAGCTACGCCAGCCTGCGCTCGGCGGTGGACTCGATGAAGATGGGCGCAGTCGATTACATCGCCAAGCCCTTCGACCACGATGAAATGCTACAGGCCGTCGCCCGCATCCTGCGCGACCGCCAGGAAGCCAAAAGCGCACCGACGCCTACTGCTGCCAGCAACGCGCGCAGCGGCAATGCCGAAAAGGTGGTGGACAACGCCAATGGCGAGATCGGCATCATCGGTTCCTGCGCGGCCATGCAGGAGCTCTATAGCAAGATTCGCAAGGTAGCCCCCACCGACTCCAATGTGCTGGTGCAGGGTGAGTCCGGCACGGGCAAGGAGCTGGTTGCGCGCGCCCTGCACAACCTTTCCAAGCGCGCCAAGGCCCCGCTGATTTCGGTGAACTGCGCCGCCATTCCGGAAACCCTGATCGAGTCCGAGCTGTTCGGCCACGAGAAAGGCGCCTTCACCGGCGCCAGTGCCGGACGCGCCGGCCTGGTCGAAGCGGCCGATGGCGGTACGCTGTTCCTCGACGAGATTGGCGAGTTGCCGCTGGAAGCCCAGGCGCGCTTGCTGCGCGTACTGCAGGAAGGCGAAATTCGTCGGGTCGGGTCGGTGCAGTCGCAGAAAGTGGATGTGCGCCTGATCGCCGCCACCCACCGCGACCTGAAGACACTGGCCAAGACCGGCCAGTTCCGTGAAGACCTTTATTATCGTCTGCACGTCATCGCGCTCAAGCTGCCAGCATTGCGTGAACGAGGCAGCGACGTGATCGAAATCGCCCAAGCCTTCCTGGTGCGCCAGTACACACGCATGGGCCGCGAGCCGCTGCGTTTCGCTCATGACGCCGAGCAGGCGATCCGCCACTATCCCTGGCCGGGTAACGTGCGTGAACTGGAGAACGCCATCGAGCGTGCGGTGATTCTCTGCGAGGGTGCGGAAATTTCCGCGGACCTGCTGGGCATCGACATCGAGCTGGACGATCTGGATGACGAGGACTTCGGCCTGCCGGCGGCAGGCGGACAGAGCAGTGGCAATAGCCACGAACCTACCGAGGATCTGTCACTGGAGGACTACTTCCAGCACTTCGTCCTCGAGCATCAGGACCACATGACCGAGACCGAGCTGGCCCGCAAGTTGGGCATCAGTCGCAAATGCCTGTGGGAACGGCGTCAACGCCTGGGCATTCCGCGACGCAAATCCGGTGTGACCAGCGGCCCTTGACGCCACGACCTCGGTGACAACCTGCCCGCGCACGGGTTCCACAAGTTGTTACCGTTTCAATATCTCGTAACAAAGGCCGGGTCTATCGGTAACGAAAGCCCGGCCTTTTTCTCCCCCACCGAACCCCCATGATTGCCGCAAACCCTTGATTTACAAGGATTCGCAAAAACTGGCACGGCATCTGCTTTATCTCTGGCACAACAACAATAACAAGCAATGCCCTACACAATAAGAACAAGACGTAACGACTCCAGAACAACAAAAACAACAAGGTACGGAGGCGCAGCTAACTGATTCTTTTGGAGAGGAGTTGCCACGAGGGGTTCGCCCCAGCGACCAGACTGAGAACAATAAAACTGCCTCAAGGCAGCGCCGGAACTGGTTGATTAAGGCAGCATCAGCGTCCAAAGAAATCCGTTTGCTATTGGCTCCCCTCTCTGGGGAGCACCCGGTAAGCCACGGCAAGCCGGGAAGGGCCGAACAACAAAAACAACAGGCCCTCAACAACAATAAAAACATAGCACGCACCAACTTGGGGGGGAGCTTCGGCTCCCCCAGTAGCTTACGGTCCTCGAATCCCCGCCTGCCGCCCTTCTACACACCTTCTCCCTACACGATGCTAGAATCCGCTGCAATCATGCGGTCATCGTTTCGCATGCAGTTGAAAAACCTTGCCGAAGCAAACTGCTTTTAACGCCGTGATGCTCACGCAATTTGATTTTCAAGCGCATGCGCAGCAGGCCGACCACTACTCCAAACAGTGCATCCCATGCTGAAAAAGCTGTTCAAATCTTTCCACTCACCTCTGCGCCGTGCACCACGTCCACGCAGCACTCCCGAAGTGCTGAGCAGTCGTCAACACCCGCTCAAGCGCAACGAAATCAGCCGTCATGCCATAAGTGTGGTCGAACGCCTGCAGAAGGCCGGCTACCAGGCCTATCTGGTCGGCGGCTGTGTACGCGACCTGCTGCTGGATATTGACCCCAAGGATTTCGACGTGGCCACCAGTGCCACGCCCGAACAGGTCCGCGCCGAATTCCGTAACGCACGGGTGATCGGCCGCCGCTTCAAGCTGGTACACGTTCATTTTGGTCGCGAGATCATCGAGGTGGCCACCTTCCGCGCCAATCACCCTCAGGGTGATGAGGAAGAGAACAGCAATCTGGCGTCACGCCACGAGAGCGGCCGCATTCTGCGCGACAACGTCTACGGCACACTGGAAGACGATGCTCAGCGCCGCGACTTCACCATCAATGCGCTGTACTACGATCCGACCCAGGAACATATCCTCGACTACGCCCGCGGCATGCACGATGTGCGCAACCATCTGGTGCGGCTGATCGGTGACCCGGAACAGCGTTACCTGGAAGACCCGGTGCGCATGCTGCGTGCGGTGCGTTTCGCTGCCAAGCTCGACTTCGAGATCGAGAAGCACAGCGCCGCGCCGATTCGCCGTCTGGCGCCAATGTTGCGCGACATTCCCTCAGCGCGTCTGTTCGACGAAGTGCTCAAGCTGTTCCTCGCCGGTTATGCCGAGTACACCTTCGACCTTCTGCTTGAGCACGATCTGTTTGCCCAGCTCTTCCCGGCCAGCGGCGCGGCGCTCAAGCAGAATCCGCAGTACACCGAGAAGCTGATTCGCCAGGCGCTGATCAACACCGACGACCGCATCCATGATGGCAAATCGGTCACGCCAGCCTTTCTCTTCGCCGCACTACTGTGGCCTGCGCTGCCGGCCCGCGTGCTGCAACTGCAGAACAAGGGCATGCCGCCGATTCCGGCGATGCAGGAAGCCGCCCATGAACTGATCGCCGAGCAGTGCCAGCGCATCGCCGTACCCAAGCGCTTCACCATCCCGATTCGCGAGATCTGGGACATGCAGGAGCGCCTGCCGCGCCGCAGCGGTAAACGCGCCGACCTGCTGCTGGAAAACCCACGCTTTCGCGCTGGCTACGACTTCCTTCTGCTGCGTGAACTGGCCGGAGAAGACACCGGCGGCCTGGGCGAATGGTGGACGGACTATCAGGACGCCAACGACAGCGAGCGTCGGCAGATGATTCGCGACCTCGCCAGCAAAGGCGAAAGCGCCGGCAACGCGCCGCGCAAACGTCGCCGCAGCAGCAACAATCGCCGTAAGCGCAGCGACGAAAGCGGCGGCGAGTGATGGAGCGGGTTTACATCGGCCTCGGCAGCAACCTGGCCGAACCACTGCAACAGCTGCGCGCGGCCTTGCACGCCATCGCGCAATTGCCGCACAGCCAATTACAGGGGCATTCGTCGTTCTACATCAGCGATCCTCTTGGCCCGGCGGATCAACCGCGTTACGTCAATGCCGTGGCGGCGCTGGATACCGATCTGGAGCCGTGGCAGTTGCTCGACGCACTGCAACGCATCGAGCAGGAGCAAGGCCGCGTACGCAAGGCCGAGCGCTGGGGCCCACGCACACTGGACCTGGACATCCTGCTATTCGGTGAGCGCCTGATCGACGATGAGCGTCTGACCGTGCCGCACTACCACATGCAGGCGCGCCCCTTCGTGCTCTATCCGCTGGCCGAACTGGCCGCTGAGCTGCAACTGCCGGATGGCCGCAGCCTCGATGCGATGCTGCAAGACTGTCCATTTACCGGCCTGGAACGCCTGGCCGAGTAGCCCAGCCGGCCTCTGTGGCAGGGGCCTCAGCCGCGACCCGACAAGCTCGCCGCAGAAGCGCATCCCACAGGGCGGTCCCTTGCGCCCCCCGACATCCCGCGCATTGGCGGTAACGCTAGTAACAGAGCGGTAACACCTGCAATTGACTTCACGCCCCCCCATCAGGACTATAGGCGTCCCGCCGCCCTGCGCGGGGCGCACCTTTGATGCCAATCCAGGCCGGATTGCAGCCAGATAGAAGCGGTATACCGAGCCTGAGCGAGGACCTTTGAAATGCCTGACGTTACCCTGACCACCCTGCAGAGCCTCAAGCAGAACGGTGAAAAGATCGCCATGCTGACCTGCTATGACGCCACCTACGCCCATGCGGCCTGCCAGGCGGGTGTCGACGTGTTGCTGGTCGGCGACTCCCTGGGCATGGTCCTGCAGGGCCACAACAGCACCCTGCCGGTCAGCGTTGAGGAAATGGCCTATCACACTGCCTGCGTCAAACGCGGCAACCAGGGCGCACTGATCGTCACCGATCTGCCATTCATGGCATACGCCACCACCGAGCAGGCCTTGCACAACAGCGCCAGGCTGATGCAAGCCGGTGCCCACATGGTCAAACTTGAAGGCGCTGGCTGGCTGGCTGAGCCGATTCGGCTGCTGGCCGAACGTGGCGTGCCGGTGTGTGCGCATCTGGGCCTGACCCCGCAGGCGGTTAACATTCTCGGCGGCTACAAGGTTCAGGGTCGTCAGGAGGCGCAGGCACGCCAGATGCGCGCCGATGCCATGGCGCTGGAACAGGCCGGCGCGGCCATGCTGCTGCTCGAATGCGTGCCGAGCGAACTGGCCGCAGAAATCACCCAGGCGGTGAAGATTCCGGTGATCGGCATCGGCGCTGGCAGCGCCACCGATGGTCAGGTACTGGTGCAGCACGACATGCTCGGGCTGTCGCTATCGGGCCGCGCACCGAAGTTCGTGCGTAACTTCATGGAAGGCCAAAATAGCATTCAGAGTGCCTTCAGCGCTTATGTAACGGCCGTGAAGGACGGTAGCTTTCCTGCAGCCGAGCATGGTTTCTCCGCATGAACATGGTGAAGACCTTGCGCGAATTGCGCGCAGCCATTGCCCAGGCACGAGCTGAAGGCAAGCAGATCGGCTTCGTGCCGACCATGGGCAATCTGCACGCGGGCCACGTTTCGCTGGTGGAGATCGCCGCCCAACGCGCCGACTTCGTGGTCGCCAGCATCTTCGTTAATCCACTGCAGTTCGGTGCTGGCGAAGACCTGGACACATATCCGCGCACCCTGGCCGCCGACCAGGAAAAACTGCTGGCAGCAGGCTGCCACCTGCTGTTTCACCCCGATGTCGCGGAAATCTATCCGCACGGCATGGGTGACCAGACCCGCGTCAGCGTGCCCGGTGTTTCCGAGGGGCTCTGTGGCGCGAGTCGCCCGGGGCATTTCGAGGGCGTCGCGACGGTGGTGACCAAGCTGTTCAACATGGTCCAGCCTGATCTGGCCGTGTTCGGCGAGAAGGACTACCAGCAACTGGCGGTAATCCGCGCACTGGTGCAGGACCTGAACATGCCGATCCAGATCATCGGTGCGCCGACTCAACGCGCCGAGGACGGCCTTGCCCTGTCCTCGCGCAACGGCTACCTCAGCGACGCACAACGCGCCACCGCCCCTGCGCTGTATCGGGGCCTGCAAACGATTGCCGAAGAACTGCGCCGTGGCGCTCGCGACTACGCACGGCTTATCGACAGCACTCAGGCGCAGCAACGCGCCGCTGGTTTCATCCCCGATTACCTGGAAATCCGCAATGCGGTGAATCTGCGTCCGGCACAGCTCGACGACCATCACCTGGTGATTCTGACCGCCGCGCAGCTGGGTAGCACCCGCCTGATAGACAATCTGGTGGTTGAACTGCCACGCCAGTAGCTGCCTGCAAAGGCAGCCGGTTAAACTCTCAAAGGCCCGGATCGATCCGGGCCTTTTGCTTTTGTGGATCAGGAGCTCCGATGGCCTATTACCAGCAGCCTCAAGACGTCACCACCCTGCCCGCCTGGCAGGCCCTGCAGCAACATCGTACCGAGATGGCCGGTTTCAGCATGCGCGAGGCCTTCGCTGCGGACACGAGGCGCTACCAGCGTTTTTCTCTCGACAGCTGCGGGCTGCTGCTGGATTACTCGAAAAACCTGATCGATGAGCGCGGCCTCGAGCTGCTGATTCAACTGGCCGAGCAGGCCGGTCTGCAGGAGTCCATCGCCAACCTGTACAACGGTGAGCAGGTCAATGCTTCGGAAGGCCGCGCCGCGCTGCATACGGCGCTGCGCAGCCCGATCGGCCGCCGTCTGCTGGTCGACGGCCATGACATCATCCCCGAGGTCCATCGCGTTCTGAATCAGGTCACCGAGCTGGTCAGTCGCATTCACAGCGGCCTGTGGCGCGGCTACAGCGAGAAACCGATCAAGGAAGTGGTCAACATCGGCATTGGTGGCTCGTTCCTCGGTCCGCAACTGGTTTCCGAAGCGCTGCGCCCGTTCACGCAGCGCGGTGTGCGCTGCCACTACCTGGCCAATATCGACGGCAGCGAATTCCGCGAGCTGACCGCCCGCCTCGATCCGGAAACCACCCTGTTCATCGTTTCCAGCAAGTCCTTTGGCACCCTGGAAACCCTCAAGAACACCTTGGCCGCGCGCGACTGGTACCTGGCCATGGGCGGCCCGGAAGAGCAGTTGCACCGCCACTTCATCGCGGTGACCAGCAACCGCAAGGCCGCCATCGAATTCGGTATCGGCGAAGAGAACATATTCCCCATGTGGGACTGGGTCGGCGGGCGTTACTCGCTGTGGTCGGCCATCGGCCTGCCCATCGCCCTGGCCATCGGCGTGTCCAACTTCAAGGAATTGCTGGCCGGCGCCTACGCCATGGACCAGCACTTCACCCAGGCGCCACTGGCCGAGAACATGCCGGTGCTGATGGCCCTGCTGGGCATCTGGTACACCAATTTCTGGGGTGCGCAGAGCCACGCGATCCTGCCCTATGATCATTACCTGCGTAACTTCACCAAGCACCTGCAACAGTTGGACATGGAGTCCAACGGCAAGAGCGTGCGCCAGGACGGCACGTCACTGGACATCGCCACCGGGCCGATCATCTGGGGCGGCGTCGGCTGCAACGGCCAGCATGCCTACCACCAGCTGCTGCATCAGGGCCGCCTGTTGGTCCCGGCGGACTTCATCGTCCCGGTCAACAGCTACAACCCGCTCTCCGACCATCACCAGTGGCTGTTCGCCAACTGCCTGTCGCAGGCCCAGGCATTGATGCAGGGCAAGACGCGCGAAGAGGCCGAAGCCGAACTGCGCGCCAAGGGATTGAGCGAAGACGAGGTGCAGCGCCTGGCGCCACACAAGGTGATCCCCGGCAACCGTCCGAGCAACATCCTGGTGATGAATCGCATCGCGCCGTTCGAGCTGGGCGCGCTGGTAGCGCTGTACGAACACAAGGTATTCGTGCAGAGCGCGATCTGGGGCATCAATGCCTTCGACCAGTGGGGCGTGGAGCTGGGCAAGGAGATGGGCAAGGAGGTCTATCAGCGCCTGACAGGCCAGCTCGACGGTAGCGCATCGGATGCCTCGACCCAGGGTCTGATCGCCCATTTCCGCGAGCATCATCGCGGCTGATCCCACCTCTTGTCGCAGCCCGGCGCCAAGCGCTGGGCTGCGCCCCTGCTTTCGTCGCCTCGACTACGCCCTTTCCCTGGAACATCGCCCCTTGAACCAAGCACCTGCTTGGGTGCACCCTTGTGCCTGTTGCGGACAAACAATTACAAGGACCCCGCCATGTTCGAGATCACCCGTCACCCCGTGGCCGACGCGGTGCGCCAGCGTGCACACCTGGATAACGACGCCTATCTGCGCCTATACCAGCAGTCCGTCGAGCAACCCGATACCTTCTGGGCCAAGCAGGCCAAGGCCTTCCTCACCTGGTTCAAGCCCTGGGATCAGGTCCACAGCAGCGACCTGAAACAGGGCCGCGCCGAGTGGTTCAAGGGCGGCCAGCTCAACGTCGCCTACAACTGCATCGACCGCCATCTGCAACAGCGCGGCGAGCAGGTCGCCATCATTTGGGAAGGCGACAATCCGGCCGAATCGGCGCATATCACCTACAACAAACTGCACCACAACGTCAGTCGCCTGGCCAACGTGCTCAAGCGCCGCGGCGTGAAAAAGGGCGACCGGGTGTGCATCTACATGCCGATGGTGCCAGAGGCGGCCTACGCCATGCTCGCCTGCGCGCGCATCGGCGCGGTGCATTCGGTGGTATTCGGCGGTTTCTCCCCCGATGCCCTGCGCGACCGCATTCTCGATGCCGACTGCCGCACCGTGATCACCGCCGACGAGGGTGTGCGTGGCGGCAAGTACATCCCATTGAAGAACAACGTCGACAAGGCCCTGCAGAGCTGCCCGAACGTCTCCACCGTGGTGGTGGTCGAGCGCACTCAGGGTGACGTCGCCTGGGTGGAGGGCCGTGACCTCTGGTACCACCAGGCGCTCAAGGAAGTCGATGCCGACTGCCCGGCCGAGCCGATGGACGCGGAGGATCCATTGTTCATCCTCTACACCTCGGGCTCGACCGGCAAACCCAAGGGCGTGCTGCACACCACCGGCGGTTACCTGCTCGGCGCGGCGATGACCCACAAGTACGTGTTCGACTACCACGAGGGCGACATCTACTGGTGCACCGCCGATGTCGGTTGGGTCACCGGGCACAGTTACATCGTCTACGGCCCGCTGGCCAACGCCGCCACCACGCTGATGTTCGAAGGCGTACCCAACTACCCGGACGCCTCGCGCTTCTGGCAGGTGATCGACAAGCACCAGGTCAACACCTTCTACACCGCTCCCACTGCCCTGCGCGCGCTGATGCGCGAAGGCGAGGCGCCGGTCAAGAGCACCTCGCGCAGCAGCCTGCGCCTGCTCGGCACGGTAGGCGAACCGATCAACCCGGAAGCCTGGGAATGGTACTTCCATGTGGTGGGCGATACCCGCTGCCCCATCGTCGACACCTGGTGGCAGACCGAAACCGGCTCCATCCTGATCACCCCGCTGCCCGGCGCCACCGACCTCAAGCCGGGCTCGGCCACCCGCCCCTTCTTCGGCGTGCAGCCGGTGCTGCTCGACGAACAGGGCAAGGAGATCGACGGCCCCGGCAGCGGCGTGCTGGCCATCAAGGCCAGCTGGCCGAGCCAGATCCGCAGCGTCTACGGCGATCATCAGCGCATGATCGACACCTACTTCAAGCCCTACCCCGGCTACTACTTCACGGGTGACGGCGCACGCCGCGACGAGGACGGCTACTACTGGATCACCGGGCGCGTGGACGACGTGATCAACGTCTCGGGGCACCGCATCGGCACTGCCGAGGTGGAAAGTGCCCTGGTACTGCACGATGCAGTGGCCGAGGCGGCAGTGGTCGGCTACCCGCACGACGTGAAGGGCCAGGGCATCTACGCCTATGTCACCCTGATGAATGGCCAGGAGCCATCCGACGAGCTGAAGAAGGATCTGCTAGCCCTGGTCGGCAAGGAGATCGGCAGCTTCGCCAAGCCGGAGCTGATCCAGTGGGCGCCGGGTCTGCCCAAGACCCGCTCGGGCAAGATCATGCGGCGCATCCTGCGCAAGATCGCCTGCAACGAGCTGGAGAACATGGGCGATACCTCGACCCTGGCCGACCCGAGCGTGGTCGACAGCCTGATCGAGCAGCGCCTCAACCGCTGAGACTCACGCCCGGCCTGAAAGGGCCGGGCGCATCTTGCCTTGTGCCTGCCAAGCGCTGAAACTGCGCGCCATGGAAAGCCTACGTCGTCAGATCGAAAAACAGGTGCACAGCCTCACCGGCGCTTCGCTGGGCGTGCTCGACCTCGACCAGCCGCGCGGTGATGCCGGCCTGTTCGGCCCCGAGTCGATGGTTTGGAAAGTCCACGCCGACTTTACCGCGATGATGGTCGGCGGCATCTCCGCCCTGCTCCTGCAGATGCTCCACCCGCTGGCGCTTGCCGGCGTGTGGGACCACTCCACCTTCCGCCAGGACATGCTCGGCCGCCTGCGCCGCACCAGCCTGTTCATCGCCGGTACCACTTACGGTGGCCTGCACGACGCCGAGCGACTGATCGACAAGGTGCGCACCATCCATCTGCAGGTGATCGGCAGCGCGCCGGACGGCCGCCCTTATGCCGCCAGCGATCCCGAGCTGCTGACCTGGGTGCATGTCTCCGAGGTCAGCCAGTTTCTCGCCGGTTACCTGCGTTATGTCGACCCGCAGCTAGCGGTTGCCGAGCAGGATCGCTACTACCGCGAAGTGGCGTTGATCGCCGAGCACCTCGGCGCACAGGACGTGCCCACGTCGCGCCAGGCCATCAGTGACTACCTCGAGCATATGCGTGCGCAGTTGCTGTGTGACGAGCGCACCCGCGAAGTGGTGCGACTGCTGTATGCCGCACCGATGCCCAATATCCTCGCCAAGCCTTTCGGCAACCTGATGATGCAGGCCGGCGTTGACCTGCTGCCGGACTGGGCCAGCGATCTGCTCGGCGAACATCAGGCTCCCTGGCGCCGTCCGCTGATTCGCAGCAGCGTACAACGCACCGCCTCGCTGCTGCGCTGGGCGATTCGTAACAGCGCCGCACAGCGCGCCCACCGTCGTCTGCTGCCAATCTCGTAGGGCAGAGGTACGACCCGCCGCCAGCATGCGCCACGCTCTCGAGCAGCGGCTTTTCTTGCTAGACTGCTGCCCTTTCCTTTCTCCGAGACGCCGCGCATGCCTTCTCTTGACCAGGCGCTGCGCGCCGCCCTCGCCACTCGCGAAAACCTGCTCGCAGACCTGCACGCCCAGGGCACCGACTGCTACCGGCTGTTCCACGGCAGTCAGGAAGGCGCGCCTGGCCTGACCGTCGACCGCTACGGCCCACAGCTATTGGTGCAGAGCTTTCATCAGCCGCTTGCAGCCAGTGATCTGCACAACATCATCGACAGCGTCGAAACCCATCTGGGACAGCCGCTGCTACCGGTCTACAACGACCGCTCCAAGGGCAATTCGCGGATCGATCGCGACCCGAGCCTATTCCAGGCCGACGATGCGGCACTGGAGGACATGGTCGGCCGCGAATGGGGGCTGAATTACCGCGTACGCGGTCGGCATGCCGGACAGGACCCGCTGCTGTTTCTCGACCTGCGTAACGCCCGTGGCTGGATCAAGGCCAACAGCGCCGGCAACTCCGTGCTCAACCTGTTCGCCTATACCTGCGGCGTCGGTCTATGCGCCGCAGCGGGCGGTGCACGCGAGGTAAGCAACCTCGACTTCGCGCAGGGCAACCTCGCCGTGGGCCGCGAGAACGGCGCACTCAATCCCGAGCTACCCGCCATGCAGTTCATCCAGTCCGACTATTTTCCGGCGATTCGTCAACTGGCCGATCTACCGATCAGCAGCCGCCGCGGGCAAAAACTGCCGAGCTATCCGCGCCTGCAGCCGCGCCAGTTCGACCTGGTTTTCCTCGACCCGCCCGCCTGGGCCAAGAGCGCTTTTGGCACCGTCGATTTGCTGCGCGACTATCAAAGCCTGCTCAAACCGGCACTCCTGGCCACTGCCGAGGGCGGTACGCTGGTGTGCAACAACAACCTGGCGAAGGTGGAGATGAATGACTGGCGCACGCAAGTGCTGCGCTGCGCCGAGAAGCTCGGCCGCCCGGTGCAGGATTGCCAGGTGATAGTCCCTGCGCCGGACTTCCCTTCGCAAGACGCCAGACCGCCCCTGAAAACCCTGATCCTGCATTTGTGAAACGGGAAAAATCATTCACTGCGAATACGGCTATAACGACCGGAACTGAACCGTCGTGCCATACTCCAAATCGTCTCCTCGTCTGGATAGATGACGCCAAGCCATGCCCAAAGGACTGAAGCGCGCGCTGAGCGCACTGTTGATCACCGTTTTCCTCTACAGCCTGATCGGCTTTCTGATTCTGCCGGGCATCGCCCTGCGTATCGCCAATCAGCAGTTGGCGCATTACGCCACCGTGCCCGCCTCGCTGCAGCGCGTGCAGCTCAACCCCTTCACGCTCGAGCTGAGCCTTTGGGGCCTGCGTGTCGGGGAGACTGACCAGGAGCAGCTCAGCTTCCAGCGCCTCTACGCCAATCTGCAGAGCGACAGCCTGTGGAGCGGTGCCCTGCACCTGAGTGACGTCGAGCTCGACGGCGCGCGCACCGAGATACTCTTCAGCAAAGATGGCACGCTCAATCTCACCCGTTTGTTCAACCTGCCGGAAAGCCAGGCCGAACCCAAGGCCGAGAATAGCGAGCCCTTCCCGCTGCGCATCGACAGCATTCGTCTGCGCGAAAAGTCACTGCGCTTCCAGGACCTGCGCCCAAGCGAGGCGGTCGAATTCGCCTATGACGCACTCGACCTGGAACTCAACAACCTCAGCACCCTGGCCGGCGACAACGCGGAAATGACCATGACCGCCAGTGGCCCGCACGGCGCCAGGATAGACTGGCGCGGCCAGGTCAGCCTGACGCCGATCACCTCCAGCGGCAGCCTGAGCGTCAGCGATGGCCGCCTGAGCACCTTCTGGCCTTACGTGCGCGACGCCTTGCCGCTAGTGCTCAAGGAGGGCCAGGTCGATCTCAGCAGCGACTATCGCCTCGACCTGTCCAGCGGCACCGAACTGCAACTGAGCAAGATCAAGGTGCAGTTGGCCCCCTTCGCCGTCGACGATCCGCAAGGCAAACCGCTGGTACGCCTGCAACGTCTGGATATCGACAACACCAGCCTCGACCTGGCCAAGCAGCAGGTGGTGGTCGGCCAGGTGCGCAGCCAGGGCCTGGTGGCCTGGGCGGCGCGCGAAGCCGACGGCCAACTGGACTGGCAGAAACTGTTCGCCAAACCCGAAAGCCCCCAGAGCCAGGCCCCCGCCCCCACGGAGCAGGCCGGCGCAAGCAAGCCCTGGCAGGTACTGCTGCAGGATGTGCAACTGCGCGACTACAAGGCCCACCTGGCCGACCGCGTACCGCAGCAGGAAGTGGCTGTGGAGATCGGCCCGCTGAACCTCGACCTGAAGAACTTCGACAGCCTCGGCGACAAACCTTTCGACCTCAGGCTCGACACCGGCCTCGGCAAGCAGGGCAAGCTGCAGGCGGCCGGCAACGTACAACTGAGCCCACCCAGTGCTCAGCTCAAGGTCGCCACCCAGGACATCGATCTGCGCCTGGCGCAGGCCTACCTGAGCCCTTTCATTCGCCTGGAACTGCGTAGCGGCCTGCTCGGCAGCGACCTCGACGTGCAGCTCAAGAGTACCGAGCCGCTGGCGCTCAGCGTCACCGGCAGCGCTCACGTCGATCAGCTGCACACCCTGGATACCCTGCGCGAACGCGATTTCGTGCGCTGGAAGCAGGTAAGGGTCAATGGTCTCGACTACCGCCACGGCGAAAGCCTGGCCATCGAACGCGTGGAGCTGGATCAGCCCTATGCGCGCTTCGTGATCAACGAGAATCTGACCACCAACGTCAGCGAGCTGATCGTGCCGCAGCCGGCGGCACCGAAGGAGAGCAAGACCGATGCGGGCAAGCCGCTGGCGATCCGTATCGGCGCCGTGGCCATCAACGACGGCTCGGCCAACTTCGCCGATTTCAGCCTGACACCCAGCTTTGCCACCGCCGTTCAGCAGATGAACGGACGCATCGGCGTACTCGACAATCAGAAGCCGCAAGCCGCCAGCGTCGATATCCGGGGCAAGGTCGACCGCTACGCGCCAATGAGCATCAAGGGCAAGCTGACGCCGTTCGATCCGCTCAACAGCCTGGACATCGCCACCAGCTTCAAGAATGTCGAGCTGACCACCGTCACCCCCTACTCCGGCAAATTCGCCGGTTATCGCATCCGCAAGGGCCGCCTCAACCTCGACCTGCACTACCGCATCGAGAAGGGCCAGCTAAATGCCGAGAACAAGGTGCTGGTGGAAAACCTGCAGCTGGGCGAACGTGTCGACAGCCCCGACGCAGTGGACCTGCCGATTCGCCTGGCAGTCGCCCTGCTCAAGGACACCCAGGGGCGCATCGCCATCGAGTTGCCGGTACAGGGTGATCTCAACAATCCGCAGTTCAGCGTCATGCCCATCGTCTGGCAGACCCTGCGCAATCTGGTGTTACGTGCAGCCCAGGCGCCATTCAAGTTCATCGCAGGGCTGGTAGGTGGCAGCAACGTCGATCTCAGCACCGTGCCGTTCGTCGCTGGCTCTGCAGAGCTGGAGGCAGACGCGCGCCAGGCACTGGACACGCTGGCCAAAGCGCTCGAGGAACGCCCGAATCTGCGCCTGGAGGTTGAAGGCCAGGCCGCGCAGAGTGCCGACGGCCCGCTGTTGGCCGAACAGCGTCTGCAACGCGAATTTCGCGAAACCTGGTACAAGGTGCTGCAACGCCGCGGTGACAAGGTGCCCGCCAGCCCCGATGAGTTGACGGTCGCTGAAGACGAACAGGCCGCGCTGCTCGAAGGCATCTATCGCACGCGGCTCAAGCAGCAGCCGCCTGCCGAATGGAGCGAGCTGGACAGCGAGCAACGCCAGCAGAACATGCGCAAGGCGGTGCTGGACTCCTGGGCTCAAAGCAAGCTGCTGTTGCGCCAACTGGCTCAGCAACGTGCTGCAACGATCAAGGATTATCTGGTTGAGCAAGGTGGGTTGTACGATGAACGCGTCTACCTGATCGATGCCAACCTGGGTGAACCCGAAGCCGATGGCCGCGTGTTCACCACCTTGCACCTGGACAGCCAATGATCATGCGCCGCCTATCCATCACCACGCTCACCATCTTGGCTGCCGGCCTGATCAGCATCGGCGCGCAGGCCGACACGCTGCGCTGTGGCAGCTCCCTGGTCAGCCTTGGCGACCGCACGTTCGAGGTCGAGCGCAAATGTGGCGCACCAGTGCACCGTGATCCGGTCGGCTACACGCTGGGCTCCTATGATCGTCGCGAGTACATGATCGAGGAATGGGTATACGGCCCGAGCAACGGCATGCTCAGCATCCTGCGCTTCGAGGGTAACCGTCTGACCACCATCGAACGTCGTCGCGAACGCTGAGCAGGAGGTTCTCATGCGCAACTTCAGCTACCTGCTCACTCTGCTGTGTCTGCCCCTTATGGCTGAGGCGTCCTCCACCTACCGCTGCGGTAGCGCCTTGGTCAGCAAGACAGCGCCCGCCGCAGAGGTGCTGAACAAATGTGGCGAGCCTTCCAGCCGCGATTTTCTTGGTTACAAGGAAGTGGTCGATAGCTACGGCTTTCGCAACGAGGTGAGCGTCGAGGAGTGGGTCTACGGCCCGAAAAGCGGCATGTACCACTTTCTACGCTTCGAGGGCGGCCGCCTGACCGAAATCCGCAGCAAGCGCGGTAGCTGACGTAACACTGCATGCAGGGCGCACGTTCCTGAAGCATCTCGAGCACCCGGCACAAAAAACCAAGGCCCCGCCAGTGTGACCGGCGGGGCCTTTGCGCATCCATGCTTATCGCTGTCCGTGCTGATCAGGCGTCCTGCCAGTAGCGATCCGTGCTGAAGAGACATCCGTTTCTGAAGCTATCCGTGCGCAGGGCATCCTTACCCGACAATCCGTGCTCAGAGCTTGTCGCTGAAATCGCGCAGCTCTTGCTGGGCCTTTTCCTTGGTCCAGCCGTAACGTTCCTGCAGCTTGCCGGCCAGGTATTCACTGTGGCCCTCGGCGACGTCCAGGTCGTCATCGGTCAGGTTGCCCCAACGCTCTTTCATGCGACCGTTGAGCTGCTTCCATTTGCCTTTGATGATGTCGCTATTCATGGTCATTCTCCCAGTGACAGAAGGTGGAGCCGGGCGCTAGCCCGGCCGGCTCGACTATCAGTCAGCGGTCTTCAGGGCATCGGCGGACACGTCACGCACACCCTCGATTTCCTTGGTCTTGGCGATAGCAAGATCACGCTCGGCGTCGGTTGCTACCACACCGGACAGGGAAACCACGCCCTGGTTGGTCTCAACCTTGATATCCAGCGCGCTGAGGTCCGAGTCAGCGACGAAGGTGGACTTCACTTTACTGGTGATCCAGGTGTCGGACACCGCCTGCTCGGCTTTATCCACAGTGTCATTGGCCGCCAGCATGGCCGGCTCTGCGGCGAAGGCTGCCGAGGCCAGCGACATGCTCAGCACGGCAGCGGTCAGGGCGGTAGCGGCAAAACGGTTGATTGGCTGTTTCATGATTCGACTCCTGTACATTCCAGACAATCTGCAAACCAACTCCTGGTTGCAGGTTCACCAGTACTGTTGCAGGGGCTGTGCCAGGTCCTTAATTTAAATAAAACCCTTTAAAAACAAATGCTTAATTCATATAGAAAATATGATTTTGATTGCATTTCGCCGAGTCGCACAAAAACTCTCGGGCAATTTGCATGATGCGAAGTACCCGGCATGACCGCATAAACTCATGGATGCATCGCTGGCACAGGTTAAGGGCAACTGCGCTCTCCCTGATGATCAGGCACAAAAAAGGGCTCCCGCAGGAGCCCTTCTCGTTCGAACAGGCGAACCGTGCTTAGACGCCAGAGGCCTCGGCAGCAGCTACGTCCTTGATCGACAGTTTGATACGGCCGCGATTATCCACGTCCAGTACCAGAACCTTCACTTCCTGGCCTTCCTGCAGCACGTCGGTGACCTTCTCCACGCGCTGATCGCTCAGCATGGAGATGTGCACCAGACCGTCCTTGCCCGGCAGGATGTTGACGAAGGCACCGAAGTCGACGATGCGCTCGACCTTGCCGACGTAGATCTTGCCGATCTCGGCTTCGGCAGTGATGGCCAGAACGCGCTGCTTGGCAGCTTCGGCAGCTTCTTTGGTTTCACCGAAGATCTTGATCGAGCCATCGTCTTCGATGTCGATCGAAGCCTTGGTTTCTTCGCAGATACCACGGATGGTGGCGCCGCCTTTACCGATGACGTCGCGGATCTTGTCCTGGTCGATTTTCATCGCAATCATGGTCGGCGCGTTGGCCGACAGCTCGCTGCGCGATTGGGCGATGACCTGGTTCATCTGGCCGAGGATGTTCAGGCGAGCTTCCAGCGCCTGCTCCAGCGCCTGCTCCATGATTTCTTCGGTGATGCCCTGGATCTTGATGTCCATCTGCAGCGCGGTGACGCCTTTGGCGGTACCGGCTACCTTGAAGTCCATGTCGCCCAGGTGATCTTCGTCACCGAGGATGTCAGTCAGCACGGCGAATTTCTCACCTTCCAGCACCAGACCCATGGCGATACCGGCAACCGGTGCCTTCATCGGCACACCGGCGTCCATCAGCGCCAGGGAGGCGCCGCACACCGAAGCCATGGAGGAAGAACCGTTGGACTCGGTGATTTCCGACACCACGCGGATGGTGTACGGGAACTCGTCGGCGCTCGGCAGCATGGCGGCAACGCCACGACGGGCGAGACGACCGTGGCCGATTTCGCGGCGGCCAGTAGCGCCCATGCGACCACACTCACCGACCGAGTACGGCGGGAAGTTGTAATGCAGCATGAAGGGGTCTTTCTTCTCGCCCTCGAGGGTGTCCAGCAACTGTGCGTCGCGGGCGGTACCGAGGGTGGCAACGACCAGCGCCTGGGTTTCGCCACGGGTGAACAGCGCCGAACCGTGGGTCTTGTCCAGTACACCGACTTCGATGTTCAGGCCACGCACGGTGCGGGTGTCACGACCATCGATACGCGGTTTGCCGTTGACGATATTCTCGCGCACGGTGCGGTATTCGATCTCGCCGAAGGCCTCCTTGACTTCACCGGCAGTAGGCTGACCTTCTTCACCGGAGAACTTGGCCACGACCTGATCGCGCAACTCGCCCAGGCGCGCGTAGCGGTCCTGCTTGATGGTGATGGTGTAGGCCTGGGAAATCGCGTCACCGAACTCGCCACGGATGGCGTTCAGCAGTGCGGTGTTTTCCGGCTTCGGCTGCCAGTCCCAGGTCGGCTTGCCGGCTTCGGCAGCCAGCTCGGCGACAGCCTGGATGACCACCTGGAACTCCTCATGGGCAAACAGCACGGCGCCCAGCATCTGGTCTTCGGTCAGCTCTTTGGCTTCCGACTCGACCATCAGCACGGCGTCCTTGGTACCGGCCACGACCATGTCCAGGCTCGAGGCCTTGAGCTGCTCGTAATTCGGGTTCAGCAGGTAGCCGGTTTCCGGATGGAAGGCGACGCGCGCGGCACCGATCGGGCCGCTGAACGGGATACCGGAGATGGCCAGAGCAGCCGAGGTACCGATCATCGCAGCGATGTCCGGATCGGTCTTCTTGCTGGTGGAAACGACGGTGCAGATGACCTGCACTTCGTTCTGGAAACCTTCCGGGAACAGCGGGCGGATCGGGCGGTCGATCAGACGCGAGGTCAGGGTTTCTTTCTCGGAAGGACGCGCTTCACGCTTGAAGAAACCACCGGGAATCTTGCCGGCTGCGTAGGTTTTTTCCTGGTAGTGCACGGACAGCGGGAAGAAGCCTTTGCTTGGGTCGGCAGTCTTGGCGCCGGTTACGGCAACCAGCACGCTGACGTCGTCGTCAACGGTGACCAGCACTGCGCCGGAGGCTTGACGGGCAATACGGCCAGTCTCGAGGGTAACGGTCGACTGACCGAACTGGAATTTCTTGATTACCGGGTTCACGGTGTTTTCCTTCTCTTTGTTGCCTTGGGGGAAATTGGAAAGAAGCGCGGGAGTCGGACCCGGTGCATCCCTCGAAAAGCCAAAAGCTGGAAGCCCAGCGCCACGAGGTGAGGATCAATCCCCACTCGCGACGCCGAACTCCCAGCTTCCAACTTGTGCAGCTCGCGTCTATTAACGACGCAGGCCCAGGCGACCGATCAGGGCGCTGTAACGACTGGTGTCTTTGCCCTTCAGGTAGTCCAGCAGCTTACGACGCTGGTTAACCATACGGATCAGACCACGACGGCTGTGGTGATCCTTACCGTTGGCCTTGAAGTGACCTTGCAGCTTGTTGATGTTGGCGGTCAGCAGGGCAACCTGCACTTCCGGGCTACCGGTATCGCCTTCAGCTTGCTTGTAGTCGTTAACGATCTGGGCTTTTTCTTCAACGCTGAGTGCCATGTTGGCTTCCTCTCATCTGGAAACTGCCGAAGCAGTCTCAATAGGCCGGGAATCGCTTCCCGTGTTTTAAAAAGAGGTATGACCGTGCCTACTAACAGCCACCCTCGCAGCACCTGATGACGACGTCGTCAGCATCAGGCTTTCAGCCTTCTCGGCCGAACCGTTCGGTGCTACGCACCGGTATAAATCAATCGACGCGGGGCGATACGCCCATCGTCACTCACCTCACCGATCCCGATGAAGCGACCATTGTGATCCTGCACCCGTACCATGCCGAACTTCGGTGCCTCCGGCGATCGCACCGGCTGCCCTTGCAACCAGTAGAACGCGCTGTGCTCGGAGAACTGCAGCAGCGGCCAGTCCTGCAGACCGCTATCGGCCGGTAGCAGGAAGCGATCCAGCGCCTCGTTACCCCCTTCGGCGTGTGCGGCCTCCAGTTCTTCCAGTGTCACGGTACGCGTCAGGTCGAACGGGCCCGCCTTGGTCCGGCGCAGCTCGGCGACATGTGCACCACAGCCGAGCAACTGGCCAAGATCCTCGACCAGCGTACGAATATAGGTGCCTTTGCTGCAATCAACCGCCAGACGGGCCTGCTCGCCTTCGCAGGCCAGCAGTTCCAGGCGCGCAATAGTAACAGAACGCGCTTCGCGCTCCACTACTTCACCCGCACGCGCCAGCTTGTAGAGTGGCTGACCATCCTTCTTCAACGCCGAGTACATCGGCGGTATCTGCTTGATTTCACCGCGAAAACGCGGCAACAGCGCCTCGATCTCGGTGCGACCGACGGTCACCGGGCGACGCTCGATGACATCGCCTTCGGCATCGCCAGTGGTGGTGGTGACGCCCAACTGAGCGACAGTCTCGTAGCCCTTGTCAGCGTCGAGCAGATACTGGGAGAACTTGGTTGCCTCACCGAAGCACAGCGGCAACACACCGGTGGCCAACGGGTCGAGGCTGCCGGTATGGCCAGCCTTCTCGGCATTGAGCAGCCAACGCACCTTCTGCAGCGCGGCGTTGGACGTGAAACCGTGCGGCTTGTCGAGCAGGATGATGCCGTCGACCTTGCGGCGAATACGTTTGACCTGCGCCACGCCTTACTCCTTGGAACCTGCGGTGTCGTCGTGCAGACGATCTTCCGCAACGGCACGCTCGATCAGTGCCGACAGGTGAGCACCGCGCTGGACGCTCTCGTCGTAGTGGAAGTGCAGCTGTGGAACGCTGCGCAGCTTCATCGCCTTACCCAGCTGCATGCGCAGGAAGCCTGCCGCGTCGTTGAGTACCTTGAGGCTCTCTTTGATCGCCTCGGCATCATCCTGTCCCATGACGGTGATGAAGACCTTGGCGTGACCGATATCACGACTGACGTCGACTGCGGTGATGGTCACCAGCCCCAGACGCGGATCCTTGACCTCACGCCGGATAAGCTGGGCCAGTTCGCGTTGCATCTGGTCGCCGATACGCTGGGTACGGCTGTAATCTTTGGCCATTTTCTACTTACCTTTACTTCGCCCGCCGTCTATTCGCCAGCAGACTCAAAAGCGGCAAACGCCCGGCCGCGCGAATGCGGGGCCGGGCGCTGCGTGTTGCGACTCGCGATTACAGGCTGCGAGCCACCTGGACTTTCTCGAACACTTCGATCTTGTCGCCGACCTTGACGTCGTTGTAGCTCTTAACGCCGATACCGCACTCCATGCCATTACGCACTTCGGCGACGTCGTCCTTGAAGCGACGCAGCGATTCCAGCTCACCTTCGAAGATCACCACGTCTTCACGCAGTACGCGGATCGGACGGTTACGGAAGACAGTGCCTTCGATGACCATGCAACCTGCAACCGCGCCAAACTTCGGCGAACGGAACACGTCACGCACTTCGGCGGTGCCCAGAATGTTCTCGCGAACATCGCTGCCGAGCATACCGGTGAGCGCCTTCTTGACGTCTTCGATGATGTCGTAGATGACGTTGTAGTAGCGCATGTCCAGACCTTCGGCCTCGACAATCTTGCGCGCACCGGCGTCAGCACGAACGTTGAAGCCGAACAGCACGGCGTTGGAAGCCAGCGCCAGGTTGGCATCGGACTCGGTGATACCACCGACGCCGCCGCCGACCACACGCACCTGCACTTCGTCGTTACCCAGGGTGCTGAGCGAGCCTTGCAGGGCCTCCAGAGAACCACGCACATCGGACTTGAGCACGATGTTGAGGGTTTTCTTCTCTTCCTGGCCCATGTTCTCGAAGATGTTCTCCAGCTTGCCGGCGTGAGCACGGGCCAGCTTGACCTCACGGAACTTGCCTTGACGGAACAGGGCAACTTCGCGGGCCTTCTTCTCGTCGGCGACCACAGTCATGTCGTCACCGGCATCCGGCGTACCATCGAGGCCGAGGATTTCGACCGGAATGGACGGACCGGCTTCCTTGATCGGCTTGCCGTTCTCGTCAAGCATGGCACGCACGCGGCCATAGTTGACGCCGACCAGGACCATGTCACCCTGACGCAGGGTACCGTCCTGAACCAGCACGGTGGCCACCGGGCCACGGCCCTTGTCCAGACGCGATTCGACCACCACACCACGACCCGGGGCCGACGGAGTGGCTTTCAGTTCGAGGACTTCAGCCTGCAGCAGTACGGCTTCGAGCAGCTCGTCGATGCCGGTACCCATCTTGGCCGACACATGCACATAAGGTGCATCGCCGCCCCACTCTTCCGGGATCACGTCGAGAGCGGCCAGGCCGTTCTTGATGTTGTCCGGGTTGGCATCGGGCTTGTCGATCTTGTTCACCGCGACCACGATCGGCACGCCAGCCGCTTTCGCGTGCTGTACGGCTTCCTGGGTCTGCGGCATTACGCCGTCGTCAGCTGCAACGACCAGGATGACGATGTCGGTCGCCTTGGCACCACGCGCACGCATGGCGGTAAACGCAGCGTGACCGGGGGTATCAAGGAAGGTGACCATGCCACGCTCGGTTTCCACGTGGTAAGCACCGATATGCTGGGTGATGCCACCCGCTTCACCGGAAGCCACCTTGGCGCGACGAATGTAGTCGAGCAGCGAGGTCTTACCGTGGTCAACGTGGCCCATTACGGTCACGACCGGAGCACGGGAGAAGGCTTCACCTTCGAACTTCAGCGACTCGGCCAGGGAATCTTCCAGGGCGGTATCGCTGACCAGCTTGACCTTGTGGCCCAACTCTTCGGCGATCAGCTGGGCAGTTTCCTGATCCAGCACCTGGTTGATGGTAGCCGGGGTGCCCATCTTGAACATGAACTTGATGACTTCGGCGGCCTTGACCGACATCTGCTGAGCCAGATCGCCCACCGTGATGGTTTCGCCAATCGCCACTTCACGCACCACCGGACCGGCCGGAGCCTGGAAGCCATGCTGGTTGCGCTTCTTCATCTTCGACTTGCCGCGGCCACCACGACGGAAACCGTCGCTTTCTTCATCGACGCTACGCGGAGCGACGCGCGGAGCCGGCGCCTTCTCCTTGGTAGCGGGGCGATGCTGGGTGTGCTTGCGATCACGACGCTCATCTTCATCAGAGCGCGCCTTCTCGGGGCGACGCACTTCTTCTTTCTTGCGCTCGACTTCGACGACCGGAGCGGCAACCACCGGCTCGCTGACAGACGTCGGTGCAGAAGCAGGTGCGGCAGTATCGGTAGTTGCAGTTGCAGCCTGGCGCTTGGCTTCTTCTTCGGCCTTGCGCTTGGCTTCTTCCTCGGCCTTCAGGCGCTCGGCCTCGGCAGCGGCCTGCTGAGCTTCCAGCTCGCGCTGCTTCTCGGCTTCCAGCTCTTCCGGGCTGCGCTTGACGAAGGTCTTCTTCTTGCGCACTTCGACACTGATGGTCTTGCTACCAGCAACGCGCAGCGTGCTGGTGGTCTTGCGTTGCAAGGTAATCTTGCGCGGCTCTTCGACCTTGTCGCCGTGACTGCTCTTGAGATGGGCCAGCAGGGCCTGTTTCTCACTATCGGTCACTACTTGTTCGGCACTGTCGTGGGACAGGCCAGCTTCACGCATCTGCTGCAGCAGGCGCTCAACCGGGGTGTCGACCACTGTGGCCAGTTCTTTCACCGTGACTTGCGTCATGCATCTTTCTCCTCAGGCCGCAACCGCTTATTCGAACCAATGGGCTCGGGCGGCCATGATCAGCTTGCCGGCACGCTCTTCGTCGATGCCGTCGATGTCGAGCAGGTCGTCAATCGACTGCTCGGCCAGGTCTTCACGGGTAATCACGCCGCGCAGCGCAAGCTCTAGAGCCAGCGCCTTGTCCATGCCTTCCAGTTCCAGCAAATCATCTGCCGGATGGGCATCGGCCAACTTCTCCTCGTTGGCGATCGCCTTGGTCAGCAGACGATCCTTAGCCCGTGCACGCAGCTCATTGACGATCTCCTCGTCGAAGCCATCGATACTGAGCATTTCTTCCATGGGTACGTAGGCAATCTCTTCGAGACTGGTGAAACCCTCTTCGACCAGGACTTGAGCCAGTTCTTCATCGACTTCCAGCTCGTCGATGAAGGACTGCATGATGTCACCGGTCTCTGCCTGCTGCTTGGCCTGGATGTCTGCTTCGGTCATCACGTTCAGGGTCCAGCCGGTCAACTGACTGGCAAGACGCACGTTCTGACCGCCACGACCAATGGCCTGGGCCAGGTTGTCTTCGCCAACGGCGATGTCCATGGCATGGGCATCTTCATCGACGATGATCGCAGCCACTTCAGCCGGCGACATGGCATTGATGACGAACTGTGCAGGGTTGTCGTCCCACAGCACGATATCGACGCGCTCACCGCCCAGTTCGCCGGAAACGGCCTGGACGCGCGAACCACGCATACCGATGCAGGCGCCCTGCGGGTCGATACGCTTGTCCTTGGAGCGCACGGCGATCTTGGCGCGCGAGCCCGGATCACGGGAGGCAGCCTTGACGTCGATCAGCCCTTCGGCGATTTCCGGTACTTCGATGCGGAACAGCTCGATCAGCATTTCCGGAGCGGTACGCGACAGGATCAGCTGCGGACCGCGGTTCTCGGTACGAATTTCCTTGAGCAGAGCACGCAGACGCACACCCACGCGGAAAGTCTCACGCGGGATGATGTCTTCACGGGCCAGCAGCGCCTCGGCGTTGTTGCCGAGATCAACGATGACGTTGTCGCGGGTGACCTTCTTCACGGTGCCGGAGATGATCTCGCCCAGGCGTTCGCGGTAGGCGTCAACGACTTGAGCACGCTCGGCTTCGCGCACTTTCTGCACGATGACCTGCTTGGCAGTTTGCGCGGCGATGCGCCCGAACTCGATGGAGTCGACCTTCTCTTCGAGCACAGCGCCGATCTTGGCGTTGGCCTCGACGGCCTGCGGCATATCCTCAGTCACCTGGTAGGCCGGGTCCTCGAACTCGGACTCGTCGACCACGGTCCAGCGTCGGAAAGTTTCGTAGCTACCGTTCTGACGGTTGATCGACACGCGCAGATCGACTTCGTCCTCGAAACGTTTCTTGGTGGCGGTCGCCAGAGCCAGCTCCAGCGCCTCGAAAATCACGCCAGCCGGTACACCCTTTTCATTGGATACCGACTCAACAACCAGCAGTACTTCTTTGCTCATCGTACGCCTCGCCTTTCGCAATCCATTGGTTCTGCGCAGTCCGCGTCACGTTCACGCCATTGGCGCTATCTTCGTGAGCCGCCGCGCTACCTTCGCGCCATCTGTGTCGCTCGCGCTGCGCCGGCAATCGGCAGTCCAGCAGCGCCACAGAATTCGCATCTCAATCAAATCGGGGGATGATATTGGCCTTGTCGATCAGGTCGATCGGCAACAGATACTCGTGGTCATCCACCTGAACCACCACGTCCTGCTCCTCCACACCGCGAAGGAGGCCCTGGAAGTTACGACGCCCGTCGAAAGGCGAACGCAGCTTGATCTTCACCTGTTCACCGGCATGCGTCGCAAACTGTTCAAGGGTGAACAACGGACGATCCATGCCAGGAGAAGAAACTTCCAGTGTGTACTCCGAAGCAATCGGATCCTCGACATCGAGTACACCACTGAGCTGACGGCTGACGACTTCACAATCATCGATCAGGATGCCATCGGCTTTATCGATATAGACACGCAGCAGCGAATGACGCCCCTGCGACAGGAACTCGATGCCCCAGCATTGGTAACCGAGCGCTTCGATTACTGGGGCCAACAAGGCCTGCAACTGTTCTAGCTTGCTCGACACTTAACGGCCCTCGTGCATGCTGTGCAAATAAAAAATGGGCGAAACGCCCATCCCTTCAATCCGCCGTAAATACCAACGGACACTGTCTTTCAGCTAACAAAAAGCCCCTGAAAAGGGGCCTGCTGAAACTGGTTGCGGGGGCAGGATTTGAACCTACGACCTTCGGGTTATGAGCCCGACGAGCTACCAGACTGCTCCACCCCGCGTCAAAGCTGGGCCGGAATTATACGGCCACCCCCTGGCGAGGGTCAACCAAACACTCCAGCAACAAGAAAGCCCGCGAACTGCGGGCTTTCTTGAGTATGGTACCGAGGAGGGGACTCGAACCCCTACAGCCTATGGCCACTACCACCTCAAGGTAGCGTGTCTACCAATTCCACCACCTCGGCAAAACTGTTACTGCTCTGGAGCTTCCGGCACATCCGAAGCATCGGACGCTGGAACTTGCTCTTCGAGCACCGGCACGTCTTCGACAGCCGGTTTTTGTTGAACTTCCAGAACCGCTGGATCTGGCAGACCAACTTGAGTCAGTGCATCAGCTTTTTCTTTAGCAAAGAACGCTAAACCCAAGCTAGTAATGAAAAAAGCCGCGGCGAGTATACCAGTAAACTTACTCAGAAAGGTAGAGGAACCTTGGCTTCCGAATACAGTTGCCGAAGCACCCGAACCGAACGACGCACCCGCGTCAGCGCCTTTACCCTGCTGCAACAGCACCAGTACTACAACCCCGATCGCACCCAGCAGGTGCAGAACAACAATGACTGTTTCCAGCATTCTTCAGTTTCCTGCAGCGCGACAGATCGCACCGAATTCATCCGCATTCAGAGAGGCGCCACCTACGAGCCCCCCATCGATATCCCGCATGCCGAACAACTCGGCAGCACTGGCGGCCTTCACACTGCCGCCATAAAGAATTCTCAACCCACTCGCGACACCAGCATCGAGCCGCGCAACTTGCGCGCGAATAGCCGCATGCACTTCCTGAGCCTGCTCAGGCGTAGCGGTCAACCCGGTGCCAATAGCCCATACAGGCTCATAGGCCACTACGGCGCCTTTAAGCGCATCGACACCCAGCGCATCGATCACTGCGGCCAACTGACCACCCACTACATCCAGCGTTGCATTCGCCTCACGCTGCTCGCGGGTCTCACCAACACAGAGCACAGGGGTCAAGCCTGCAGCCTGCACGGCCGCAAATTTGCGCACAACCACTTCATCGCTTTCACCCAGAATCAGGCGACGCTCCGAGTGGCCAATCAGCACCAGCTCACAACCGCCATCGACCAACTGACTGACTGCCAGCTCACCGGTCAAGGCACCCTGCTCTACTTGTGCCGCACAGTCCTGCGCCCCAACCTTCACCGCTTTAGCATTCAGGCCTTCGGCGACCTGAGCGATGTGCAGGCTGGAGGGAAACACAGCTACATCCACATCGGCAGGTAATTCCTGCTGACGCAACCCCTCGATCAGCTCTGCGACGCTTGCGCGGGTACCGTGCATTTTCCAGTTACCAGCGACTAAGGCGCGACGCATGTTTTACCTCGTCGATCAAAGAGGGCGCAGATGTTACCCAAGAGCACCCTCGGTAGCAAGCTCAATCAAGCACAGACTTCGGCAACAATCTTAGCCAATTCATCGGCATAGCCGCGAACCGAACTTTCCTCGTCACCTTCGACCATCACTCGCACCAATGGCTCGGTGCCGGACTTGCGCAGCAGCACTCGACCGCGCCCAGCCATGCTCTCGGTAACCCGCGCACAGGCCTCCTTCACCGAAGGATGTTCGAGCGGATCGAGCGCACCGGAGAAACGCACATTGACCAGCACCTGCGGACACTTCTTCAGATCGCTGCGCGCATCAACCAGGCTCTGGCCTCGGCGCTTGAGTGCCATCAGCACCTGCAGGGCCGCGATGATCGCATCGCCAGTCGTGGTGTGCTGAAAGCACACCAGGTGCCCGGAATTCTCGCCACCGAGCTGCCAGTTGCGCGCCAGCAGTTCAGCGATCACATAGCGATCGCCCACATTGGCACGAATGAACGGGATGTTCAGATCGGCCAGAGCCAGTTCCAGCCCGAGATTGCTCATCAGCGTGCCGACCACACCACCGCGCAGCCGCCCACGCTCCTGCAGATCACGCGCAATGATGAACAACAGCTCATCACCATCGACCACCGCACCATATTGGTCGACCATCAGCACACGATCGGCATCGCCATCGAAGGCGATACCCAGATCAGCCTGCTGCGCGACTACTTCAGCCTGCAGTGCTGCAATGTGCGTGGAGCCACAAGCATCATTGATATTGAGCCCATCGGGCTGCGCCGAAATGACTCGAACCTCGGCACCCAGCTCGCGAAACACACTAGGCGCAACCTTGTAGGCAGCACCATGGGCGCAATCGATGACGATCTTCAGGCCTTTGAAGCTTGTGCCACTGGGCACGCTGCCCTTGCAGAACTCGATGTAGCGACCGGAGGCATCGTTGATCCGCGAAGCCTTGCCAATACCGGCAGATTCGACCACGGTCATCGGCTGATCGAGCAGCTCTTCGATCATCGCTTCGACGTCATCCGGGAGCTTGGTGCCTTCACTGGAAAAGAACTTGATGCCGTTATCGTCGTGCGGATTGTGCGACGCACTGATGACAATACCGGCATCGGCCTGGAAAGTACGCGTCAGATAGGCAATGGCCGGCGTCGGCATCGGCCCGAGCAACTGCACGTCCGCACCCGCCGCAGCCAGCCCCGCCTCAAGGGCGGACTCGAACATGTAGCCGGAAATACGCGTGTCCTTGCCGATCAGAATGCGGCACTTGCCCTGCTTGCGAAACGCCATGCCAGCAGCCCAGCCCAGCTTGAGCATGAAATCCGGAGTGATGGGGAACTGGCCGACACGACCACGAATACCGTCGGTGCCGAAGTATTTTCTAGCCATAACGCTTTCCTTGTTATTGCGCCGCTTCAACCGCAGCGATCATGCGCACCACATCCACCGTTTCGGCGACATCGTGCACACGCAGAATATGTGCGCCCTTGGTCAACGCCAAAGCAGCCAATGCCAGGCTACCGTAGAGGCGACCGCCAACTTCGTGACCGAGCACCTTGCCGATCATGCTCTTGCGCGAGACACCAACCAGCAAGGGCCGCCCCAGCGCAGAGAGCTCACTCATGCGCCTGAACAGGGCGAGATTGTGCTCCAGGGTCTTGGCAAAACCAAAGCCCGGATCGAGCAGGATCCGCTCAGCGGGAATACCGGCTGTCGCGCAGACAGCCATGCGCTCGACGAGAAAGTCACGCACCTCAGCGACGATATCCGGATACTGCGGATCATCCTGCATGTTGCCGGGCTCACCGCGCATATGCATCAGACACACAGGCAAACCAGTGTCTGCCGCCGCATCCAGAGCGCCATCACGCAGCAACGAACGCACATCATTGATCAGGCCCGCACCCAGCCTTGCACTTTCGCGCATGACTGCAGGCGTCGAGGTATCCACGGAAATGATCACGTCAAGCTCACGGGCGATGGCTTCGACCATCGGCGCGACCCGCTCCAGCTCCTCGGTCGGCGAAACGCTTCGCGCCCCAGGGCGGGTGGATTCACCACCGATATCGATCAACGTCGCGCCTGCGGCGACCATCTGCTCGGCGTGACGCAACGCAGCATCGCGCACCGTGAAGCGCCCACCGTCGGAAAAGGA
The DNA here is from genome assembly GCF_015712105.2 of Pseudomonas chaetocerotis. Taxonomy (NCBI): domain Bacteria; kingdom Pseudomonadati; phylum Pseudomonadota; class Gammaproteobacteria; order Pseudomonadales; family Pseudomonadaceae; genus Pseudomonas; species Pseudomonas chaetocerotis. Next base: position 55,285 of record NZ_JACFYX020000003.1, read on the forward strand.
ATCGGGGGTGACATTGAGGATGCCCATCACTTGCGGACGGGACAAATCAAGAAGCCGGCTACCACAGGGCAGCCGGCTCAGGTGTTGCGCTTGAGACATATGAAACCTTAGTGCTCGGCCGCCGGCCCACCAATGGGCTTTTCAGAACGATCTGGTTCGTCGACCTTGGCCTGCGGAGCACCGGAGTCACCGCCACCATCCCAGCCGCGAGGCTCACGAGGCTCGCGACCATTCATGATGTCGTCGATCTGCTCGGCGTCGATGGTTTCATACTTCATCAGCGCTTCGGCCATGGCATCGAGCTTGTCACGGTTCTCCACCAGCAGCTTCTTGGCCGTGGCGTAGCATTCATCGATGATGCGGCGCACTTCCTCGTCGATCAGCTTGGCAGTCTCGCCGGACACATTGCTGGCCTGGCTGCCCATGCTACGACCGAGGAACACTTCACCCTCTTCTTCGGCATACATCAGCGGGCCCAGCTTCTCGGACAGGCCCCACTTCGTGACCATGTTCTTGGCCAACTGGGTGGCGCGCATGATGTCGTTCGAGGCGCCCGTGGTGACACCATCGAAGCCGAGGGTCATCTCTTCGGCGATACGACCACCGAACAGCGAACAGATCTGGCTGATCAGGGCACGCTTGCTAAGGCTGTAACGATCTTCTTCCGGCAGGAACATGGTCACACCCAGGGCACGACCACGCGGAATGATGGAAACCTTGTATACCGGATCATGCTCGGGCACCAGACGACCAACGATGGCGTGGCCTGCCTCGTGGAAGGCGGTATTGAGCTTCTCCTTGTCGGACATGACCATGGTCTTGCGCTCGGCGCCCATCATGATCTTGTCCTTGGCCAGTTCGAACTCCTTCATTTCCACCAGGCGCTTGCCAGCGCGAGCGGCGAACAAAGAGGCTTCGTTGACCAGGTTGGCCAGATCAGCACCGGAGAACCCCGGAGTACCACGTGCAATGACCGCCGGATTGACGTCGTCACCCATCGGCACCTTGCGCATGTGCACTTTCAGAATCTGCTCGCGACCGCGGATATCCGGCAGGCCGACGACCACTTGACGGTCAAAGCGGCCAGGACGCAGCAGCGCAGGGTCGAGAACGTCCGGACGGTTGGTGGCTGCGATGACGATGATGCCGTCATTCATTTCGAAGCCATCCATCTCCACCAGCAACTGGTTGAGGGTCTGCTCACGCTCGTCGTGACCGCCACCCATGCCGGCGCCACGATGGCGACCCACGGCGTCGATCTCGTCGATGAAGATGATGCACGGCGCGTGCTTCTTGGCCTGATCGAACATGTCGCGAACACGACTGGCTCCCACCCCGACAAACATCTCGACGAAGTCGGAACCGGAAATGGTGAAGAACGGCACCTTCGCCTCACCGGCCACGGCCTTGGCCAGCAAGGTCTTGCCGGTACCCGGCGAGCCAACCATCAGCACGCCACGCGGGATGCGACCACCCAGGCGCTGGAACTTGCCCGGATCGCGGAGGAATTCGACCAGTTCGCTGACTTCTTCCTTGGCCTCGTCGCAACCGGCGACGTCGGCGAAGGTGGTCTTGACCTGATCTTCGGAGAGCAGACGCGCCTTGGACTTGCCGAAGCTCATCGGCCCGCCCTTGCCGCCGGCGCCACCTTGCATCTGGCGCATGAAGAACATGAATACGGCGATGATCACCAGGATCGGGAAGCTCGCCACCAACAGCTGAGTCCAGATACTCTGCTGTTCAGGCTGCTTGCCTTCGATGACCACGTTGTTGTCGATCAGGTCGCCAATCAGGCCGCCGTCTTGAATCGCCGGACGGATGGTTTTGAATCCCTCGCCGTCGGTACGCTTGCCGGTAATCACGTAACCATCGACAGTCACGCGCTCGACGCGCCCTTCCTTCACCTGTTCGATGAATTGCGAGTAGCTCAGGGTCTGCGGCTCGCTCGGGCTGGAGAAGTTGTTCATCACGGTAACCAGCACCGCCGCGATGATCAGCCACAGGATCAGATTCTTTGCCATGTCGTTCAATTAGCTACCCTCTGAAGCAGGCCTCGTGGCGAAGCGGGCTTCCCATGACGACCAATGATATACCGACTAACTTACACCAAACGCCCGCGTCCCGCAGGCGCCGTCTGTAACCCTTTATGAGGTTTCTGCCACTGAGACCGACAGGGCGGACACCCGTTTCAACTCACATCCCGCGAAAGCCGCGCGCCAACAGATATTGCTCACGAGAGCGATCACGCGAGGACAGCGGCTTGCGCATCTGCACCTTGTCGAACGTCTCGCGCACCTGCTTGTGGTAAGCGTCGAAACCTTCACCCTGGAAAATCTTGATCAGAAAATCGCCACCTGGACGCAAGACACGCCCAGCCAGATCCAACGCCAGCTCGCACAGATACATCGCACGTGCCTGATCGGCAGTTCTTACCCCACTCATATTGGGGGCCATATCGGAAATAACAAGGTCGACCGGATTTTCGCCGATGGCCTCGAGAATCTGCGCAAACACCGCGTCATCGGTGAAATCACCCTGAATGAAGGTAACATCGGGAATGCTGTCCATCTCCAGAATATCCGAGGCGATCAGCCGCCCTTTGTCGCCGATCACTCGACTGGTGACCTGCGACCAGCCGCCTGGCGCAGCGCCGAGGTCGACCACGGTGATGCCAGGGCGCAGGATGCGATCCTTCTCCTGGATTTCCAGCAGCTTGTAGCTGGCGCGCGAACGATAGCCGTCCTTCTGCGCCATCTTCACGTATGGATCATCGAAATGTTCTTTCAGCCAACGCTGGCTGGTCTTGGAACGTGCCACTGAAACCTCTGACTCAACGGGTCATGAATAACTGCGCGGGCTCGGGTAAGATAGGCGCCGTTTTCCAGACCGAATTAGGTACTAACGATTATGCCGCTCACTCAAGAGCAGAAGAAGCAATTCAAATCTATCGGCCACCACCTGAAACCTGTATTGATCGTGGCTGACAATGGTTTGACCGAGGGCGTGCTGGCCGAACTGGACCGCGCCCTAAACGATCACGAGCTGATCAAGGTACAGCTGCGCATCACCGAACGCGAGGATCGCCAGGCAGCCATTGTAGCCCTGTGCGAAAACGGACGCGCGGAACTGGTCCAGTCGATTGGCAAGGTCGCCCTGCTCTATCGCAAGAACTCCAAGCCGAATCGCAACCTGTCCAACGTTATTCGTTACCAGGGTTGAGGCGCTGCATCGCGATCACGGGCAAGCATAGCGCGCCCGGATCGCGAATGAATTCACGCCTGCAAGCGCCGTTAGCGCCTGGCCGGCGCCCCTGGCACGGGCTGCAGCACCAGCAGCAACCCGCAAAATGCCATCACCAGGTAGCTGAAGCGCAGCCAGTACTCGACCTCGGGCCGGTAGCGCAACACTGCGAAGTAGCTCAGGGCCATGACCGCAACGGTCAGCAGCAGTTGCCCGCGCATATCCCGTAACAGGCTCGACAGACCTTCACCGCGCAACAAGGCAAAAGCCTGCAGCGCAACGCACACCGCTGTCAGACCAACCAACAACGGCACCAGCTGCGCTGATATCTCCTGCACCAGCAGAGGCGCCAGACCGCTTTGGCCAATAGCCGGCAGAATGACGAACTGCAACAACCACAAACCGCCCACCCAGAGGGTCTGGGCCAGCTGCCAACTGACGGCAGCCGCCCGAGACGGTTGTTGCGATTTAGATATGACGGACTTCGACAATCTCGTACTCGATCAGGCCACTGGGGGTCTGCACCGCCACCACATCACCCTCGCTCTTGCCGATCAGGGCACGGGCAATGGGTGAACCGACGGAGATCTTGCGCTGCTTGATGTCGGCTTCGTCCTCGCCAACGATCTGGTAGGTCACGCTCTCGTCTGTCTCGACGTTAGCGATTTCCACCGTGGTGCCGAAGATCACCTTGCCGGTGTGCTCGATGGTAGTGACATCGATGATCACTGCGTTCTGCAGACGACCTTCGATATCACGCACACGCGCTTCGACCATGCCCTGCTGCTCACGCGCGGCATGGTACTCGGCGTTTTCCTTGAGATCACCCAGCTCGCGGGCCTCACCGATGTCCTGACTGAGTTTCGGGCGAACCACCTTGGTCAGGTGCGCCAGCTCTTCTTCCAGGGCGCGAGCGCCCTGGACGGTCATTGGGTATTTGATCATGCCTTGATTCCTGCATGCAGATCCTGCAGCCGGCGCACAGTCTTCTCCGGGCCGAACTTGAGCGCTTCACAGACCGCCTGACCCGCCGCAATGGTGGTGGTGCAGTAGATCTTGTGCTGCAGGGCGTTACGACGGATCGAGTAGGAGTCAGCGATGGACTGACGCCCCTCGGTGGTATTGATGATCAGGGTCACTTCGTCGTTCTTGATCATGTCGACCACGTGAGGACGACCCTCGGTCACCTTGTTCACTCGGCGAACCGGCAGACCAGCCGCCTCGATCACCTTGGCGGTGCCGGCAGTGGCAACCACTTCGAAGCCCAGTGCGACCAGATCACGAGCGACCTGCACGGCTTCCGGCTTGTCATCTTCACGTACGCTGATGAAGGCGCAACCGGAGTTCGGCAGAATTTCGCTGGCACCCAGCTGGGCCTTGGCGAAGGCTTCGCCGAAAGTGTCACCGACACCCATGACTTCACCGGTGGATTTCATCTCCGGGCCGAGGATCGGGTCGACGCCGGGGAACTTGGCGAAGGGGAACACCGCTTCCTTGACGCTGAAGAACGGCGGGATGATTTCCTTGCTGTAACCGGCCTCGGCCAGGCTCTTGCCAGCCATGACGCGGGCAGCCACCTTGGCCAGCGACTCGCCGACGCACTTGGAGACGAACGGCACGGTACGCGAGGCGCGCGGGTTCACCTCGATGACGTAGATGTCTTCGCCCTGCACGGCCATCTGTACGTTCATCAGGCCGACCACGCCGAGTTCCAGGGCCATTTTCTTGACCTGGTCGCGGATCTCGTCCTGAATGTGCATCGGCAGCGAGTAAGGCGGCAGCGAGCAAGCGGAGTCACCGGAGTGCACGCCAGCCTGTTCGATGTGCTGCATGATCGCGCCGATCACCACAGTCTCGCCGTCGCACACCGCATCCACGTCCACTTCGATGGCGCAGTTGAGGAAGCGATCGAGCAGCACCGGGCTGTCGTTGGAGACCTTCACCGCTTCGCGCATGTAGCGCTTGAGCTCTTCTTCCTGGTAGACGATTTCCATCGCCCGGCCGCCCAGTACATAGGACGGACGCACCACCATCGGGTAACCGATGTTCTTCGACAAGGCCAGCGCTTCGTCTTCGCTGCGCGCCGTGGCGTTGGCCGGCTGACGCAGGTTCAGGCGCTGAACCATCTGCTGGAAGCGTTCGCGGTCTTCGGCGCGGTCGATGGCCTCGGGGCTGGTGCCGATGATCGGTACGCCCGCTTCTTCCAGCGCGCGGCAGATCTTCAGCGGGGTTTGGCCGCCGTACTGCACGATGACGCCCTTGGGCTGCTCGACGCGGACGATTTCCAGTACGTCTTCCAGGGTCACCGGCTCGAAGTACAGGCGGTCGGACGTGTCGTAGTCGGTGGAGACGGTTTCCGGGTTGCAGTTGACCATGATGGTCTCGTAGCCGTCTTCACGCATGGCCAGCGCAGCATGTACGCAGCAGTAGTCGAATTCGATGCCCTGACCGATACGGTTGGGGCCGCCACCGAGGATCATGATCTTCTCGCGGCTCGACGGATTGGCCTCGCACTCTTCCTCGTAGGTCGAGTACATGTAGGCGGTGTCGGTGGCAAACTCGGCGGCGCAGGTGTCCACGCGCTTGTACACCGGCAGCACCTTGAGCTTGTGGCGATGGGCACGCAGGCTCTTCTCGGACACACCGAGCAGCTTGGCCAGGCGCGCATCGGAGAAGCCCTTGCGCTTGAGCTTGAACATCAGGTCGCGATCGATGGCCGACAGACCCAGGGTCTGCACGGTGGCCTCGTCCTTGACCAGATCCTCGATCTGCACCAGGAACCACTCGTCGATACGGGTCAGCTCGAACACCTCGGCAACACTCTTGCCGGCACGGAAGGCATCGGCCACGTACCAGATGCGGTCGGCACTGGGTACGGTCAGTTCGCGGCGCAGGGTACTTTCGGCTTCCGGGTCGTTCAGGTCGAGCTTCGGATCGAAGCCGGCAACACCCACTTCCAGGCCGCGCAGGGCTTTCTGCATGGACTCCTGGAAGGTGCGGCCGATGGCCATGACTTCGCCCACGGACTTCATCTGGGTGGTCAGGCGGGCGTCGGCTTTCGGGAATTTCTCGAAGGCAAAGCGCGGTACCTTGGTTACCACATAGTCGATGGCCGGCTCGAACGACGCCGGGGTACGCCCGCCAGTGATGTCGTTGCTCAGCTCGTCGAGGGTGTAACCGACAGCCAGCTTGGCGGCGATCTTGGCGATCGGGAAGCCGGTGGCCTTGGAGGCCAGCGCCGAGGAGCGGGAGACGCGCGGGTTCATCTCGATCACGACCATACGGCCGGTGTTCGGGCAGATACCGAACTGCACGTTGGAGCCGCCGGTTTCCACGCCGATCTCGCGCAGCACCGCCAAGGATGCGTTACGCAGGATCTGGTATTCCTTGTCGGTCAGGGTCTGTGCCGGCGCGACGGTGATCGAGTCACCGGTGTGCACGCCCATCGGGTCGAAGTTCTCGATGGAGCAGACGATGATGCAGTTGTCCTTCTTGTCACGGACCACCTCCATCTCGTATTCCTTCCAGCCGATCAGCGACTCGTCGATCAGCAGCTCGCTGGTCGGCGACAGGTCCAGACCGCGGGCACAGATTTCTTCGAATTCTTCACGGTTGTAGGCGATGCCGCCACCGGTGCCACCCATGGTGAAGGACGGACGGATGATGCACGGGAAGCCGACCTTCTCCAGCACGCCGTAGGCATCTTCCATGCTGTGGGCGATGCCGGATACCGGGCAGGCCAGGCCGATGTCCTTCATCGCCTTGTCGAAGCGCGAACGGTCTTCAGCCTTGTCGATGGTGTCGGCGTTGGCACCGATCATCTCGACGCCGAATTTCTCCAGCACACCATGGCGCTCCAGATCCAGCGCACAGTTCAGAGCGGTCTGGCCACCCATGGTCGGCAGCAGGGCGTCGGGGCGCTCCTTCTCGATGATCTTGGCCACTGTGGCCCACTTGATCGGTTCGATGTAGGTGGCGTCGGCCATCGACGGGTCAGTCATGATGGTGGCCGGGTTGGAGTTCACCAGGATGACGCGGAAACCTTCTTCCTTCAGCGCCTTGCAGGCCTGGGCACCGGAGTAGTCGAACTCGCAGGCCTGGCCGATGACGATGGGGCCGGCACCGAGGATCAGGATACTTTTGATATCTGTACGTTTTGGCATTTTTTCTCTCTCGAATCCGTAGGTCAGTCGGCGGGCTTAGCGGCGCTTGGCCATGGCTTCGATGAAGCGGTCGAACAGCGGGGCGACATCGTGCGGGCCTGGGCTAGCCTCAGGGTGGCCCTGGAAGCTGAAGGCGTCCTTGTCGGTACGCTCGATGCCCTGCAGGGTGCCATCGAACAGCGACTTGTGGATCGCACGCAGGTTGCCTGGCAGGCTGCTTTCGTCCACGGCGAAACCGTGGTTCTGGCTGGTGATCATCACCACGCCGCTGTCGAGATCCTGCACGGGGTGGTTGGCGCCGTGGTGGCCGTGGCCCATTTTCAGGGTCTTGGCACCGGAAGCCAGGGCCAGCAACTGATGGCCGAGGCAGATGCCGAATACCGGGATATCGGTTTCCAGAACGTCCTTGATCGCCTTGATCGCGTAGTCGCACGGCTCGGGATCGCCAGGACCGTTGGAGAGGAACACACCATCAGGATTGAGCGCCAGCACGTCGCTGGCCGGAGTTTGCGCCGGTACCACAGTCAGGCGGCAGCCACGCTCGACCAGCATGCGCAGGATGTTCAGCTTCACGCCGTAGTCGTAGGCGACCACGTGATAAGGCAGCTCACTGGCCGGAATTTCCGGATGGCTGTCGGACTGCAGGTTCCAGGTGCTTTCGCGCCACTCGTAGCGTTCGGTGCAACTGACTACCTTGGCCAGGTCCATGCCCTTGAGGCCCGGGAAGCTGCGCGCCAGCTCCAGTGCTTTCTCTTCCGTGGCGTCGTCACCGGCCAGGATGCAGCCATTCTGCGAACCCTTCTCGCGCAGGATGCGAGTCAGCCGGCGAGTATCGATGCCGGCGATAGCGACGGTGCCGTTGGCCTTCAGGTATTCGTCCAGCGGTTGCTTGTCGCGCCAGTTGCTGGAGATCAGCGGCAGGTCACGAATGATCAGGCCAGCGGCCCAAACGCGGTTGGACTCGGCATCTTCCGGCGTGGTGCCGGTGTTGCCGATGTGCGGGTAAGTCAGGGTAACGATCTGCTGGGCATAGGATGGATCGGTAAGGATTTCCTGATAGCCGGTCATGGCGGTGTTGAACACCACCTCTCCGATCGTCTGGCCATCGGCCCCGATGGAATCGCCGCGAAAAATGCTGCCGTCAGCAAGGGCCAAAATGGCAGGTTTGGGGGCTGGCTTAGTCAAGAAGACCTCCGTCTCGATCAAGGCTTGAAGCAAACGCAGGTTGTAAAAAAGCGGGATGACGTGTGAAGGTCATCCCGCTTTTTTATTTGAGCCATTCTGCGTAACTTTTAGTGGACACACTAAAACAGGAAGCTTACAGGAAAACCCTTTTTCGGTCCACCCGATAAGACGCCTCAGTCACACATTTGCGTCAACGCAGGCCCAACACGTCCTGCATGTCATACAGAGCAGGCGAACGCTGCTGCAGCCATAGCGCAGAACGTACCGCGCCCTTGGCAAAGGTCATGCGGCTGGAGGCCTTGTGCGTGATCTCGACGCGCTCGCCATCGGCAGCGAACAGCACGGTGTGATCACCCACCACGTCACCGGCACGCACGGTGGCGAAACCAATGGTTTCACGCTCACGCGCGCCCGTCTGCCCCTCGCGACCGTAGACAGCGACCTTCCGCAGATCACGCCCCAGAGCATCAGCAACCACTTCACCCATGCGCAGCGCGGTGCCGGATGGCGCATCGACCTTGTGCCGGTGGTGAGCTTCGATGATCTCGATATCCACGTCATCACCCAATACACGGGCAGCGGTATCCAGCAGTTTCAGGCACAGGTTGACGCCGACGCTGAAGTTGGCGGCAAAGACGATAGGAATCTGCTTGCCTGCCTCGCTCAGTAGCTGCTTCTCCTCAACAGTGAAGCCCGTAGTGCCGATCACCATGGCCTTGCCCGCCTGGCGGCAGACTTCCAGGTTCTTCAGCGTCACCGAGGGATGAGTGAAGTCGATCAGCACGTCGAAATCATCGACCACCGTGCTCAGATCGCCCGCCAGGGTCACTCCGATCTTGCCCAGCCCTACCAGCTCACCGGCATCGGCACCGATCAGGCTGCTGTCGGCGCGGTCGATGGCGGCACTGAGCTTGGCACCCTCGGCCTGACTGACAGCTTCGATCAGGGTCTTGCCCATACGCCCGGCGGCGCCCATCACTGCAATACGTTGCATACATCAGCTCCAAGCTGTCGCCCCGGCATCACCGGGGCGCTTTGGGATTAAACGTCGCCGAAGAAGCGCTTCACGCCCTCGAACCAGCCACTGGCCTTGGGCGAGTGGGAATCGTCACCCTGCAGCGACTTGCGGAACTCATCGAGCAGCTCGCGCTGGCGCTTGTTCAGGTTGACCGGCGTTTCCACCGCGACGCGGCACATCAGATCACCCGCCGCACCACCGCGCACTGGAGCCACGCCCTTGCCACGCAGACGGAACAGCTTGCCGGTCTGAGTACCTTCCGGAATCTTCAGCTTGACCCGACCATCAAGGGTCGGCACTTCCAGTTCGCCGCCCAGCGCCGCATCGGCGAAGCTGATCGGCACTTCGCAGTACAGATGCTTGCCGTCACGCTGGAAGATCGCATGCTCACGGACGTTGACCACCACATACAGGTCACCGGCCGGACCGCCATGCGTGCCGGCCTCACCTTCGCCGGACAGACGAATGCGATCACCGGTGTCGACACCTGGCGGCACCTTGACCGACAGCGTCTTGCTCTCTTCCACGCGCCCCTGGCCATGGCAGCTGCCACAAGGGTCGGTGATCATCTTGCCGCTGCCGTGGCAACGCGGGCAGGTCTGCTGCACGGAGAAGAAGCCCTGCTGCATGCGCACCTGACCGATGCCACCACAAGTGGTACAGGTGACCGGGCTGGTGCCCTTCTTGGCGCCTGAACCATCGCAGGTCTTGCAGCCGACCAGGGTCGGCACGCGGATGGTCACGGTGGTGCCGCGCACCGCTTCTTCCAGATCCAGCTCGAGGGTATAGCGCAGGTCCGAGCCGCGCTGGGCACCGCCACGCGAGCCGCCGCGAGCACCGCCGAAGAAGTCGCTGAACACATCACCGAAGATATCGGAGAAGTTGGCGCCACCGAAACCAGCGCCACCACCGCCGCCCATCTGCGGGTCGACCCCGGCGTGGCCGTATTGGTCGTAGGCCGAGCGCTTGGCCGCGTCAGAAAGTACTTCGTAGGCCTCGTTGGCCTCCTTGAATTTCTCTTCGGCGTCTTTGTCGTCCGGGTTGCGGTCCGGGTGATATTTCATCGCCAGGCGCCGGTAGGCCTTCTTCAGCTCGGCTTCACTAGCGCCGCGCTCGACCCCCAGGATCTCGTAATAATCACGTTTTGCCATAGTTGTGCTGCACTCTCAGATTCGTGAGCTCCAGATACGCCGACGCGGGAGAAGGCTCCCGCGCGGCGAATCCTGCCCGTCGCGAGCGACGGTGGAGCGTGAAGAAGAGGCGGCCCGCCGAGCAGGCCGCATCCCTTACTTGTTCTCCTTGACCTCTTCGAACTCAGCGTCGACCACGTCGTCACCGGCATCCTTGGCGTCGCCAGCGTCAGCCTGGGCGGCACCGCCCTGTGGCTGCTCGGCATACATCTTCTGCGCCAGCGGCGTGGTGGCCTCGGACAGTGCGTTCATCTTGGCCTCGATGGCTTCCTTGTCGTCGCCTTTCACGGCCACTTCCAGTTCGCCAATGGCCTTCTCGATGGCCGCTTTCTCGTCGGCAGTGGCCTTGTCGCCAGCCTCGGTGAGCATCTTGCGGGTGGCGTGCACCAGCTGATCGCCCTGGTTACGCGCAGTGGCCAACTCTTCGAACTTGCGGTCTTCCTCGGCGTTGGCCTCGGCGTCGCGCACCATACGCTCGATTTCATCATCGGACAGACCGGAGTTGGCCTTGATCACGATGGACTGCTGCTTGCCAGTGGCCTTGTCCTTGGCGGAAACGTGCAGGATACCGTTGGCATCGATGTCGAAGGTCACTTCGATCTGCGGCACGCCACGCGGAGCCGGCGGAATTTCGGCCAGGTCGAACTTGCCCAGCGACTTGTTCTGTGCGGCCTGCTTGCGCTCACCCTGCAGCACGTGAATGGTCACGGCACTCTGGTTGTCATCGGCAGTGGAGAACACCTGCGACTTCTTGGTCGGAATGGTGGTGTTCTTCTCGATCAGCGCGGTCATCACGCCACCCATGGTTTCGATACCCAGGGTCAGCGGAGATACGTCCAGCAGCAGCACGTCCTTGACGTCACCGGCCAGAACGGCGCCCTGAATCGCTGCGCCCATGGCAACGGCTTCGTCCGGGTTGACGTCCTTGCGCGCTTCCTTGCCGAAGAACTCGGTCACCAGCTTCTGCACCAGCGGCATGCGGGTCTGACCACCGACCAGGATCACATCGTTGATCGAGCCGACGTCGACACCGGCATCCTTCAGCGCGATACGGCAAGGTTCAATGGTGCGCTGCACCAGGTCTTCGACCAGCGATTCGAGCTTGGAACGGGAGATCTTCACGTTCAGGTGCTTCGGACCGGTGGCATCTGCAGTGATGTACGGCAGGTTGACGTCGGTCTGCTGGCTCGAGGACAGCTCGATCTTGGCCTTCTCGGCGGCCTCCTTGAGGCGCTGCATGGCCAGCGGGTCGCCCTTGAGGTTCATGCCGGTTTCTTTCTTGAATTCGTCGACGAGGTAGTCGATCAGACGAATATCGAAGTCTTCGCCGCCAAGGAAGGTGTCACCGTTGGTGGCCAACACTTCGAACTGGTGCTCGCCATCGACTTCAGCGATTTCGATCACGGAAACGTCGAAGGTACCGCCACCCAGGTCATAGACGATCACGGTGTGGTCGCCCTTGGCCTTGTCCATGCCATAGGCCAGCGCAGCAGCAGTCGGCTCGTTGATGATGCGCTTGACGTCCAGACCGGCGATACGACCAGCGTCCTTGGTTGCCTGGCGCTGGCTATCGTTGAAGTAGGCCGGAACGGTGATGACCGCTTCGGTGACCGCTTCGCCGAGATAGTCTTCGGCGGTCTTCTTCATCTTCTTGAGAATTTCAGCCGAGATTTGCGGCGGCGCCATCTTCTGGCCGTTCACTTCAACCCAGGCGTCACCGTTGTCAGCCTTGGCGATCTTGTACGGCACCATCTGAATGTCTTTCTGTACGACTTCTTCGTCGAAGCGACGACCGATCAGACGCTTCACCGCATACAGGGTGTTGTGCGGGTTGGTCACAGCCTGACGCTTGGCCGACTGCCCCACAAGGATTTCACCGTCGTTGGCGTAAGCGATGATAGACGGCGTGGTGCGCGCGCCTTCGGCGTTCTCGATTACCTTGACGTTGCCATTTTCCAGAATAGAGACACAGGAGTTGGTGGTCCCCAGGTCGATACCGATAATTTTGCCCATGAATGTTCTCCCGAAACTTTGATTTTTCCGTCGCCTCGTTTCTCGGGCGCCGGCAGCACTAAAACGCTTGACTTAAAAATGGGGTCGTTAAGGCTGATTTCAAGCCTGCTCGTCGATACTCGGCGGCGGCGTCATTGGCGCCTTGCTGACCACGACCATGGCCGGACGCAGCAGGCGACCATTGAGCAGATAGCCCTTCTGGAACACCTTGAGCACCGAGTTCGGCTCAGCATGAATACTCTCTTCCATGGCCATGGCCTGGTGATGCTCCGGGTTGAACGGCGCACCATGCGGGTCGATGGCTTCCAGGTTGTAGCGAGCCAGGGTGTCATGGAACAGCTTGAGGGTCAGTTGCATGCCCTCACGCACGGCCTTGATCGATACGTCGTCAGGGCTGGACAGCTCCAGGCCGCGCTCCAGGCTGTCGATTACCGGCAGCAGATCGCCAGCGAACTTTTCCAGCGCAAATTTGTGTGCCTTCTCTACATCCTGCTCCGCGCGACGACGCACGTTCTGCAGGTCGGCAGCCATGCGCAGCGACTGATCCTGCGCAGCGGCCAGTTGCTCTTCCAGCGTTTGCACGCGAGCAGCCAGCTCGTCACCAGGCGCCACAGCTTCTGCTGCCTGCACCTCGGGATTCTGCGTATCCAGGGTCTGTTCGTCAGCCATGCCTTTCTCCTCTCGAAAAAACTGGCGCGATACCGACTCGCGCTCCTGCCGCCTATATGGAGTCAATTCCACAGGTTTCAAGGGGCAATAGGGAGGATTGCCAGAGAAAGAAAAAACACTGTATAAATAAACAGACTTCAATTCGGGAGCGTTCGCCATGCTGGTGCACCTGTCCATTCACAACTACGCCATCGTCGACCACCTGGATCTCGAGCTAGATGCCGGCATGAGCGCCATCAGCGGCGAGACTGGTGCCGGCAAGTCGATCATGCTCGACGCCCTCGGCCTGTGCCTGGGTGATCGCGCCGACAGCGGCGTGGTACGCCCGAGCGCAGACAAGGCTGACATTCTCGCCAGCTTCGATCTGGCGGACATTCCCGAAGCCCGTAGCTGGCTCGCCGAGCGGGATCTGGACAACGACGGCCCGTGTATCCTGCGTCGGGTGATCACCGCCGAAGGCCGCTCGCGCGGCTATATCAACGGCAGCCCCTGCCCGCAGGCCGACCTCAAGGCCCTTGGCGAGCTGATCATCGATATCCACAGCCAGCACGAGCATCAGTCGCTGCTCAAGACCGATACCCACCGTCGCCTGCTCGACGAATACGCTGGCAGCCAGGATCTCGCGCGCCAGGTGCAACTCGCCGCGCAGCGCTGGAAGCAGACGCGCAACGAGCTGGAACGTATTTCCAGTCAGGGCGACGAGCAGCGCGCGCGCCACCAACTGCTCAGCTATCAACTCGAAGAGCTGGAAAATCTGGCGCTGGGCGACAACGAACTGGAACAGCTGGAACAGGAACACAAGGCCCTGAGCAATGCTGAAGCGCTCCTTGCGGCCTGTCGCCAGGTGCTCGACCTGTGCAGCGAGAGCGATGCCGGCAACGTGCTGTCGGCTCTGACCGCCAGCCTCAACCGCCTGGGCGCCTTTGGTGGCCAGGGCGGCGCCTTGAACGAAGCCAGCAACCTGCTGGCCAGTGCACAGATCCAGGTGGAAGAAGCCGTCGGCGAGCTGAATCGCTTCCTCGATCACTTCGATGCCGACCCGGAGCGTCAGCAGTTTCTCGAAGAGCGCCTGGACAGCATCTACACCCTGGCCCGCAAGCACCGCATTCAGCCAGCCGAACTGGCCGCCCTGCAGCAGCAGTTGTTCGAAGAGCTTGAGGGCCTGAATGCCGACGACCAGGCCAGCGAACGCCTGGCCGAAGAGCTGGCAGCCTATGAACGCCATTACCAGGAAAAGGCTGTCGAGCTCAGCACACTGCGCAGCAATGCTGCCGAACGCCTGGCCGCTGCAGTTGCGCAGGAAATGCAGGCACTCGGCATGCCTGGCGGGCGTTTCAACATCCAGCTCCAGGCCATGAGCAACGAAGAGCCCCATGCCAGCGGCCTGGAGACAGTGGAGTTCCTGGTCAGCGCCAACCCTGGCCAGCCGCTACGCGGCTTGGCCAAGGTAGCATCCGGCGGTGAACTGTCACGTATCAGCCTGGCGATCCAGGTGATCACCGCACAGACCTCGCGCGTACCAACCCTGGTATTCGACGAAGTGGACGTCGGTATCGGCGGCCCGACCGCCGAAGTGGTCGGGCAGTTGCTGCGCCGCCTTGGCGAACGCGGTCAGGTACTGTGCGTCACCCACCTGCCGCAAGTCGCCGCGCAGGGCCATCAACATCTGTTCGTGCACAAGCGCCGCGGCGAAGATGCCACGTCTACCGCCGTGAGCAAGCTGGACGAGAGCGGCCGCGTCGAGGAAATCGCCCGCATGCTCGGCGGCGTCGACCTGACCGAGGAATCCCTGGCTCACGCCCGCAAGATGGTCACCAGCGCCCAGGCTGCCTGACGCAACGTAGCCCGGGTGCAGTCCGGGCCACGACAAAGCAAAAAGGCGACCCCTGGGTCGCCTTTCTCATTACAGCAGAAGAATCAGCTCTTCTTGCGCACGTACAGCACCAGGTTGTGATCGACCAGCTCGAAACCGTGCTCTTTGACGATCTCCTTCTGGCGCTTTTCGATCTCGGCGTCGAAGAACTCGATCACTTCACCGGAGTCGACACAGACCATATGGTCGTGATGGCCGCTGTCAGCCAACTCGAATACGGCATGGCCGCCATCGAAGTTGTGACGCACCACCAGGCCGGCAGCCTCGAACTGAGTCAGCACGCGGTACACGGTGGCCAAGCCAACGTCCTCACCCGCCTCCATCAGGGCCTTGTAGACATCCTCCGCACTCATGTGGCGGTGCTCGGCGTTGTCGAGCATTTGCAGGATTTTGACTCGTGGCAGAGTCACCTTCAGTCCAGCTTTGCGCAGTTCGTTATTTTCAACCATGGTCTGCTTTCTCATGGATGCTGCTTCGCAGCACCCTTCAATACGGGTATGATCCGGGGTTCAAGTTGCCCAAGATAGTGGAAGTCACCCTCCGATGCAAAAAACCAAGCTCTTGCTGACCAGCCTGTCGCTGACCGGGCTCTTCGCACTCGCCGGTTGTTCATTCCCCGGGGTTTACAAGATCGACATTCAACAGGGCAATGTCGTGACACAGGACATGATAGACCAGCTGCGCCCGGGAATGACCCGACGCCAAGTGCGGTTTATCATGGGCAACCCGTTGATCACCGACACCTTCCATGCCGATCGCTGGGATTATCTGTACAGCCTCCAGCCTGGCGGTGGGCAGCGCCTGCAGGAACGCGTCAGCCTGGTATTCGACGGCAGCGACCAACTGGTCGGTCTGGCCGGCGATTTCATGCCCGGCGTCAGCCGTGACCAGGCCATCATGGGCGAAGGCAGCGACACCAGCAGTGCGCAGCCGCAAGCCAAACCACAGGACGAAACCCCGCCGGCGCCAGGCTCGTTGCTGGAGCAGATTCAGCGTGAGGTGGATCAGGTCGAAACCGTTCCGGTCCCGACTCCCGAGCCGCTGGACACCGAGCCGCAGTAACACGCGGACACGAAAAAGCCCGAAGCGAATCCGGGCTTTTTCATATCTACCGCCTTACGACCTGCTGGGTCAGTTCGACTCTTCGCCTTCTTCCCTGGCCTTGGCTTTGGCCGCACGCTGCTTGCGTACCTCCTTCGGGTCGGCGATCAACGGCCGATAGATCTCGACTCGCTCCCCTTCCTCCAGCACTCGCTCTTCCGGCTTGCCTACCGCCTTGCCAAAAATACCCAGTGGCGCCTGGCTCAGATCCAGCTCCGGAAAGAACTGCTGCATACCAGAACGCAGCGCGGCCTCGCGCACCGTGGTGCCTGCAGGTACGGACAGACGCAGGAGCTTCTGCCGTTCGGCAAGGGCGTAGACCACTTCGATGGCGATACTGGGCTTATCCATACAGCTGTTTGGCTCGCTGGCAGAAGGCATCGACCATGGTATTGGCCGCCTGATTGAACAACGGTCCCAGCGTGGCACGCACCAGTGGCCCGGCATAGTCGAAGGTCAGGTCCAGACTGATCTTGCAGGCCTTGTCACCCAACGCCTTGAATTCCCAGACGCCATGCAGGCTGGTGAAAGGCCCTTCCTGCAGGTTCATCTCGATACGCTGCCCAGGCTGCAGGACATTACGCGTGACGAAGCGCTGGCCAATGCCGCCCTTGGCCACTTCGAGGCTGGCCAGCATGTGCGTCTCGCTGACCTCCAATACCTCACTGGCGCTGCACCAGGGCAGAAATCGCGGGTAACCAGCCACATCGTTGACGAGATCGAACAGTGCCTGAGCCGGGTACGGCAGCAACGCCGAACGCTGGATTCGAGTAGCCATTTACTTGCTCAGCTCCGCGATGAAAACGATCAGCACGCCGATTGGTGCCACGACGCGAATCAGCCAGAGGGCCAGATTGAACAGCAGCGGGCTTCTGATGGACAACTCTTCACGCACAGCATCACGGCTCAGCACCCATCCGGCGAACATGGCGAAAGACAGCCCGCCGAGCGGCAGCAGGATACGGCTGGTGAGGTAATCGATGCTGTCGAAGAACGTCTTGCCGCCCTCGGCCCCCCACTGCAACAGATGGAAACCGTCCCCGGCGAAGACGAAGAACTTGGCCTCGGCCCAAAGATTGAACGACAGCACCGTGCCCATCCCGACCAGCCAGCACAGCAGCGCCAGCACGGCGGTTACCTGCGCGCGGCCACGCCCTGTTTTCTCGACGAAGTAGGCCACGGCCGGCTCCAGCATGGAGATCGACGAACTCCATGCTGCAACAGCCACCAGCACGAAGAAGATCAACCCCATCACCTGACCGAAAGCGATATTACCGAAGGCAATCGGCAGGGTGACGAACATCAACCCCGGCCCGCCACCCGGCTCCAGGCCGGCGGCAAAGACGATGGGGAACAGCGCCAGACCCGCAGTCAGCGCCACCAGGGTATCGAGCACGCCAACGGTCAGCACCGTAGCGCCGATCGAGGCCTTCTTCGGCATGTAGGCGCCGTAGACCATGATCGAACCCACACCCACGCTCAAAGTGAAGAAGGCATGACCCATGGCAGCCAGAATGCCGTCCTGCACCTTGCTCGGGTCGAAATGGAAGAGGAAGTCGAAACCTTCGCGGAAATGCCCGGTGGTAAAGCTGTAGCCCAACAGCACCAGCAACAGCACGAACAGTAGCGGCATCATGATACGCAAGCTGCGCTCCAGACCCGCCACCACCCCCTTGGCGATGACGAACGCGGTGATCAGCATGAACAGGCTATGCCACAGGGTCAGCCGCCACGGATCGGAAGTCAGACCGCCGAACGCCGCACCAGCCCCATCGGCGCTGATGCCGGTGAAGTCGCCACGGCCCATGCCGATGATGTAATCCAGCGACCAACCGGCGACCACGCTGTAGAACGACAGTATCAGTAGCGCGGCGACCATCCCCATCAGCGCAGCCAGCGACCAGTGCTTCGAGGCTCCGGCTTCGATCGCCAGGCTCTTCATCGCATTGACCGGGCTCTGCCGGCCACGGCGACCGATCAGAGTTTCCGCCAGCATGATCGGCACACCCACCAGGGCGATGCAGAACAGGTACATGACGACGAACGCACCACCGCCGTAGACCCCGGTCATATAAGGGAATTTCCAGATATTGCCGAGACCGACCGCCGAACCGGTCGCTGCCAGAATGAACACCCAGCGACTGGCCCAGGCACCATGAATCGAAACGTTGTCGCTCGCCATTGCGGCCAAGACCCCATACTGCGGGAAAAAAAGATCGCGCATTGTCGGAGATTCACCCGGCAGGCTCAAGCGTAAGCCGGCAACCGGCCAGGAGAGCCCCATAGCGCAGGCGCGGACGACTCCCTATAATGCGCGCCCTATGGCTAAGCAAAAGAAACATCCTCAAGGCACCATCGCGCTGAACAAAAAGGCGCTGCATGACTATTTCATCGAACACAAGTTCGAGGCCGGCCTGGTGCTGTCCGGCTGGGAAGTGAAGAGCCTGCGTGCCGGCAAGGCACAGCTGGTCGACAGCTACGTGCTACTCAAGGATGATGAGGCCTGGTTGATGGGCTGCCACATCACGCCACTGAAAACTGCCAGCACCCATGTCATCGCCGACCCGACCCGCACGCGCAAGCTGCTGCTGAACAAACGCGAGCTGGAAAAGCTGTTCGGCTCCGTACAGCAGAAGGGCTACACCGCCGTGGCGCTGTCGCTGTACTGGAAGCAGCATCTGGTCAAATGCGAGATTGCCCTGGCCAAGGGCAAGAAGGACTTCGACAAGCGCCACACCGAGAAGGAACGTGACGCCGACCGCGAGGTTCAGCGCGCGATGCGCAGCAAGGGCAAGGACGACTAAGAGCAGCTGCAAGCTTCAAGCCGCAAGCCTTAAGAAAAGCTCAAGACGTAGGGCGAAGCGGAACGCGGGCAGAGAGTCCGCCGCAACGCAAGCCGCCGCTGGTGCGATGCGCGCGGCGCACCCTACGGCCTCGGCCACAACATCACTGATGGGTGCGCCATGCGCACCAAAATCTCCCTTCGAGTCACAACCGGATAGCGCAACGAGGGCCAGCAGCCGTGCGCAGAGCGTGCCTACGGCCTGACAGCCCCGCGCCGCTGCGCCCGCTCCACCCGCCGCGCCTCCAGTTGCACTTCCGAGAGCACTTCCTGCACATAGTCGATGTGCTGATTGGAGAGCTCGCGGGCGTCTTCCGCGCGACCTTCGATGATCGCCTTGTACAGCGCGCGATGCTGCTCGATCAGCATGTCGCGGGTCTCTTCGCGCTGGGCATACATGCCGCCGATGTTGGTCACCACGTTGCGCTTGAGCAGGTCGAACAAGCCACGAATGGTGTGCAGCAGAACGGCGTTGTGGCTGGCCTCGGCGATCGCCAGGTGAAAACGCGCATCGGCAGCGCCCTCTTCGGCGCGAGTCACCTTGCCGACTCGCGCGTAGCAATCCAGCAAGGCTTCGAACGCCTCGGTTAGACGCTGGCGGTCGATATCGGTGGCGCGCCTGGCCGCGTAGTAGGCGCAAGAGCCTTCCAGCGTGTGACGAAATTCCAGCAGGTCGCGCTGAGCGTCTTCCTTGTGCTCCAGCAGCTGCAACAGCGGGTCGCTGAAGGTCGAGCCGAGTGATTCGGCGACATAGTTACCGCCACCCTGGCGACTGACCAGCAGCCCCTTTGCCACCAGTTTCTGGATCGCTTCACGCAGGGACGGACGAGATACACCGAACTGCTCGGCCAGCGCACGCTCTGCAGGCAGTCTCTCACCGGCACGCAAGGTGCCCTCGAGAATCATGGTTTCCAGTTGCGCGACGATGTCATCGGAGAGACGACGCTGCCGCACCTGACCTACTTCCATCACCCACATCTCCATTGGTTTGACCAGGCTGAAGGCCTGACAGGGCAAGCCTATAGCGCCCTTCTTCGCTGAACAAGCAAGCACACTACGACCAAAGTCTTAGCCTCCCGATTTGACAGTCCATTGAGCAACTTTTAACCTGAGCCCGCTACTTTGTAAATTGGTATTACCAATTTAACCAACAAGAACAACAAACCATCGAGGTCACGCCATGACAGCCCTACGCGCTGCAAGCCTGTTCGATCACGCCTCATCCCTGCCGCGCCAGCTGCGCGTTCGTGTGGAGTAAGACTCAATGTCCAACGGAATTCTCGCTCTGCTGGCGTTCTCGCCGATTCTGCTCGCTGCCGTTCTGCTGATCGGTCTGCGCTGGCCGGCCAAACACGCCATGCCGCTGGTCTACCTGGTGACTGCCGCTGTCGGCCTGTTCGCCTGGGACATGACCTTCAACCGCGTCCTGGCCTCCACCCTGCAAGGCTTGCTGATCACCCTTGGCCTGCTGTGGATCATTTTCGGCGCCATCCTGCTGCTGAACACCCTCAAGCACTCCGGTGGCATCACCGCCATTCGTGCCGGCTTCACCACCATCAGTCCTGACCGGCGCATCCAGGCGATCATCATCGCCTGGCTGTTCGGTTGCTTCATCGAGGGCGCATCGGGCTTCGGTACGCCAGCCGCCATCGCTGCACCGCTGCTGGTGGCCATCGGTTTCCCGGCGATGGCAGCCGTGCTGATGGGCATGCTGGTACAAAGCACGCCGGTATCCTTCGGCGCCGTCGGTACACCGATCATCGTCGGCCTCAATACCGGCCTGGATACCGCCACCATTGGTGCACAGCTGGTCGAGCAGGGGTCGTCCTGGGCGCAGTTCCTGCAGTTGATCACCAGTGAAGTGGCGATCATCCATGCCACCGTTGGCGTGGTCATGCCGGTCATCATGGCGATGATGCTGACGCGCTTCTTCGGTCAGGAGAAAAGCTGGAAAGCTGGCCTGGAGGTCATGCCGTTCGCCATTTTCGCCGGGCTGGCCTTCGTCGTACCGTATGTATTCACCGGCGTCTTCCTCGGCCCTGAATTTCCGTCGCTGCTGGGCGGACTGATCGGCCTGGCCATCGTCACCAGCGCCGCACGATTTGGCTTCCTGGTGCCGAAGAAGACCTGGGACTTCGCCCCGGCGGACAAATGGCCGAGCGAGTGGCTGGGCACCGTCGAGATGAAACTGGACGAACTGACCGCCAAACCGATGAGCGCACTGCGCGCCTGGCTACCCTATGTGCTGGTCGGCGCCCTGCTGGTTATCAGCCGTGTATTCCCGGAAGTGGGCAACGCGCTGAAAGCGGTAGTGGTGAATTTCCCGGACCTGATGGGCGAAGCCGGTGTCAGCGCCAACTTCCAGCCGCTGTACCTGCCGGGCGGCATTCTGGTTGCCGTGGTGCTGGCCACCTTCTTCCTGCATGGCATGAAGGCACGTGACCTGGGCAAGGCGGTGAAAGAGTCGTCCAGCGTATTGCTCAGTGCCGGCTTCGTGTTGCTGTTCACCGTGCCGATGGTACGTATCCTGATCAACTCCGGCGTCAACGGCGCCGAGCTGGCCAGCATGCCGATCCTCATGGCGCGCTGGGTGGCCGACAGCGTTGGCGGCATCTATCCGCTGCTGGCCCCGAGCATCGGCGCCCTGGGTGCCTTCATCGCCGGCTCCAACACCGTCAGCAACATGATGTTCAGCCAGTTCCAGTTCGGCGTGGCCAGCAGCCTGGGTATCTCCAGCGCGCTGATCGTCGCGGTCCAGGCCGTTGGCGCCGCCGCCGGCAACATGGTGGCGATCCACAACGTGGTAGCGGCTTCGGCCACCGTTGGCCTGCTCGGCCGTGAAGGCAGTAC
Organism: Pseudomonas chaetocerotis; assembly: GCF_015712105.2. Lineage (NCBI taxonomy): Bacteria > Pseudomonadati > Pseudomonadota > Gammaproteobacteria > Pseudomonadales > Pseudomonadaceae > Pseudomonas > Pseudomonas chaetocerotis. Next base: position 77,429 of record NZ_JACFYX020000003.1, read on the forward strand.
CCTGCGCAAGACCATCTGGCCGACGCTGTATTACCTGCTGTTCACCGGCATCATCGCGATGATCGCGATCTATGTGCTGGGTGTCAGCGATCCGCTGATGCCTCGCTGATGCACCGATAGTGCCCGCCCCGACATCGTCGGGGCATTTGCCGTCAGGCTACGCTTCCCCTTTTCAGCAACAGGATGAGCCCATGATCATTTCTGCCTCGACCGACTATCGCGCTGCCGCTCAACGCAGGCTGCCACCCTTCCTGTTCCATTACGCCGATGGCGGCGCCTACGCCGAGCACACCCTGCGCCGCAACGTCGCCGATCTGTCGGACATCGAACTGCGCCAGCGCGTGCTGAAGAACATGTCCGAGCTGGACCTGTCCACCGAGCTGTTCGGCGAGAAGATGTCGATGCCGGTAGGCCTGGCACCTGTTGGCCTGACCGGCATGTTCGCTCGTCGTGGCGAAGTACAGGCCGCCAAGGCAGCAGCGGCCAAGGGTATTCCCTTTACCCTGTCCACCGTTTCAGTGTGCCCGATCGAGGAAGTGGCCCCAGCCATTGATCGGCCGATGTGGTTCCAGCTCTATGTGCTGAAAGACCGCGGCTTCATGAAGAACGCACTGGAGCGCGCCAAGGCCGCCGGCTGCTCGACGCTGGTGTTCACCGTCGACATGCCCGTGCCCGGCGCCCGCTACCGTGACGCGCACTCCGGCATGAGTGGCCCGAACGCTGCACTGCGCCGCATGCTGCAGGCCATGACTCACCCGCAATGGGCCTGGGACGTCGGCCTGATGGGCAAACCGCATGACCTGGGCAACATCTCCGCCTACCGCGGCAATCCGACCGGCCTGGCCGACTATATCGGCTGGCTGGGCGCCAACTTCGACCCGTCGATTTCCTGGAAGGACCTGGAATGGATCCGCGACTTCTGGGACGGCCCGATGGTGATCAAGGGCATCCTCGACCCCGAAGACGCCCGAGATGCCGTGACCTTCGGCGCCGACGGCATCATCGTGTCCAACCACGGCGGTCGTCAGCTCGACGGTGTGCTGTCCAGCGCCCGCGCCCTGCCGGCCATCGCCGACGCGGTCAAGGGCGAGCTGAAGATTCTCGCCGACTCCGGCATCCGCACCGGCCTCGACGTGGTGCGCATGCTCGCCCTTGGCGCGGACACCGTGCTGCTCGGCCGCGCCTTCCTCTATGCTCTGGCCGCAGCCGGTGGCGCCGGGGTGAGCAACCTGCTCGACCTGATCGAGAAGGAAATGCGCGTGGCCATGGTGCTGACCGGTGCCAAGTCCATCGCCGAAATCACTCCGAATCTGCTGGTAAAGGAGCGTTGAGCCAATGACTGCTGCCGTCACCACCTCCGTCACCCGTGACGCCCTGCTGGCGCAGATGCGCCAGATCGTCGGTGGCAGCCACGTGCTGACCGACGAGCAAGCCACACGGCGTTTCCGCAAGGGCCACCGTACGGGTGAAGGAAACGTGCTGGCGGTGGTGCGCCCCGGCTCCTTGCTGGAGCAGTGGCGCATCCTGCAGGCGGCAGTAGCAGCCGACCGCATCGTCATCATGCAGGCCGCCAATACTGGCCTCACCGGCGGCTCCACCCCCGACGGTGCCGATTACGACCGCGAGATCGTGTTGATCAGCACCCTGCGCATCACTGGCGTACAACTGATCAACGAAGGTGAGCAGGTGGTGTGCCTGCCCGGCGCGACCCTGGATCGTCTGGAACAGGCTTTGGCGCCGCTGAATCGCGAACCGCACTCGGTGATTGGCTCGTCCTGCATCGGCGCCTCGGTGCTAGGCGGTGTCTGCAACAACTCAGGGGGCGCCCTGGTGCGCCGTGGCCCGGCCTATACCGAGCTGGCGCTGTACGCACAGGTTAAAGATGACGGTTCGCTTGAACTGGTCAACCACCTGGGGATCGAGCTGGGCAACGATCCGGAGGAAATCCTCACCCGCCTGCAGAACGGCGACTACACACAGCAGCAGGTGCGCAACGAAGAAACGGCAAAGGCCTCCGACGCGCGCTACGGCGAGCACGTGCGCGATGTTGATGCCGACACTCCGGCGCGCTTCAACGCCGACCCATCGCGACTGTTCGAAGCCTCCGGTTCGGCCGGCAAGCTGTGCCTGTTCGCGGTGCGCCTGGACACCTTCCCGAAAGAGCCGAGCACGGTGTTCTACATCGGCAGCAACGACCCGCACGACCTGACCGAAGTGCGCCGTCACCTGCTGGCCAGGCTACCGCGCTTGCCGATTGCGGGTGAGTACATTCACCGCACGGCCTTCGACATCGGCGAGAAGTACGGCAAGGACACCTTCCTGGTAATCGACAAATTCGGTACGTCCAGGGTACCGGCGGCCTTCGCCATGAAGAGCCGGGTCGACGGCTTCTTCGAACGCTTCGGCCTGCGCGGTGTGACCGACAAGGTGATCCAAACCCTGATGAACCTGCTGCCAAGCCATTTGCCGGCACGCATGCGCGAATACCGCGACCGCTTCGAGCACCACCTGCTGGTGCGCGTCTCCAACGACACGCTGGAGCAGACCCGCGCCTTCCTCGCCGAATACTTCACCGACAGCACCAGCGGCGCCTATTTCGAGTGTGATGCCGATGAAGGGCGCAAGGCCTTCCTGCATCGCTTCGCCGTGGCCGGTGCGGCCATTCGTTACCGCGAGTCGCACCGCAGCAGCGTCGAGGACATCCTCGCCCTGGATATCGCCCTGCGCCGCAATGATCGTGACTGGGTCGAGACGTTACCGCAGGAGATGGAAGAGCAGATCATCCACAAACTCTACTACGGGCACTTCTTCTGCCATGTGTTCCATCAGGACTACATCGTCAGGAAGGGCGTCGACCCGATCGAGATGGAGCACCGCATGTGGAAGCTGCTGGACGAACGCCGCGCCGAGTACCCGGCCGAGCACAACGTCGGCCACCTGTACGTGGCCAAGCCGGCGCTGGCGGGGTTCTACCGCGAGCTCGACCCGACCAACACCTTCAACCCCGGCATCGGTCAGACATCGAAGAAAAAGCATTGGGGGAATTGCTGCTAAGGCGTTACGTGCAAGGGTGGATGTCGCTCTTTACATCCACCATGGCGCAGACTCAATGATCCACCAGGGTATCGCGGGGGTCGCCCAGGCTGTGCGCACCTTCTAACCGCCACCGTTGCCCCGGTGCGCACGGCGCACCCTACGCGTGTCACGTCAGCTTCGTGGATCACGCTTTATCGACCCGCCATGGCGGCGGATGCATCAGGCGCTTTCGGCTAGGGCATCCTGTGTCCATGCAATCCTAGCGGCGACAGTCGCGGCTAAAGCCCCTCCCACAAAAGCGAAGGCCCGCCAAATTGGCGGGCCTTTGTTTTAACGCGGCACTCGATCAGGCGAAGACGATCTCCTCGCCGTCGACCTTGGCATGCACCACAGCCCCCGGGGCGAAATCGCCGGAGAGTATCTGTTGCGCCAGCGGGTTCTCGATCCAGCGCTGGATCGCACGCTTGAGCGGGCGCGCGCCGTACACCGGGTCGTAGCCGACGGCGATCAGCTTGTCGAGCGCCTCCGGTGTCAGCTCCAGGCTCAGCTCACGCTCGGCCAGACGACCACGCAAACGTCCTAGCTGGATCTCGGCGATACCAGCGATCTGCTCGCGGCCCAGCGGTTCGAACACCACCACTTCGTCGATACGGTTGATGAACTCGGGACGGAAGTGGCTGCTCACCGCATCCATCACCGCCGCGCGCTGGGCTTCGCGGTCGCCGACCAGCTCCTGGATCTGCGCCGAACCGAGGTTGGAGGTCATCACGATCACCGTGTTCTTGAAGTCCACGGTGCGGCCATGGCTGTCGGTGAGGCGACCATCTTCCAGTACCTGCAGCAGCACGTTGAATACGTCCGGGTGAGCCTTCTCGACTTCATCCATCAGTACCACGGAGTACGGCTTGCGGCGCACCGCTTCGGTCAGGTAACCACCTTCTTCGTAGCCAACATAGCCGGGGGGCGCACCGATCAGGCGAGCGACGCTGTGCTTCTCCATGAACTCGGACATGTCGATACGCACCAGCGCCTCCTCGGTGTCGAAGAGGAACTCGGCCAGCGCCTTGCACAGCTCGGTCTTGCCCACCCCGGTCGGACCGAGGAAGAGGAACGAGCCGCTCGGCCGGTTGGGGTCAGCCAGGCCGGCACGCGAGCGGCGTACGGCGTTGGCAACGGCGACCACCGCTTCGTCCTGGCCGATCACACGCTGGTGCAGCAGCCCTTCCATCTTCAACAATTTTTCGCGCTCGCCCTCGAGCATCTTGCTCACCGGAATACCGGTCCACTTGGACACGACTTCGGCGATCTCTTCATCGGTGACCTTGTTGCGCAGCAGCTGGTTCTCGCTCTTGCCGTGCTGGTCGACCATCTGCAGGCTGCGCTCGAGATCCGGAATGATGCCGTACTGCAGCTCCGCCATGCGGTTGAGGTCACCCTTGCGCCGTGCCGCCTCGAGCTCGGTCTTGGCCTGCTCGATGCGTTGCTGGATCTGCGCCGAACCCTGAACTTCAGCTTTCTCCGACTTCCAGATTTCCTCCAGGTCGGCGTATTCCTTCTCCAGCCGGGCAATGTCTTCCTTGAGTTTTTCCAGGCGCTTGAGGGCCGCGTCGTCGTCTTCCTTCTTCAGCGCTTCGCGCTCGATCTTCAACTGGATCAGGCGACGATCCAGGCGATCGAGTTCCTCCGGCTTGGAGTCGATCTCCATGCGGATGCGGCTGGCGGCCTCGTCGATCAGGTCGATGGCCTTGTCCGGCAGCTGGCGGTCGGTGATGTAGCGATGGCTGAGCTTGGCCGCGGCAATGATCGCGCCATCGGTGATGGTCACGCCGTGGTGCACCTCGTAGCGCTCCTTCAGGCCACGCAGGATGGCGATGGTGTCCTCCTCACTCGGCTCGTCCACCAGCACCTTCTGGAAGCGGCGCTCCAGCGCGGCGTCCTTCTCGATGAACTGGCGGTACTCATCCAGCGTGGTGGCACCGACGCAGTGCAGCTCACCACGGGCCAGGGCTGGCTTGAGCATGTTGCCGGCGTCCATGGCGCCCTCGGCCTTGCCGGCACCGACCATGGTGTGCAGCTCGTCGATGAACAGAATGATGCGCCCTTCCTGCTTGGAGAGCTCGTTGAGCACGGCTTTCAGACGCTCCTCGAACTCACCACGGAACTTGGCGCCGGCGATCAGCGAGCCCATGTCCAGCGACAGCAGGCGCTTGTCTTTCAGACCATCGGGTACTTCGCCATTGATGATGCGCTGGGCCAGGCCCTCGGCGATGGCCGTCTTGCCGACGCCGGGTTCGCCGATCAGCACCGGGTTGTTCTTGGTGCGGCGCTGCAACACCTGAATGGTGCGACGAATCTCGTCGTCACGGCCAATCACCGGGTCGAGCTTGCCCTCCTCGGCACGCTTGGTCAGGTCGACGGTGTACTTGTCCAGCGCCTGGCGTGACTCCTCGACATTGGGGTCGTTGACCGCCTGGCCGCCGCGCAGATTGGCGATGGCGTTTTCCAGGGCCTTCTTCGACACGCCCTGGCCAAGCAGTAGCTTGCCCAGTTTGGTGTTCTCGTCCATCGCCGCGAGCAGCACCAGCTCGCTGGAAATGAACTGGTCACCGCGTTGCTGTGACAGGCGGTCGGCCTGGTTGAGCAAACGCGCCAGATCCTGCGACAGGTTGATGTCGCCGGTGGGGTTCTGCAGTTTACCGAGCTGATCCATTTCTCGGGTCAGGGCTTGCCGCAGACTGTTGATGTCGAAACCAACCTGCATCAGCAGCGGCTTGATCGAACCACCCTGTTGCTCGAGCAGCGCCTGCATCAGGTGCAGCGGCTCGATGGCGGCGTGGTCCATGCCCACCGCCAGGGATTGGGCGTCGGAGAGTGCAAGTTGCAGCTTGCTGGTCAAACGATCGATACGCATAAATGTCCTTCCTCCAGAGTGGCGAGCCGGGACAACATCCCCGAAAAAAGAAACTCGCTGAGATGCAGACTAGATAAGGACGATTACGCCGTATTCAAGACATGACAACTTGATCCAGATCAGCGCCAGATCACCTGCTGCTCCAGCGGAAAGCGCAACCGTGGGTTGTACACGCCCTTCTCGCCCTGCCGCCCGACGGCCAGCAACATGATGGGGATGGCATGACGAGGGATATCGAGCACACGACGCAAACGCACCTCGTCGAAACCTTCCATCGGACAGGTGGCATAGCCATGGCTCTGAAAGGCCAGCATCAGGTTCTCCGCCGCCAGCGCGGTGGACTTCACCGCCCACAGGCGCATGTCGGCCTTGCTGTTGGGCTTGCGCATCAAGGGTTTGCGCACACCCATCAGGCGCACCAACTGACGCTTGAACAAACCCAGCAAGCCCAGCGGCCCCTGGTTGTACTGGAAGGGCGCGGTCTTGCTGTAGAAATTGCGGATGCGCGCCGGCACCTCGGCCTCCGGCCAGTAATCGATGACGTTGCGACAGGCCTGACGCCAGGTGTCCGGGCGCGCCAGCACGGCGATGATCAGCGGCGCGCGAGCGGCGTTCTGGCTCATGCATACCGGGTGCAGCTGCGCCAGCAGCGCCGGATCGCGAATTACCTGGAAACTCCAGGGCTGCAGGTTGCAGGAATTTGGCGCCAGCACGGCCAGCTCCAGGCAATCGCGAATCACATCCTCGGGCACCGGCTCAGGCGTAAAACGACGCACTGCGCGGCGGCTTTCGATCAGTGCACGCAACTCGGCCGGAGAGGCCATGGCAGGCAGTTGCTCGTTGGGAAAGCTGGTCATGGGGCACTCCTCGGCATGTCGGCCGATTAAGCAACCGGATGACGATGCGAACAAGAGCGCAAAGGGAAATGACCGCGGGTTTGGCCGATTAGCCTCACCTGCGCCCGGGATAGAGGGCGCAGGCGTCGCTATTTCAGAGGCCCAGAGCTTTTTCGATGGCCTGGATCAAGGTCGGATCGTCCGGTGTGGTGCGCGGCGAGAAACGCGCCAGCACACGGCCATCCTGGCCGACCAGAAACTTCTCGAAATTCCAGGTGACATCACCCGGAAACTCGGCGCCCTCACCGGCCAGCAGACGATAGAGCGGGTGACGAGCCGGGCCGTTGACCTCCATTTTGCTGCCCAGCGGGAAACTGACGCCGTAGTTGAGGGTGCAGAAATCGCGAATTTCCGCTTCGCTGCCGGGCTCCTGGCCGGCGAACTGGTTACAGGGTACGCCCAGAACGGTGAAACCATTGCCCTTGTACTGCTGATAGAGTTTTTCCAGCCCGGCGTATTGAGGCGTCAGGCCGCACTTGGAGGCCACGTTGACCACCAGCACCACCTGGCCCTTGTAGGGCGCCAACGGCAGTTCCTGGCCGTCCAGAGCACGCAGATTGAGATCGTGAAAGGCACTCATGACGAACTTCCTCAGCGAATTCAGTGCAGCGGGCGCAAGGCCCCGTAAATCATCAAGGCGGCTGCGAATGAGCACGCCGACATACATGAAAAAGGCGCCCTGAGGCGCCTTTATCGCAAGTTTGAGCTTAGCAGCGGTTGATCCAGTCGGAACGACCGCAAGTCGCCTGACAGGCGACTCAGTGGTGGTGACCACCTTCGCCATGGATATGACCATGAGCCACTTCTTCTTCGCTGGCGTCACGCACGCCTACGACCTTGACCTTGAAGTTCAGGCGCTGACCAGCCAGCGGGTGGTTGCCGTCGACAGTCACGTCGTCGCCGTCGATATCGCGGATGGTAACGATCTGCATGCTGCCGTCCGGGCCCGAAGCGTGGAACTGCATGCCCACTTCCAGAGTGTCGACGCCTTCGAACATGGCGCGGCTCAGCGTCGCGACCAGCTCGGCGCTGTACTCGCCGTAGGCTTCTTCCGGCTCGACGGAAACGTCCAGCTCATCGCCAATCTGCTTGCCAACCAGGGCCTTCTCGAGACCGGCGATGATATTGCCGGCACCATGCAGATAGACCAGCGGCGCGCCGCCACTGGAGCTGTCGATCACCTCACCGGCATCGTTGGTCAGGGTATAGTCGATGGAGACGGCCTTGTTGGCGGCGATCAGCATGGGGAGACCTTTTGCAAAAGATAAATGAACGGGCAAGTTTAACCAAGGCCAGCCTGGATTGCGACCCGAGCCCAGACAAACGGGCCGTGCGTATCGTTGATTTTCGTCAGGATGATCACGGCGACTGGGTGGCAGTCTTGTCTTGTGGCCATACTCAGCATGTACGCCACCAACCGCCCTGGCAGAATCGGCCCTGGGTACTCGATCCCGAGCAGCGCCAACTCAAGCTGGGAAGCCTCTTCCCGTGTGGCTGGTGCGCCACGGATCGGTCGCACGATGAATCCAAGGAAGCTTAAATGTCTGCACGCAACATTCTGGTGATCAACTGCGGCAGCTCGTCGATCAAGTTCGCCCTGGTCAACGAAGCGCAGGAAATCTTCATGCTCAGCGGCCTGGCCGAGCGTCTTGGCAGCCCCGAGGCGGTGCTGCACTGGCAACAAGGCGAACAAAAGGACAGCCTGGTCCTGCCTGGCGCCGACCACCGCCTGGCCCTGTCTCATCTTCTACCTGTGGTACAGCAGGCTGCAGCCGGCGAGCTGCACGGCATCGGCCACCGAGTGGTACATGGCGGCGAGCATTTCTCCGGCGCCTCTCGTCTGGACACCGCCAGCCTGCAGGCCATCCGCGAAGTCGCGCCGCTGGCGCCCCTGCACAACCCTGCGAATCTGCAGGGCATCGAGGCGGCGATGAAGCTGTTCCCGGACCTGATCCATGTGGCGGTATTCGATACCGCCTTTCACCAAAGCCTGCCCGAGCACGCCTACCGCTACGCCGTACCGCAGGCGCTCTACGCCGAACACGGCGTGCGCCGCTATGGCTTCCACGGCACCAGTCACCACTATGTCAGCCGCAAGGCCGCGCAGATGAGCGGCCTGGCATTCGACGCCAGCAGTTGGCTGGTCGCGCACCTTGGCAATGGCAGCTCCACCTGCGCCGTGGAAAACGGCCACAGCCGCGACACCAGCATGGGGCTGACTCCGCTGGAGGGCCTGGTGATGGGCACACGCAGCGGCGATGTCGACCCCAACCTGCACGGCCACCTGGCACGCACTCTGGGGTGGAGCCTGGAGAGGATCGACAGCATGCTCAACAAGGACAGCGGCCTGCTCGGTCTGTCCGGTCTGTCCAACGACATGCGCACGCTGGAGCAGGCTCGCGAGCGGGGCCATGCCGGCGCGACCCTGGCCATCGAGGTGTTCTGCTACCGCCTGGCCAAGTCGCTGGCGGCGATGAGCTGCGCGCTGCGCCGTCTCGATGGCCTGATCTTCACCGGAGGTATCGGCGAGAACTCGACGCTGATCCGCAGCAGGACCGTGGATCACCTTAGCCTGCTAGGGCTGCAGCTGGATGCCCAGGCCAACGCCCGCTGCGTGCGCGGCGTCGCCGGTACCATTCACGCCGACGGCCATCCGCGCGTACTGGTGGTACCCACCAATGAAGAGCGGCAGATCGCCCTCGATACCCTTGCCCTGCTCGACTGAGGCTTTTTCATGCATACCTTCTTCATCGCTCCCACCGGTTTCGGTGTCGGCCTTACCTCCATCAGTCTCGGCCTGGTCGGCGCGCTGGAGCGCAGCGGCCTCAAGGTCGGCTTCTTCAAGCCCATCGCCCAGCCGCATGCCGGCGACCTCGGCCCAGAGCGCTCCAGCGAGCTGATCGCCCGCACCCACGGCCTGAACTCGCCCAAGCCGCTGCCGCTCAGCCACGTCGAACGCATGCTCGGCGACGGCCAGCTGGATGAACTGTTGGAAGAAATCATCAGCCTCTATCAGCAAGCGGCCGCTGACAAGGACGTCGTCATCGTCGAAGGCATGGTGCCGACGCGTCACGCCAGTTACGCCGCGCGAGTCAACTTCCACTTGGCCAAGAGCCTGGACGCCGACGTGATCCTGGTCAGCGCTCCGGAAGACGAGAACCTCACCGAACTGTCCGACCGCATCGAAATCCAGGCGCAGCTATTCGGCGGGCCGAAGGACCCGAAGGTGCTCGGCGTGATTCTCAACAAGGTGCGCAGCGAAGATGGCATCACCGCCTTTGCCGAGCGCCTGCTGGAACTCTCACCACTGCTCAAGAGCCAGGACTTCCGCCTGCTCGGCTGCATTCCCTGGCAGGACGAACTGAACGCGCCGCGCACCAAGGACATCGCCGAGCTGCTCGGCGCGCGCATCCTCAACGCTGGCGATTACGAGCAGCGACGCATGTTGAAGATCGTGCTCTGCGCCCGCGCTGTGGCCAATAGCGTGCAGTTGCTCAAACCAGGCACCCTGGTGGTGACGCCGGGTGATCGCGACGACATCATCCTCTCTGCCAGCCTCGCGGCGATGAATGGCGTGCCGCTGGCCGGCCTGCTGCTGTGCAGCGATTTCGCCCCCGACCCACGCATCATGGAACTGTGCCAGGGCGCCCTGGCCAGCGGCCTGCCGGTGATGACCGTGGGCACGGGCTCCTACGATACCGCCACCCACCTCAACCGCCTGAACAAGGAAATCCCGCTGGATGACCGCGAGCGTGCGGAGAAGGTCTCCGACTTCGTTGCCGGGCATATCGATCATGACTGGTTGAGCGCCCGCTGCGGCACACCGCGCGAGCTGCGCCTGTCGCCCCCGGCCTTCCGCTACCAACTGGTGCAACGAGCCAAGGCCGCCGCCAAGCGTATCGTCCTGCCCGAGGGCAGCGAACCTCGCACGGTGCAGGCAGCCGCCATCTGCCAGGCGCGCGGCATCGCCCGCTGCGTATTGCTGGCCAAGCCGGAAGACGTGCATGCAGTCGCCCGCGCCCAGGGTATCGAGCTGCCGGAAGGCCTGGAAATTCTCGACCCGGATCTGATTCGCGGTCGCTACATCGAGCCGATGGTCGAGCTGCGCAAGGGCAAGGGCCTTAACGCGCCGATGGCCGAGGCGCAACTGGAAGACACCGTGGTGCTCGGCACCATGATGCTGGCGCTGGACGAGGTGGACGGCCTGGTCTCCGGCGCCATCCACACCACTGCCAACACCATTCGCCCGGCGCTGCAGCTGATCAAGACTGCGCCGGGTTACAACCTGGTGTCCTCGGTATTCTTCATGCTGCTGCCGGACCAGGTGCTGGTCTATGGCGACTGCGCGGTGAACCCCGATCCCAACGCCGAGCAGTTGGCGGAGATTGCCCTGCAGAGCGCCGCCTCGGCGCAGGCCTTCGGCATTCCGCCGCGCGTGGCCATGCTCAGCTACTCCACCGGTGATTCCGGCAGCGGCGAGGAGGTAGAAAAGGTACGTGCTGCCACCCGCATGGCACGCGAGAAGCGCCCCGACCTGCTACTCGACGGCCCGCTACAGTACGACGCAGCGGCCATCGAGAGCGTCGGTCGGCAGAAAGCACCGAACAGCCCGGTAGCCGGTCGCGCCACGGTGTTCGTATTCCCTGACCTGAACACCGGCAACACCACCTACAAGGCGGTGCAGCGCAGCGCCGACTGCATCAGCGTCGGCCCAATGCTGCAGGGCCTGCGCAAGCCGGTGAATGACCTGTCGCGCGGTGCGCTGGTCGACGACATCGTCTATACCATCGCGCTGACGGCCATTCAGGCGGCTGATCTGCCGAGCTAGAGAGGCCGTAGGGTGAGCTGTGCGCACCATGGAAAGCTGGGTGCGCGCCGGCCACAATAGCCGGTGCACGCGGCGCACCCTACGAGCCACCGAAACCCACGAGTCAGTACTGGCACTTGCAGGTCAGTGCACAACCGTTACCCTTGGCGCCGAACCAGCTCGCTGCACGGAACGCCGCAGCTCTTTCGACTGATACGGGGCGCAGAGAAAGCCCCTTTCTCAGGCTGCCCGCCGGGCGTGCAGCCTGCTTATGGAGGCGTTCGCCCGATGCTGCACTTTCTTCCCGCGCCACTGCGCGGCCTGATCGCGAGCCTGCTACTGGCTCTCAATACCCTGTTCTGGTGCTGGCCGCTGTTCTTCGTCGCCCTGCTCAAGCTGCTGCTGCCCTTCGCGCCGATCCAGCGCGCGCTGCGCTTCGTCATGCATGCCATCGCCGAAAGCTGGATCGGCATCAACAAGTTCTGGATGCGCCTGGTTGGCCATATTGAATGGAAGGTTCAGGGGCTGGAACGCTTCGATACCCGTCACTCCTATCTGGTGACCAGCAACCACCAGAGCTGGGTAGACATTCTGGTGCTGCAGTACCTGCTCAACCAACGTATGCCGCTGCTGAAGTTCTTCCTCAAGCAGGAGCTGATCTGGGTGCCGGTGATCGGCCTGTGCTGGTGGGCGCTGGAGTTTCCCTTCATGAAGCGCTTCAGCAAGGAATACCTGGCCAAGTACCCGGAAAAGCGCGGCCAGGACCTGGCCACCACGCGTAAGGCCTGCGCGCGTTACAAGACCAACCCCGTGGCGGTATTCAACTTCCTCGAGGGCACCCGCCTGACCCCGGCCAAGCATGCGCAGCAGCAGTCGCCGTTCAAGTACCTGCTCAAGCCCAAGGCGGGCGGTATCGCCTTCGTGCTCGACGCGATGGGTGAGCAACTGCACGCCATCGTCAACGTCACCATTCATTACCCACATGGTGTGCCAGGCTTTTGGGACTTGCTCTGTGGCCGCCTGGATGCCGTGCAGGTGTTTTTCAAACAGGTCGAGATTCCGCGCGAATTCATCGGCCGCAATTACGATCAGGACGATGACTACCGTCTGGCCTTCCAGCAGTGGGTCAATCGCCTGTGGGAAGAGAAGGACGCGGAACTCGCCAGACTTCATCAGCAAGCCTGAAACGTCCTCGGCGCTTCATTCACCGCGTGGTAGGGGCAGCTTGCTCCAGTCCAGTTGTGCCGGCACCTGCATGGCAGTGCTGGCCGACACCCCCGGCGCCACCAGAAATCCTTGCATGATGCTGCAATGGTGTTGCGTCAACCACTCGCGCTGCGCCTGGGTTTCGACGCCCTCGGCGATGACTTCCAGCCCCAGATGACGCCCCAGATCGATGATGGTGCTGACCACCGCGGCGTCGCGCGGTGAGTCGAGCATGTTGGAGATGAACAGGCGGTCGATCTTCAGCGTGTCCAGTTCGAAATGCCGTAGATACGCCAGTGACGAGTAACCGGTGCCAAAGTCATCGATGGCGATCTTCACCCCCAGCTCACGCAGATGACGCAGCTGCGCCTGAGTCAGCTCCAGGTCCTGCATCAGCGCACTCTCGGTAACTTCCACTTCCAGTTGGCTGGGCTTGAGACCATGGAGATCGAGTACGCGCTGCAGATCCGCCACCAGTTGCGGCATACCGAACTGTACCGGGCTGACATTGAGACTGAGCACCATGTCTTCGCCAAACTGTTGTTTGAAGTCCGCCAACTGCCTGGCGCCCTCACGGAAGATCCATTCGCCGAGACGATTGATCAGGCGGGTTTCTTCGAGTAACGGTATGAACACGTTCGGCGCAACGGTACCCGCGACACGATGCTGCCAGCGCAGTAAGGCCTCGAAGCCGCGCAAGCGCCCGTTATCGAGATGGAACTGGGGCTGATAGACCAGCACGAAGTCATCGTTCTCGATGGCGTGGCGCAGGCTCTCTTCGAGCATCAGTCGTGAACGCGCGCGCCCGTTCATTTCTGGAGAGAAGAAACGGTACTGCTGGCGACCGGCGCGCTTGGCTTCGTACATTGCCATGTCGGCGGAGCGCAGCAAGCCCTCGACACTCTGCCCACACTCGGGAAAGCAGGCGATGCCGACACTGGCGCCGAGGGTGATATCCATACCATCGAGGGTGTGCCGCACCGAGACCAGTTCGATCAGCTTCTCCGCGACCTTGGCTGCATCCTCGGGATGGCCGAGGTTGTCCAGCAGCGCGGTGAATTCGTCACCACCGATGCGCGCCAGGCTGTCGTAGGGGCGCAGGCAGGCCTTGAGCTGCTCACCGACACGACGCAGCAGCTGATCGCCGACATCATGGCCCAGCGAGTCATTGATGCGTTTGAAACCGTCCAGATCCAGGTACAGCACCGCGACCCGCTGACCGCTGCGTTCGATACGCGCCAGAGCCGACTCCAGTGCCTGATGAAAGCCACGACGATTGAGCAGACCGGTCAGCGCGTCAGTAACAGCCTGCGACTCCAGCTGCGCGTGCAGATTGCGCACCACCGACATGTCCAGGGCGATCACCACCATGGCGCGCTGCTGCCGCGGTAGCGGCGAGCAGGACAACGCCACGGGCAGGCAACCGCCCTTGAACGTGCGCATCATCGCTTCGTGCACGCGGTAGGTCGCCTCGCGCTTGAAGTGCAGGTAGAACTCGGAGTGCTGCCAGCCGTCTTCACTGGCGGGATTCTTGAGAAACGACAGCAGATCGACGCCCTCGAGATCGCCTACCTCGCCATCGAGCATTTTGGCCATGGCTGGGTTGGCGAACTGGATGCGACCATCCTCGCCGACCACCAGAATACCCTCGGCGGCATTGGCCAGCACCGAAGCGTTGAAAGCTCTCGCTCTTTCCAGTTGCTGGGAAAGCGCCTGCAATTCGCAGCGATTGTGCTCATGCTCCAGCAGGCTCTGGATCTTGTGGCGCAGCACGGCTGGATCGAACGGTTTGAGCACGAAGTCCACGGCGCCAGTGCTGTAGCCTCGCAACACGGCATCGTGAGTCTGAGAGATGGCGGAAACGAAGATGATCGGCGTCAGCCTCGTACGCGGATTGCCGCGCATCAACCGAGCGACTTCGAAGCCATCCATGCCTGGCATCTGCACGTCGAGCAGCACCAGCCCGACATCCTCTTCAAGCAGACAGCGCAGCGCCTCCTCACCGGATCTGGCACAACGCAGACGCCACTCGCCATCTTCGAGCAGCGCCTGCATGGCCTCGAGGTTTTCCATACGGTCATCCACCACCAGCAGAACCTGCCTGGCGGGTACGGCGGCGTTCTTGCTCTGCGCCTGGGCCATCATCACTCCCCTATCCATCTGCCCTTGCACTAGTCACTCCTGCCATCAGGGTAGTCCATCGCCAGACGAAAGCATGACCGGCATCGCCAACCAGCGCTCCAGCAGTGCCAGCAGCTCATCACGATTGATCGGCTTGGCCATGTAGTCGTCCGCACCGGCAGTGATGCATTTTTCCCGGTCGCCCTTCATGGCGTGAGCGGTGAGCGCGATGATGGGGATCACACAGCCATGCTCCTGCTTGAGCAGACGCGTGGCGGTGTAGCCATCCATCTTGGGCATGGCCATGTCCATCAGAATCAGGTCGAAGGGATCGCGCTGGTAACTGGCGATGGCCTCCAGACCATCCTTGGCGGAGCTCACATGCAGCCCTACTTCATCCAGCAGCGCGGTCAGCGCATAGACGTTACGCACGTCGTCATCCACCAGCAGGATGCGCTTTCCCTGTAACGGGTTGAGCCGCGCATGAGCCGGTTGCGGCGCCCGCACGTCACCGAGAAAGCCCTGAACCGCCTGACACAGCGCGTCGCTGTCGTCGCCATGCTTGCGCACCACGACGGCGCTGTAGCGCCGCAGCCGCTGCAGGGTATGCTGAGTAACGTCCACACCGGTGTTGATCACCACGCGCGTACCTTGCAACGGGCGCAACTTGTTGAGGCTGTCGAGCAAGGCAAAACCATCTTGATCCGGCAGATCGAGATCGATCACCAGTGCGCAGAACTGGCCCTGCGCATAGGCCGCGCGTGCCTGCTCACCATCGGCGCAGGCGATGACCTGAAAACCCAGTTCCGTCAGTTGCTCGCGGTAGTGCTCGCGCTCTACCTCGACATCCTCCACCAACAGCAATGCCTGCTCCTGTTGCGCGCCATGCTGCAGTTCGATGAACACCTGCTCCAGCTCATCGCGACCGATGGGCTTGACCAGATAGCGCGTGCCATCGTCGTTCCAACCCACCGGCTGCGGGACGCAGGAAATGATGTGCACTGGCGTATATCGATGGCCCGGCTGGGCGCGCAGACGCCGGAACAGCTGCCAGCCACTGAGATCAGGCAGCAGGATGTCGAGAATCACCGCATTGAACGACTCTTCTTGCAGCAGCCCCAGTGCCTGCAGCCCGGTGCGGCAGTGCACGCTGGAGAAGCCATGAGCATGAGCCTCCTCGGCGATCACCGCAGCGAAATTGGCATCGTCCTCAATGATCAAAAGCGGCGGGCCTTCACCTGCACGCTGCGGCCCCTCGAGCGGCGCTTCGACATTGAGTGAGCCCGCCTGCACCGGCAATCTGACGGTGAATGTAGACCCCTGCCCCGGCGCACTCTGCAGGCTGATATCGCCATCCAGGGCCAGCACCAGCTGACGAGTGATGGCCAGCCCCAGGCCGGTACCGCCGAAACGCCGGCTGGTAGAACCGTCGATCTGTTGAAAAGCCTGGAAGACCTGTCCATGCTGAGCCGGATCAATGCCAATGCCGGTATCACGCACGCTGAAGCAGAGCAGCTCGCGCTCATCCTCCTGGCGCCCCTGACTGCTGACGCTAAGCGCCACCTCACCCTGATCGGTGAACTTCAACGCGTTGGACAGCAAATTGCGCAGGATCTGATGCAGGCGCACGCGATCGGTATGGATAACCCGCGGCACGCCGGCCTCCAGTTGGGTGAGCAGGCGCAAGCCCTTGAGTTCGGCCATCGGCCGCAAGCTGGCATCGAGTTCCACCAACACGTCCTGCATGTTGATCGGCTCCAGCTTGAGCTGCATGCGTCCCGACTCGACCTTGGCCAGGTCGAGTACGTCGTTGATCAGTTGCAGCAGATCACTGCCGGCGCGGTGCACGATATCGGCGTGCTTGGTCTGCTTCTCGGTAAGATTGCCCGCCAGATTCTGGCGCAGTTGATCGCTGAGAATCAGGATGCTATTGAGCGGCGTGCGCAGCTCATGGGACATGTTGGCGAGGAACTCGGATTTGTAGCGGTTGGCCAACAACAGTTGCTCGGCCTGCTCACGCAGTTTCTGCTCGGCAGCCTTACGCTCGCTGATATCGATGATCACCGCCTGCACCAGGTTTTCATCGCCGCTGCGGATGGGGGACAGGCCGACCTCCAGAGGAATCATGCGGCCTTCACGGTGTTGCCCGAACAACTCGCGATTGCCGCCCATGCGGCGCTGTTCGGGCATGGCCTGATAACCGCGACGCAGCGCCACATGGCTGCCGCGCTGCGCCGCCGGCAGGAGCATTTCCACCGGTTCACCGAGCAACATCTGCCGTTCGTATCCGAACAGCAACTCGGTCTGTCGATTGACCATGGCGATGCGCCCTAGCGCATCGACCAGCACGATGGCATTGGGCGACGCCTCGACCACCAGACGAAAACGCTCCTCGGCCCCCTTGCGTGCACGCAGGTCCACCAGATTGATCAGGTAGCTGCTGCCCTCGTGCAACGGGTTGAGACTGATGCTGACCGGAATCGACTCTCCGCGTAACGTGCGGACCATGCGTTCGTCACTCTCGGCCAACTGCGCCTGCAGGTCTTTCGGCGACTCGATATTGGGCAGCACGCGCAACACGGTCTCACCCGGCAAGGCCTTGAGCGGGCAGTCGAACAGCTCGGCAGCGCTGCGATTAGCCATTTCGATGCGCCCCCCTTCATCACAGAGCAGGGTCGCCACCGGCAGCCGTTCGACCAATAGACGAAAACGCTCTTCGCGCTCGCTCAGGGCCACGGCTGCCCGCTCACTGATCTGCAACTTGCGCTCACGCTGATAGAGAAAACCGCCGACTAGAATCGACAGCAGCAGCGTCGCAGCCAGCCCCGCCCATAGACCTAACATGCTGGTGCGATTGATAAGGCCGCGCTCGTATTCAGGGGTGCCGATCACCTCAAGCGCCCAAGTGCGGCCATACAGGGATAACACCTGCTGACTGCGAAATCTTGGCTGCCAACCGTTGACCTTGGTTTCACCACTGATCATCTGCAAATCGGTCGCGTGCAGGTCTTTCAGGATGATGTCGAAAAGACGGCCCTGAGCGCCAAGAATCCCGTCGATCAGGTCATGGCTGCGAAACGCCCCATGCACCAGGCCCAGCAATGCAGATCGCCGCTGCTCTGCGGTATTGACGGGTAACCCTGGGCGAAACACCGGCAGGTAGAGCAGTACGCCAGACTGCACGTCTACATCGACCTCCTGGCGCAATATCAGCGGCGCGCTGAGGCTGGCTTCGCCGGTCTCCACACTACGCTCGACAGCGGTTCGCCGCACTGCTTCGCTGAGCATGTCGAAGCCAAGCACGCGTCTATTGCGCCAATCAACGGGGCTGACGTAATCGATGGGTAGATAATGCTCACGCTCACCGGAAGGGAAGATCTGATAGTCGAGGCGGCCGTCAGCAGCCACCTCGGCGGCGAAGTCAGCCAGTTGCTCCGGCAGCAGATAACGTGACCAGGCCACGGCCTGAATACCGGGATAGCGATCCTGAACCTGCAACTGATCCAGAGCACGTTCCCACTCGACGAGCGAGACCTGATCACTGCCTATCATAAGACCGGATACGCCGCGCAAGACCATCTCGTATGTGCGCATACGCGCCAGCACCCGCTGGCTTACGTCCTGAGCATCCAACTGAAAGCGGCGGTAACTGTCCTCGTCCTCACGCTCCTGCAAAGTATTCCACTGCCAGAAAATCAGGCCACCCAGACCCAGCAGCAAACCAAGCGCAACCAGCAGCGGCGTCCATGGCCTTGGCGGCCGCTCGACAGCTCTGTCGTCCATTCGCTCTCCTTCGGTCATCCAGAACCAACGCGTACGGTGCAACCGCACGCGGACATCACAGAACCACAGCAAGCAGTCTAGTCAGGATTTGAATGAGTGGCCTTTTGCCAGAAGAGACTCGACAGGCGGTCACGGACATTGACGCAAACGCCTTCTGGCGCCTCGGCTACATACGTCCGCAGCCATGAATTTCAGCGACATAAAAAAGCCTCCCAGAGGGAGGCTTTGATTTAACGCGACGAGGCCTTAAAGCGGACGCAGGTTGATCTCGACACGACGGTTCTGCGCACGACCAGCATCGGTAGCGTTGCTGGCAATCGGCTGGCTCGGGCCAGCACCGTATGCAGAAATGCGCTGACCCGGCACGCCATTGGCGGTCAGGTAGTTGGCCACGCTCTGAGCGCGACGCTGCGACAGGCTCTGATTAAGCGCCTGCGAGCCGGTGCTGTCGGTGTGACCGACGATGTTCACGCCGTTCTTGTTGAACTCCTTGAACACCAGTACCAGCGAATTGAGGGTCGGGTAGAAACTGCTGGAGATATCCGCCGAGTTACTGGCGAAGGTGATGTTGCCCGGCATGATCAGCTTCAGATCATCGCCGTTGCGTTGCACCTGCACGCCAGTGCCCTGCAGGGTCTGCCGCAGCTTGGCCTCCTGGGTATCGACGTAATAGCCGTAACCGCCACCGGCGGCACCACCAACAGCCGCACCGATCAGAGCGCCTTTGGCGCGATCCTTCTTGCTCGAAGTCGCAGCACCGATCACCGCACCAGTCGCTGCGCCGATACCGCCATAGATGCCGGCTTTGCCGGCCTGGCTTTCGCCGGTGTAAGGGTTGGTGGTACAGCCGGCCAGCAAGGCCATGAGCGCAGTGGCTGCGATCAGATTACGCCTGGTCTTCATAAATTTTCCTTAGGATTTCTTCTGGTATCGGGCAGACATGCCGCAGACTTCGAGCCGCCAAGGCGCGGTGAAGTTCCGCCCAAGCTTATCAACCTGCGGATATCAGAACTGCGACGCAAAGCAGATCAGCCCGATACGTACCTTACTCCACGCCTGGCAGCGGTCGCAGTGTCACTTCGACACGGCGATTTTGCGCACGCCCTTCGACGGTAGCGTTACTGGCCACCGGCTGATCCGGCCCCATACCACGGGTACTCATGCGGCTGGGGTCGACCCCTTGCGCCAGCAGATAATCGGCCACGCTTTGCGCACGACGCTGCGACAGCCCCATGTTGTGGCTATGCGAGCCGGTGCTGTCGGTATGCCCGACCACCTCGATACTGTTCTGGTTGTACTGACGGAAGGAATTGGCCAGGTTGTTCAGCGGCTGATAGAAGCTGCTGGCGATCTGCGCCGAGTCGGTGGCAAAGGTGATATTGCCCGGCATGATCAATTGAATCACATCGCCCTGGCGCTGCACCTCGACGCCTGTGCCCTGCATGCTGCGACGGAGTTCTTCTTCCTGCTTGTCGGCATAATAGCCGTAACCCGCCGCTGCGGCACCGGCCACCGCAGCACCGATCAAGGCGCCCTTGCCGCGATTGTCATGGTTGATCAGCGCACCGGCAGCCGCACCGGCCAACGCACCGATACCACCGTAGGTGGCGGTACGGTTGGAGCTCGGCGCGCTCTGATCATAGGGGTTCTGCGAGGCGCAGCCGCTGATTAGCAGCGCGGACGAGCAAAGGGCAATCAAAGAAAGGCGGAACATGAAGGAATCTCCATGAACGGTGGATGATGGCTCTTTGAGTTCCAGCTCGGCCATTAGTGCCCTGTCACGCGCGAATAAAGGGGTTCTCACGCATTTCATCACCGAGGCGGGTATCCGGGCCATGGCCGGTGACCACGGTGGCGTCCTCATCGAGGCGGTACAGGCGCTGCTGGATCGAACGTTCGATAGTGGCGTAATCACCGCCCCACAGGTCGGTACGGCCGATACCGCGACGGAACAGCGTGTCACCAGCAATCAACAGCTTGGCATCCTCGAACCAGAAACTCATCGAACCCGGCGTGTGCCCAGGTGTATGCAGCGCCACACCGCAGCCGCAGGCCAACTCCTCGTCATCGGCCAGCCAGCGATCCGGCGCCGGCACGGGCGTGTAAGGCACGCCGAACATGCTGCACTGCATCTCCAGATTGTCCCAGAGGAACTGATCTTCCTTGTGCAGGTGCAGCGTGGCACCGGTCTTCTCCTTCATCTGCCCCGAGGCAAGAAAGTGATCGAGGTGCGCATGGGTGTGGATGATGCTCACCACCTTGAGACCATGAGCCTCCAGACGCGCCATGATCAGATCGGGATTACCACCCGGATCGACCACGATGGCCTTCTTCGTAATCGGGTCACCGATGATGGTGCAGTTGCACTGCAAAGGGCCGACGGGGAAGGTTTCGCGAATCAGGGCAGGACGTTCAGCAGAGCTCATCAGGGAACCTCGTTTCTGTAATCGCCGGGCAGTTTACCGGTCCATTTGCGGAATGCACGGCGGAAGTTGGACGGGTCGCTGAAACCCAGCAACTGAGCGATTTCATACAGCGGCAAATGCGTGGTGGTCAGGTACTGCAGGGCCAGGCGCTTGCGCACGTCGTCGAGCACCTGCTGATAGCTGGTGCCCAGCTGCGCCAAGTGCCGGCGCAGGCTGCGGCCGCTGGTATGCAGGGCACCAGCGGCGCTTTCCAGGTCGGGGAAGTCGCCTGGACGCGCCAGTAACAATCGGCGCACCCGAGTGAGCAGGCCATCCTGCACATCGAGGCTGACCAGCAGCGCTTCGCACTGCTGCTCGCACATCTGCACCGTGGCCGGGTTGGCCAGCGCCATGGGCCGTTGCAGGTAGTGGCGGGGCAAGCGCAGCCAGTGCCAGGGCTGTTCGAACTGCGCGGCCACACCGAATACCTCGGCATAGCGCTCAGCATAGTCCGGCGTGGGATACGCGAAACCAACGGCCAAGCCCCGCAACTCTTCCCCCACAAGAAAGCGCGCAATGGTATGGATGCTGGTCAACAGGCCCTCGGCGGCGAAGCGCGATTGTGGCCCCATGGGAAAGGACTCGAGCACACGCAACTGCATATCCTCTTCTTGTTCCACCAGTTCCAGCTCGAATGCCAGGCCGAGCACCCGGTAGTACTTCAGGGCGAACTGCAGCGCCTTGCCCAGGTTGGCACTGGACAGCACTGCGTAACCGAGGATGCCGTGGGTCGAGACGTTCAGGCGCTGGCCCAATACCAGGCCAAGCGCCGGTTCGCCGCAACGCTCCAAGGCGGTCTGCGTCAGCAGATGAAAGTCGAGAAAGGACAGTCGACCATTAGGACTGCCAAGCACTTCAGGGCGGACCCGTGCAGCAGCAAACAGCTCGGCACGCGCCAGGTCGAACTCTTCCGCCAGCGCCAGCAATGCCTCGGCGTAGGCCACGGGAACCAGTTCGGCGGTGAGGTTGAGGGTTTGTTTCATGAGTTCGTTGTTCTGGTGACTGGCCGCAAATGACCTTCTCGATTGCGAACCTTAGCTCAGCGAATCCCTGCTCGTTGCCCTGCTGTTGCCCCAACTTTCTACTGGAATAACGCACTGGCCGGATATGACTGTCACCTTGGCTGTTACGAACCTGTGCCCAGCGGCGCATGACGACCATAGTGGGAACCCGTCAAACAGCACGATGGAGTTCTCATGGCCAGCACTACACCGGAAGGATTGCAGATTCGTCCAAGACACATGGATTTCGATCTGCCCAACCCGCTGCCGCGCCACTGGAACGGCGGCGACGCCTTCAAGACCCATTTGTTCGATGCCATGTCGGTGTTGTTTCCCGACGGTGAGCGGTTCTTCATCGATTCGGTGCGCCAGTTCCGCGACCGCATCGACGACCCGGTACTCAATGAACAGATTCGCGGCTTTATCGGCCAGGAAGGCCACCACAGCCGTGAACATCTCGAGTACAGCCAGCGCCTGCGCGACCTGGGTTACGACGTAGAGCGCATCGAGAAACGCGCCCGGACGCGCATCCGCTACACCCAGAAGAAGTTCTCTCCACAACGCCAGCTGGCCGCAACCGCAGCGCTGGAGCACATCACCGCGATCATGGCCGATGGCTTGCTGAGAAATGACGCGTACATGGCCGACGCTCACCCGGTCTTGGCCCGCCTGTGGCGTTGGCATGCGCTCGAGGAGACCGAGCACAAGGCGGTGGCATTCGACGTTTACAACCAGGTATGCGGCAGCCGCAAGCTGCTGCGCCGGGCGATGCTCATGGGCACCTTCTTCTTCGTGCTCGATACCACCCGCGGCTTGGCGCACATGCTCAAAGTGGACGGCCTGTTGTGGAACTGGCGCGTATGGCGCAACGGCATCCGCTGGATGTGGGGCAAGGAAGGCGTGTTCCGCCCGCTGATCAGCACTTATCTGGACTTCTTCAAGGACGGCTTCCACCCCTGGAAACACAACAACCTGGATCTGTTGCACGCCACCCGCGAGGAGTTTGACGGTACCCCGCTTCAGGCCGGAGCCGCCTGAAACGCAGCCCCTGCCACGTAATACAAACAAGCCCGGAATCTGTCCGGGCTTGTTTCGTGGCCCCGATTTTCTCTGGACTATTTCCAGGGCCCACTCAACCCAGCAGAAATCTCATTGCATCGGCCGCGCTCTGCTCGGGAATTTCTTCCATGGGGATATGCCCGACACCCGGATAGACCCTGACCTGAACACCCGGCAGATCACGCTGCCAAAGCGGCACATGTTTGGGTGAGATCCAACGATCGCGATCACCCCACATGAGCAGAGTTGGCGCCTTGATCAGCGCAACCCGCTCTGGCGTCGTGTGCAGCTCCTCCTTGTTGACCTTCAGTAGCACGCGGAAGATCTCCATCATGCCGCGGCGGTTACCCGGGCGTCGCGACAGGTCGTAGTAGCGCTCGACCACGCCCGCTTTGATTCGCCCCGGCTCACCGTAGACCTCCTTGATGCCCAGGGAGATCAAGGCGCGTGGCATCCACATCGGCATCGCGACAGTCGCACCGGGCAGCGCGGCCGCAGCGATCATCCACGGTACCTTGTGCATGGGATAACCGGCCGGGTCGATCAGCACCAGCTTGCCGACACGCTGCGGCAGCACCAGGGCGAAGTTCCAGGCGATATAGCCACCAAGGGAGTTGCCGGCGATATCCGCCTTGCCCACCTGCAGGTAATCGAGCAGTTGGCCAAGCACGTGCATCATTCGCTCGACCGAATAGACACCGTCGCGCGCCGGACCGGTGAGGCCGAACCCCGGGACGTCGAAGCGGATGATGCGGTAATGCGGGGCGAAGGCCTGCACCCACCCGTCCCAGGTGTGCAGCGAAGCGACGACGCCGTGGATCAGTACCAACGCCGGTTTGTCACGACTACCTTCGTCACGGTAATGGACATCGAAGCCGTCGATTTCGACATAGCGAGAACCTTGAGTCGGGTTGCCATAACGCGATTTCAGGCGCTCCAGCGGCAGAGGCCCGAAGCCCAGACGGGCGAAGCCGGCAGCCAGCGGCATTTGCAGAGACAGTCTATTGGCGGACATGCGCGATACCTTGATTCTTGCAATAGGTATCCGTGATCAGAGCATGAGTAGGCGCCAAACACTTCCCAACCTAGGTTGAGCCAAGCACCGTCTTGATCGGCTGCTGCAATGCCTACATCAGCGCAGCAGACCGAGGCCCTTGGCCCGCGCTACCGCCTGAGTGCGCCGCTCGACACCGAGTTTGCTGTTGATGTGACGGGCGTGGGTCTTGACCGTGTGCAAGGAGATGAACAGACGCTCGCTGATCTCCTGATTGGAACAGCCACGCGCGATCAACTGCAGCACGGCCAACTCGCGGCCACTGAGTTTTTCCGTCAGACCGCCCGCCTCTACGACCACCTCCTCGTCCGAATCCCGGCTGCCTGGCAACTGCGCGAGCAGCGCGTCGCGCAGCGGACACGGCGGACGCAACTGCAGACGCTCGCGCAGCCAGCGCGGCTGATGCTGCAACAGCTCGATGAAAGGTAGCAGCGCGCCGCCCTGAGCGAGATCCAGACAACTGTCGAGCTGCTGCTGCGCCTCCCGCTCTCGCCCGGTCTGCTTCAGTAATTGGGCGAGCTGCGCCTGTGCCGCCAGGGCGACCAACTGACCACCCAGCGCCTGTGCACGCTGTTGCAACAGACGCAGACGGCGCTCCGCATGCTCCAGCTCGCCCTGCAAGCGCTCCAGAGCCGCCTGCTGCAGATCGATATGCAACGCCAACTGCGGGTGAAACTCCGGCGCCAATGCCCGCCCCTGCTCACCATAGGTTTCCGCCAGTTGAGGCAGCCAGGCGGCAGCCAACTCGACCTGTCCTTGCCGCAGCCACAGCTCACACTTGATCAGCGTGATCATCGCCAGGTAGTAGATCGCCGGCACATCCCAGACATGCATCAAGCGTTCGGCCTCACCCAGCAGGGCAAACGCCTCGGCAGGCCGTCCATCACGCCCTTCCAGGCTGGCCAGCACGCAATAGCCAATCAACGCACCGACGTCGCGGCAAGCCCTGGCTTCGGCAATCCCCACCCGTAAGCGCTCCACGGCCTGAGGCTGCAGACGCAGACTGAGCAGATAGCCCTCATAAATCGTCAAGCGCGCCCGCACCGAGTAACTACGCTGTGCAGGCAGACGCTGCACCAGCAGCAATCCCTGGTGCACCTCCTCCTGTGCGCGCAGCACCTCACCACGGGCCTGCAACACGCGTGCGCGTTCATAGTGGGCAAGCGCCTCGAGCAGAGGGTTGTCGATACGCTGCGCCAGCTCCAGGGCGTCGCGGTTCAGCCCACGCGCACGCCACAGATCGCCACGCACCATGGCCAGGTTGGACAACGCCGACAGGCACATGAAATGCGGACCGTAACGCTCCGCCGGTAAACCGGCCAGGGCCTCGCTGCATTGCTGTTCGGCGCGGGCTCCATCGCCACGGCCACGAGCGATGACTCCATCGAGAGCCTGCCATTGCGCCAGTAGACTGCGCTGGGCGGCAGGCTCGGCAGCCGGCAGGAAGCGTGCGAGCTGGTCAAGCAACTCCTGGGCGGCATCCAGCTGGCAGGCCAATGCCAGTGCCCAGCCATAGAGCATGATCAGTCGTGGTGTGCTGGCCAGCAGATCGTCCGGCAGATTGGTTTTCCAGCGCAGCAGCATGGCGACGTTCTGTTCCGCCAGCATCTGCTCCTCGGACAGGTTCTGCACCAGGCTGGCGGCCACGTCAGCCTGCCCCGCCAGCAGCGCCTGCTCGATGGCGGCATCCAGCATGCCTTGCGCAGCAAACCAGCGACAGGCACGCAGGTGGGCGCTACCGCGCGAACGACTCAATCCGTCGGCAGAGCGCGCATTGAGCAAGTCGGAGAACAGGTGGTGATAGCGAAACCAGTGCCCCTGTTCATCAAGCGGCACCAGAAACACCTGATTGGCCTGCAAATGGCGGATGATCGCGGCGCTATCATGACTGTCACGAACCGCATCGCACAGCTCAGCGCAGAAGCGCTCCATGCAGGCGGTGTCATAGAGGAACTGCTGCACCTCGGTGGGCTGCCGCTCGATGACTTCCTCGAGCAGGTATTCACGGATCAGCCCTTCACCGCCATGCAATTGAAGCCCGTCGCCAGCTTCCGCCAGCTCCTCGACAGCCAACAGCCAGAGGCGTAAGCCAGCGATCCATCCCTCGCTGCGCCGCAGAATCCCGGTGACCTGCTCCTTCTCGAGACGCGCGCCCTGACTCGCCAACAGCGCGTCGAGTTCGGCAGCCGTCAGACGCAGGTCCTGTTCGTTGAGTTCCAGCAACTGTCGCGACAGACGCAGGCGCGCCAGATGCCAGTCAGGCCGCTGACGGCTGGTGACCAACAACAGCACACCAGGGGGTAAATGGTTGAGGAAGAATTGCAGACAACGGTCCAGCACCGGCCCCTGCGCGAGATGGTAGTCGTCCAGCACCAGCAACAGTGGTTGACCATCATCGAGTTGCTGGGTCAGCTCATCGAGCAAGCCGTCGAGCCACTGCTCGAATGCGAAGGGTTGGTGTCGCTGGCGCATCTTCAACAGCCCGAGCGCTTCCTCGCCGAGGCCAGGGTAGAACTGCTGCAGCCCATGCAGGAGACGCTCGAGAAAGCGCCCCGGATCATGATCGCGCTCGCTCAGCCCGAGCCAGAGACTGTGCCAGTGATCGGGTAGCCGTTCGCAGAACTCGATGGCCAGTGAGCTTTTGCCAAAACCCGCTGGCGCACTGACCAGCAGCAAGCGCCCTTGCAGTCCCTCTTCAAGACGCTCACACAGCCTGGGCCGCGGCATATGCCCTGCCGGCAGTGGCGGACGATAGAAACGCGCTTCCACCGGTGTGGCCGGCGTGTAGGGAAAACCTGGCGAGCGGGAGAGATCTGTCATCGGCCTATTCTTGGAAGTCTTCTAGGTGCATCGGCGGGCTCGATCTGAACCCAGCCTAGCGACTTGCAATGGCCATTTGAAGCGCCCGCTACAGTCCGTAACGAAAAAGCCGGCACAAGGCCGGCTTCGTCGTGTTGCCTGAGGCAGGTTTTAGCGAACGCCAGCCTGACGCAGAGCAGCCGGGGTGTAATCGCTGCCAGCGGCCTTGTAGTTGAAGTCGTAGGCTTGTTTCTCCTCGTTCTTCATACCCAGGGCCAGGTAGCGACCGGACAGCAGGTCGTACAGGGTTTCCACGGTGTACCACGGCACTTGCTTGTCGTAGTAGTACTGGGCATGCGCCTCAGCTACACGCCACAGGGTGCCACGGCCGTCGTAGTGGTCGATCAGAGCGGCTTGCCAGGTGTCCTCGTCGATATAGAAGTCACGCTTGGCGTAGATGTGACGCTCACCAGACTTCAGGGTCGCGGTCACGTGCCATACGCGGTGCAGCTCGTAACGAGTCAGATCCTGGTTGATGTGGCCGGCCTTGATGATGTCGGAGTACTTCAGGCTCGGCGAGTCCAGCTTGTAGGCGTTGTAGGGGATGTAGATCTCCTTCTTGCCGACCAGCTGCCAGTCGTAGCGATCCGGCGCACCGTTGTACATGTCGAAGTTGTCGGAAGTACGTAGACCGTCAGCGGCGGTACCCGGACCATCGTAGGACACCTGCGGAGCACGGCGCACGCGACGCTGACCAGCGTTGTACAGCCACGCCAGACGCGGCTCCTTCACCTGGTTGAGGGTTTCGTGCACCAGCAGCACGTTACCGGCCAGACGCGACGGAGCGGTTACGCGCTGCTTGAAGTAGAACAGTACGTTGCTTTCCTTGCTCGCATCGAAGTCGGTCAGCGCATCACGGAAGGTGAACTCGTCCTGGAAGTAGACCAGCGAGTAGGAACCGTTCGCCTGCGGCGTCGCCTGGGTCACCAGACGACGCACGCTGCCGCCGCGGTAGCGGGTGATGTGGTTCCAGATCGCTTCCAGACCGTTCTGCGGGATCGGGAAGGGGTTGGCGGTCTGGAAGTTCTCCAGGCCGTTGCCACCTTCCACCATCTTGGTGTTCACCGCGTTCTGCTTGGTCGCCTCCAGCACCGCAGCCGGCAGGCTGGCCGAACGGTGAGTCGGAAAAACCGGCATCTTGTAGCTTTCCGGGTAGCGCTTGAACATCGCCAGCTGGCCGGGAGTCAGCTTGTCCTTGTACTGGTCGACGTTCTGCGCGGTGATGGTGAACAGTGGCTGCTCGTTGGCGAACGGATCGGCCAAAAAGCCACGCGGATCGACCGCACCGGCGTTGGCCGGCAGGCCGCCGGTCCAGGCCGGGATCGAGCCATCGGCATTGCCTGCCATCTCGGCGCCTACCGGAGTCAGGGTGTTGCCCAGCTTCGCCGCCTCGTCAGGCGACACTGCCGCCATCACGCTGGTCGCCAGCAGAGACAGGGTCAGGACACCGCTTTGCCACAGTTTTTTTGTTGTTTTCATTTGCATCATGATTCCTCGAAATTCCTGGCCGCTTAGAAGTTCATACCGAAGCTGAGAGCAACAAAGTCGCGGTCAATGGAGGTGTTGTACTTTCCGCCGAAGAAGCTGGTGTACGAAAGGTCGGCCGTGTAAGTGTTCTGGTACTCGGCGTTGAGGCCCAGACTGATCGCTTTAGCGTCTTCGGTGAACAGTCCATTGGGGCCATAACCCTCTACGTCATGAGACCAGGCGACGCTGGGGTTCAGGTTGACGCCGGCGATGGCGTTCGGGTAGTTCCAGATGGCCCGGGCGCGGTAGCCCCAGGAAGTACTGGTGACAAAACCATCGTCTTCACAGTACTTAGAAACGTTCGCCGAAGAAGCGCCGGCTCCCGCACCTGCAACGGTGTTGGCGTTCAACCCTTGGCAAGTTGCACCGGCGAGAGGTCCCGGACCATAAACGGGATCACGCCCGTAGCGAACATCTGAACTGCTCTCCAGGCCGCCAACATGAACAACGCCAATCTCACCCACCAGAGTCAAGCGAGACGCACCCATTACCTGATCGAAGAAGTGAGTAAAGGTCGTCTGGAACTGACTTATCTCTTTGCGACGATAGCCATGCTGATCCTGCCCAGGAACCCCTTGCAGCAAAGATACCCCACTGCGACCGGGCAAAGGCGTCAGGCCAGAGAACAGGATATCTGTACTATTTAATTGCACTGGCGCATTTGGACGGTAGCTGAACTCGCCACTCCAAGCAGTGCCCGTAGGTAGCGTGGTGGAGAAGCTAAGGCCGTAAAGTTGGATGTCCTCTGGGTACTCCATGAAGTAAGAGGAATTACCGGCAATGATAAGCGGAGCAAGCGGACTAGCTGCCACAGCCGTGTAAAGGGATGCAGGTGCGCCTGTAGCACTGAAAATCGGCGCACGACTATGGTAGTTAATGAAGTAAAGGCCAAATTCCGTGTCGATATTTTCGGCAAAGTAGCGGAAGGCACCACCCCACTGACCGCTATCACGGGCATCGCGATCACCTGCGCGAGCTACACGAACACCCTCTTCGTTTACATCGACGCCAAAGGCGGACAATCCCGCAAGAGCAGGACCGCTCAGAGTGGAACGTTTGTTCAACACTCGAAGATTGTCGTCGCATCCATCAGAGACGATATCTGCCTGGGAAAAGAATGTACCGCAGTTATCGACAACGGTCTGATCCCATTCGATTTGATAAAAAGCCTCAGCAGAAAGATTGTCTGTCAGGCTCTGCGAGACGTAAAACATATTAACTGGAATCAAACCTTCCTTGACTTCTGCACCAGGACGACGGAACGCTGATACGTCAATTGGGTTGATGGAGTTTATGCTGTTGCCGATGAAGGTACTTTCACCCCAGCTTACGACCTGCTTACCCAGGCGTACGGAGCCAGGCTGGTCACCAATTGCGTAGTTGTGATAGACAAATGCATCGAGTATCTGACCGCCAGAGGACTGTGCTCCCTCCTTGCGATTACTGTCGCTGATGTCCTTGAACTGACGACTTTCATCCTTCAACTCGAAGTCATACCAGTACTTGCCGCGCACGAATACGCCGGTATCACCGTATTTCAGTTCAAGGTCATGAATACCCTTGAAAATTTTCGAGAAAGTCTCTCCTCGTTTGAAGTTCAGGTGACCATCATCGGAGGTCTGCGACAGACCACGACCACCGTTATTCACGCCGATCAGGTCTTTATCCGCGCTTTCAGTCGACCAGCTAGCACCGACCGACAGCGACGAGTCGAACTGCCCTTCGATCTCGCCGATATTGAAAGTGACGCCGAATGCCGGAGCGGCAAGGGTGGAAGCGAGGCTGACGGCCAGCGGCAGTTTTGCCAGGCGCCAGTAGGGTTTTGTTTTTGTTGTCATCGACGCTACTCCATGTGTTTTTTGTTATGGATGCTTGGACTATAGCCAGCAGGTGGTACTGCTTGATCCCTCGAAAGTGTGATTTGCAGCCCCCAGGCACTCTGGCTCGCAGGTTTCAGGTCCTGCCCCTAGCCAAGCATGGACGTGAAACAGCAATTAGCAAGCCAAACGCTTGTTTGACTGAGCGGTCACTTTCACCACCCAGCCAGTTCGCACCTCACAGCGTGGACAGGAATGCGCTGCCAGCCTCCTGCCACTGAGCGATTTCGACGCGAATGCGCTTCTTGTCCAGTTTGCCGACGCTGGTCTTGGGAATTTCAGTAACAAGGGCGATCTGCGTGGGAATCGCCCACTTGTTGATGTGGCCTTGCTCGACGAAAGGCTTGAGATGGTCCTTCAAGCCTTTGGCATCCAGTTCCTGCTCTTCACGCAGTACCAGCAGCGCAAACGGGCGCTCGCCCCACTGCGGATCGGGCACCCCCACCACAGCCACCTCACGCACCGCAGCATGACGGCTGATCAGGTCCTCCAGTTCCAGCGAGGAAATCCATTCGCCGCCAGTCTTGATCACATCCTTGATGCGATCACGAATTTCGATGAAACCCATACCATCGATGGTTGCCACGTCGCCGGTGTGCAGCCAGCCGTGAGCCCAGAGTTCCTCGCCCTTCTCGGGCTCACGGAAATAGCCCTGGGTCAGCCAGGGCGCACGCAGCACCAGCTCGCCCTGGGATTCGCCATCGCTCGGCAGCAATTTGCCGTCCGTATCCATGATCGCGGCCTCAACCAGCGGCACCGGAATACCGGCCTTGATCCGGTAAGTGGTGCGCTCGTCCTCCCCCCCAGCACGCAACTCTTCGTTGA
Organism: Pseudomonas chaetocerotis; assembly: GCF_015712105.2. Classification (NCBI taxonomy): domain Bacteria; kingdom Pseudomonadati; phylum Pseudomonadota; class Gammaproteobacteria; order Pseudomonadales; family Pseudomonadaceae; genus Pseudomonas; species Pseudomonas chaetocerotis. The sequence continues at coordinate 108,856 of NZ_JACFYX020000003.1, forward strand.
GATAGGCACAGGAGATCAGTGGACAGGTCTCGGACATGCCGTAGGCCGCCGTCAGTTGAATACCGCGCGCCTTGGCCGCCTCGTAAAGAGAGCGATTGAGCGCACTGCCGCCAATGATCATTTTCATGCCACCGAAATCATGGCCCTGAGCCCCCGGCGCACTCAGCACCATCTGCAGGATGGTCGGAACGCAGTGCGAGAAGTTGACCTTCTCTTCCTTGATCAGGCGGCAAAGCATGTCCGGCTCGTAGCGGCCGGGATATACCTGCTTGACCCCAAGCATGGTGGCGACGTATGGCACGCCCCAGGCATGCACGTGGAACATCGGCGTGATGGGCATGTAGACATCGTCGTTGCCCAGCAGGCGGATGCTGTCCAGGCCACCCATGGTGGTCGCCATGGACATGGTGTGCAGCACCAGTTGCCGATGAGTGAAGTACACGCCCTTGGGGTTACCAGTGGTGCCAGTGGTATAGAAGGTCGTAGCCACCGAGTTCTCATCGAAATCGGCGAAGTCGTAGTGCGGGCTGGCTGCGGCCAGCAGGCTCTCGTACTCGCCAACGAGGTTAGGCAGCTCGGCGCTCTTGTCCTCGCCATCGGTCAACAGCAGGGTCTTCTCGACAGTGGTGAGCTGCCCGGCAATGCCGTTGTAAAGCGGAACGAACTCACTGTTGACCAGCACGAAGCGGTCTTCGGCGTGGTTCATGGTGTAGAGGATCTGATCCGGCGACAGGCGAATGTTGATGGTATGCAGCACCGCGCCGAGCATGGGAATCGCGAACATGCATTCGAGATAGCGGTGGCTGTCCCAATCCATGACCGCCACGGTATCGCCGGCCTTGACCCCTGCCTCGCTGAGCACGTTGGCCAGGCGCGCGACACGTTCGTTGAAGGTCGCATAGCTGTAACGCAGCTTGTCGCGATAGACGATTTCGCGGGTCTTCTCGTAACGACTACCGGAGAGCAGCAGGCGCTTGATCAGCAACGGATAGGCGTGGGCGTTGTTGGCGGGAGGGATCAGTCGAGTCTGCAGCATGAAGTCACCTTGAGGCACGCGAGGAGTAGGTATGCAGCGACTCTAGAGCGGCTCCTGCATAGCGAAATCAGCCCAAAGAATGATTTGCCACGTGACCCTATGGCCACTTTTGGTCACAGGTTAGAATCAATCCAGCTAGTCAGTCCTGAAACAGGCTTCATCGCCCCATACTTTCGCTCGAGGTAACACCATGTCCGATATCGTCATTGTCAGCGGCGCCCGCACTCCCATGGGCGGTTTTCAAGGCAGCCTGGCCAGCGTGCCAGCTGTCGAGCTGGGCGCTGCCGCTATTCGTGAGGCAGTCAAGCGTGCCGGTATCGAGCCAGCCGACGTGCAGGAAGTGATCATGGGCTGCGTACTGCCTGCTGGTCTCAAGCAAGGCCCGGCCCGCCAGGCGTCGCTCAATGCCGGCCTGCCCTCCGCCACCGGTTGCACCACCATCAACAAGCTGTGCGGCTCGGGCATGAAGGCGGTGATGATGGCCTTCGACTCGCTCAAGGCCGGCAGCAACCAGGTAATGATCGCCGGTGGCATGGAAAGCATGTCCAACGCGCCCTATGTGCTGGAAAAGGCCCGCACCGGCCTGCGCATGGGCCATGGCGAGATCAAGGACCATATGTTCCTCGACGGCCTGGAAGACGCGCGCACAGGTCGCCTGATGGGCTCCTTCGCCCAGGAGACAGCCGACAAGTACAGCATCAGTCGTGAGGAAATGGATGCCTACGCCATCGAATCGCTGCGCCGCGCACAGGCAGCGATCAAGGACGGTTCGTTGGATGCCGAGATCGTCCCGATCACCGTCACCTCGCGCAAGGGCGAGGTGGTGGTCAAGGATGATGAACAGCCGCTGACGGCCAACCTGGACAAGATTCCTGCGCTCAAACCTGCCTTCAAGAAAGACGGCACCATCACCGCCGCTAACGCCAGTTCTATTTCCGACGGCGCCAGCGCACTGCTATTGATGACAGCTGATGAAGCCGCCAAGCGCGGCCTCAAGCCACTGGCCAAAGTGGTTGCTCATGCCACCCAGAGTCAGGACCCGAGCGAGTTCACCCTGGCGCCCATCGGCGCCATGAGCAACCTGTTGAAGAAGACCGGCTGGAACAAGGACGAGATCGACCTGTTCGAGATCAACGAAGCCTTCGCCATGGTGACCATGCTGGCCATGCGCGAGCACGGCCTGGACCACGCCAATGTCAACGTCTTCGGCGGTGCTTGCGCCCAGGGTCATCCGGTCGGCTCCACCGGCTCGCGAATCATCCTCACCCTGATCAACGCCCTGCAGAAGAAAGGCGGCAAACGCGGGGTCGCCTCGCTGTGCATCGGTGGCGGCGAAGCCACTGCAGTCGCCATCGAACTGCTGTAAGCCAGCCCATCACGAAAGAGCCCCGCAATTGCGGGGCTCTTTCGTTCAGCGCATCTCGCTCAGCGCCAGCTTCACACCGATACCCACCAACACTGCGCCCATCAGCCGATCGAACCAATGCCCCATACGGGCGAAACCGGCGCGCACGCGTGGCTGGCTGAACAGCCAGGCCACCAGGCAGAACCAGAAAGCCGTGGCCAAGGCCAGATAGAGTCCATAGCCGGCCTGAACCGCCACTGGGGTATGCGGATTGATCACCACGGTGAACAGCGACAGGAAGAACAGAGTCGCCTTGGGATTCAGGCCATTGGTGATGAACCCCGTGACGAAAGCACCACGCCCGCTGCGCTCGCCTGCTGCCAGATTCAGCTCGGCACTGGCCGGGTCGGCAGGACGCGCACGCAGCGCCTTGATGCCGATATACAGCAGATAAGCAGCCGCCAGCCACTTCAGCGCGTTGAACAGCACGATGGACTGCGACACGATCAGGCCGATACCCAGCAACGAATAAGTCACGTGGACCAGAATTCCGGTACCCACACCAAAAGCGGTGAACAACCCAGCGCGTCGACCGTAGCCGACGCTCTCGCGCACGACGATGGCGAAATCAGGCCCGGGGCTGGCCACCGCCAGCAGATGAATCAGGGCAACGGTGAGAAATTCAGTCCAGTACATGGTGGCTCCGCATCGACGCTGAAGGTCTGGTAGGCTCGCCAATCTACTCTTGCGACCCTCCTGCGAAAAGGTACAGCTGATGAGCAACAGTCCACGCGCCGTCTTCCTCGACCATGCCTCCCTCGACCTTGGCGACCTCGACATGCAACCGCTGCATCAGGCGTTCGCCGAGCTGACCCTGCACGCGCACACGCGTCCGGATCAGGTCGCCGAACGCCTGCAAGGTGCCCAGGTCGCCATCAGCAACAAGGTACCGCTGGACGCCACCACCTTCGCCGCCTGCCCTGACCTGAAACTGGTTCTGGTAACCGCTACCGGCACCAACAACATAGACCTGAAAGCCGCCAGTGCCCATGGCGTGACCGTCTGCAACTGCCAGGGCTATGGCACCCCGTCCGTGGCACAACACACCTTGATGCTGCTGCTGGCCCTGGCCACGCGCCTGCCCGATTACCAGCGCGACATCGCCGCAGGTCGTTGGCAGCAGGCCAGCCAGTTCTGCCTGCTCGATCACCCCATCGTCGAACTCGAAGGCAAGACGCTGGGCATGCTCGGCCATGGCGAACTGGGCGGCGCCGTCGCCCGTCTGGCCGAAGCCTTCGGCATGCGCGTGCTGCTTGGCCAACTGCCCGGCCGCCCGGCGCGCGCCGATCGCCTGCCGCTGCACGAACTGCTGCCCCAGGTCGATGCCCTGACCCTGCACTGCCCGCTCAATGAACAGACGCGCAACATGATCGGCGCCGAGGAGCTGGCACTGATGAAGCCGCGCGCCTTCCTGATCAATACCGCACGCGGCGGTCTGGTCGATGAACAGGCGTTGGCCGATGCCCTGCGCCGTGGCCATCTGGGCGGCGCGGCGACCGACGTGCTGCTGCAGGAGCCGCCGAAGGACGGCAACCCGCTGCTGGCTGCCGATATTCCCCGCCTGATCGTCACCCCGCACAGCGCCTGGGGCAGCCAGGAAGCGCGCCAGCGCATCGTCGGCCAGGTCGTGGAAAACGCCGCTGGTTTCTTCGCCGGTGCGCCGCTGCGAGTCGTCGGGTAAGCTGCGCAGCTTTTTCAGGGAGCGACGGGCCAGCGCTGCGCTTTAACAGCGGTGCCCAGATTTCGCGAGCCTAGATCGCTCCCGCCCCTCTTACTTTTCCGCATCACAGATTTCAGGAAGCACCATGGACCCGCGAAGCGAAGTTCTCCTGCGTCAGGCCGAGCTGTTCAGTGACGAGCTGTTGCTGGCAGGTCTGCCGGCTGACGACCTGCTTGGCGCCCTGCCGCAGGCACATGGCTGGAACTGGCATGCGGGCGATCAGACACTGCTCGCTGCGCGCTTTGCCGGTCGCAGCCACTTTGATACACGCATGCCGGAAGGCGACTACCGCGCCGCTGTGCTGTTCCTGCCCAAGTCACGCGAGCTGACTGACTACCTGCTGCAAGCACTGGCCTCACGCCTGGCAGGCAAAGCGCTGTACCTGGTCGGTGAAAAACGTGGCGGTATCGAACGCGCGGCGAAACAGCTGGCCGCCTATGGCAAGCCGCGCAAGCTCGACAGCGCGAGACATTGCCAACTCTGGTGCGTCGAGGTGGTACAGGCGCCAGCAGTACCGGACCTGCACGCTCTGGCGCAGAGCTATCCATTGCAGTTGGCCGACGATGCACTGGAGATCGTTACCCTGCCCGGTGTATTCGCCCATGGCCGCCTGGATCGCGGCAGCGCGCTGCTGCTCGAACACCTGGATGACCTACCGAGCGGCCACATGCTCGATTTCGGCTGCGGCGCTGGCGTGCTCGGCGCCGCGCTCAAACGACGTTACCCAGACAACGAGCTGAGCCTGCTGGATGTCGACGCCTTCGCCCTGGAAAGCAGCCGGCTGACCCTCGCGCGCAATGGCCTGTCAGCCAACCTGATCGCCGGCACGGGCATCGAATCGGCGCCCGAGGGACTCAGCGCCATCATCAGCAACCCGCCGTTCCATCAGGGCGTGCATACCGACTACCAGGCCAGCGAGAACCTGCTGAGCCAGGCGGCTCGCCACTTGGTAAAAGGTGGCGAGCTGCGCCTGGTGGCCAACAGCTTCCTCAAGTATCCCCCCCTGATTGAGCGTCATCTCGGCCCCTGCCGCACCCTGGCAGACACCGATGGATTTCGCATCTACAGCGCCAGACAGTGAATTGAGGTTGCTCCCAACGCGGCGCTTGGGCACAATTGCGCCCGTCCTAGGGGAGTAGTCTCCCGCGAGCGCCCTGCTCGCCCGGTATACGTCAACACACTTGCTCCGCAGAGCATGGCGTATACGACCCAAGGCCTTCACAAAGAGGCCTGCGGTTTGACAAGACCTATGACACGCACAACCTATACCCGGGGCGGGAAGGTCGTTCGTGTCATAAGCCGTGTTGACCCGCCCCCTGTAGGAAACCTGATGCTGGAATCGCTGTTCGTCCCCACCCTGATCGTTGCCCTCGCCGAAATCGGCGACAAGACCCAGCTACTCGCCCTGCTACTGGCCGCCCGTTTTCGCAAACCCTGGCCGATCATCTGGGGCATAGTCGTCGCCACCCTGGCCAACCACTTCGCTGCTGGCGCCGTGGGTAACTGGGTCGCTGGTTTCTTTTCCCCGGCCACCCTGAGCTGGATTCTTGCTGCCAGTTTCGTCGCCGTAGCGGCCTGGACCCTGGTACCGGACAAACTCGACGACGACGAAGAATCCGGCCTGAAGAAATACGGTCCATTCCTCACCACCCTGATCGCCTTCTTCCTCGCCGAGATGGGCGACAAGACGCAGGTCGCGACCGTGATGCTGGCCGCGCAGTACCCGCACTTCATCCTGGTGGTGGTCGGCACCACCCTGGGCATGTTGATCGCCAACGTGCCGGTGGTACTGGCGGGCAATTTCGCGGCCGAGCGCCTGCCGCTGACCCTGATCCGCCGCCTGGCCGCGTGCGCCTTCGCCGCTCTGGCAATCTATGCCGGCTACCAGGCGTTGAAGCTGAGCGGCCTGACCTGACGAATCGCCGACGTCAACAGACCGGCACTTCGGCCAATCCCAGCCCCCTCCTGCCTGATGCTAAAGTGCCACATCACTGGTTCAGGCCTGCAGTCAGGAGGGCAGCATGTCATTGGATGATCGCAAGAAGGTGGTGTGCCAGCACATCGACCTGACCTGGAACAAGGGACGCCTGGCGCTGGCTGAACAACTGCACAGCCGCGACTTTCTCTATAAAAGCTCATTCATTGGCCGACCACTTGACAGCGCCGGCTTCGTGCAGATGGTGCAGGACATCCGCCTTGCAATGCCGGACCTGCAGGTAGTGGTCGAGGAGTGCATCGCCGAGGGCTACAAGGTGGTGACCTGGAGCACACTGATCGGCACCATCCAGAAACCGGCGCTGGGCTACCCGCCCAGCGACAAGGTGCTAAGCATCTCGGCCATGGCGTTCTGGACGCTCACCCCCGGCAACGAAGTCCAGGAAATCTGCACCATGTTCGACATGGAAAGCTTCCGTGCTCAGTTGGGCCTGCAGACCCGTCCACTTGCCGAAACCGCCCTGCCCTGAAACGCAAACGGCGCGCCGTGAACCATCACGTCGCGCCGTTCCTGGGTCCAAAATTAACGCCCGGCTCTGGCCTGCTCGTACAGCGGCATCACCTTGGGGATCGCCGCCTGCAGTGCAGCGATTCGACTGCTGGACGATGGGTGAGTACTCATGAACTCGGGCGGCGCACCACCACCGGCGGCCTCCATCTTCTGCCACAGGCTGATGGCCGCATTCGGGTTGTAACCCGCACGGGCAGCCAGTTCCAGACCGATCAGGTCGGCTTCGTTCTCGTTACCCCGACTATTGGGCAGGGTCAGGCTGTACTGCACCACGGTATCGGCCAGTGCCATGCCACTCTCACCCAGTCCGAGCAAGGCACTGGCGCCCTGTTTGGCTACCTCGATACCGTAAGCCTTGGACATAGCCTCACGGCTGTGCTCACGCAGAGCATGCGCCATCTCGTGGCCCATGATCGCGGCGATCTCATCGTCAGTCAGCTTTAGCTGCTCGATGATGCCGCTGTAGAAAATGATCTTGCCGCCCGGACCGCAGTTGGCATTGAGCTCGGGGCTCTTGATCAGATTGACCTCCCACTGCCAGTTGGCCGCATCCGGACGAAAACGCGGCGCCTGCGGAATCAGGCGACCAGCGACGGTCTGCAGACGCTTGGCGTTAGCGCTGCTCTTGTCCAGCACGCCCTTGCCCGAGGCCTCGCTCAGCGTTTGCTGATAGGACTGCGCGTACATCTGATTGACTTCTTCGGCTGACAGCATGCTGAACATGTACTGCTTGCGCTCCACACCAACCGCACCACCACTGGTGGTATTGACGGCCTGACAACCCGCCAGCAGCAGAGCCACCGCCAAGCCACTCAGATATAGAACCTTGCTCATCGAGCTACCTCCTTGAATCGAGCGTCCTATGCTAGGCCGCCCAGGTAGTACGAGCAACAGCGTCACTTGCACGATGGCCGTGCGCCATCTTTGCTGAATGCAGCAGCAGCCAGATATTTCGCATCAGCCCATTAAGGTTTTTCCCTGTCACGGCCGATAGCCCGTAACAGGACACGCTGCGTTCGGGAGCTCCCATGAAGTTCAAGTCGATCCAGTTTTCCGTCGCATTCCTCGCCGGAGCCAGCGTGCTGGCCGTGGTCGTGGCATTGGTGCTCTACGCCCTGTTCGCCAGTGACCGAACCCAGAATCTGGTGCAGCAACGCACCCAGGTCCTGCTCGAGCAGGTCATCGAGCAGCGTCTTTCCTCGCTGGCGCATGCGCAAGTCAGCGAAATCCAGCGAGAACTGGAAGCGCCCCTGCAGATCACCGCCGACCTGGCGCGGGTCAATGCCATGCTCGGCATGACCGATGGCAATGGCAGCCCGCTGCTCAGCATCAGCCGCGAAGAACTGGCCAATCTGGTGCACGAAACCACGGCGCAGAACCCCAAGCTGCTCGGCAGTTACCTGGGCTGGGAGCCAAACGCCTTCGACGCCAGCGACGATATGTATGCCGGCAGCAAGGAGAATGGTTACGACGGTACCGGCCGCTTCCTGACCTGGTGGTACCGCAATGCCGACGGCAGCCTCGGTGTCGATGCCATTGGCTCGACCGAAAGCGAGGAGCTACTACCGACCGGTGTGCGCGCCGGCGAGTACTACCTGTGCCCCAAGGAACGTAAACGCCCTTGCGTGATCGATCCTGCTCCCTACGATGTCGGCGGCAAGATGACCATGCTCGCCTCCTTTACCTCACCAATTCTGGTCAACGGCGAGTTTCGTGGTATCGCCGGCGCCGACCTGGCGGTCAACTTCATTCAGGAACTGCTGGTCAAGGCCGACGCCCAGCTCTATGGCGGCGCAGGTGAAATGGCGCTGATCGCCAGTAACGGTCGGCTGGTCGCCTCGACCCAGGCGCCGGAAAAACTCGGTGAGCCAGCCACCGAGTTTTTCCGGCGCCAACGAGCTGGCCAACCTGAGCAGCCTGCAGCCAGGCCTGCCGAAGTACGACGTGCATGTCGAGGATGATCCCGCCGACAGCCACATCGAGCTGTTTCTCAGCTTCACCATCGGCCAGACCGACACGCGCTGGGTGCTGATGCTGGTACTGCCGCTGGACACCGTGATGGCTGACCTGCGCCAACTACAGGCTGAGCTTGTCACCCAACGCAACGGCGACACGCTGGGCATGGCGCTGGTGGGACTGCTGATCGCCGGCCTGGGCCTGCTGGTGATCTGGTTCGTCGGCTACGGCATCGCCCGTCCGCTGCGGCAGATGGTCGGCATGCTCGATGACATCGCCAAGGGCGACGGCGACCTGACGGTACGCCTGAAGGTTGATCGCAAGGACGAACTCGGCCAGATCGCCGCCGGCTTCAACGCCTTCCTGAGCAAGCTGCAAAGCATGATCGCCTCCGTGGTGACTTCGGTGCAGCAGGTCAGCGACTCCTCCGAGCACACGGCCGATATCGCCATCCGCACCAACCAGGGCGTACAGAAGCAACTGGCCGAGATCGAACTCGTGGCCACTGCCGTGCATGAGATGACTGCCACCGCCCAGGACGTCGCGCGCAACGCCACTCATGCTGCCGAGGCGGCCAACCACGCCGACCACGCGGCCAATCAGGGCAAGCAGGTGGTACAGGAAACCTCCACCGCCATCGCAGCCCTGGCCAGCGAAATCGGCCGCGCCGTGGGCGTGGTGCAGAACCTGGCCAAGGACAGCGAGAACATCAACGCCATCCTCGTCGCCATTCGCGGCATTGCCGAGCAGACCAACCTGCTGGCACTCAACGCCGCCATCGAGGCAGCCCGCGCTGGCGAACAGGGTCGCGGCTTCGCCGTGGTCGCCGACGAGGTGCGCAACCTGGCGCAGAAGACCCAGCAAGCCACCGAAGAAATCCAGAACATGATCCAGCAGCTGCAGCAAGGCACACGCGAAGTGGTCAAGGTGATGGAGCAGAGCCAGAGCAAGACCGATGACAGTGTGGAGCACGCCAACCAGGCGGCCCAATCGCTGGAGTCCATCACCCAGGCGGTGTCGGTGATCAATGACATGAACACGCAGATCGCCAGTGCAGCGGAAGAGCAAAGCGCCGTGGCCGAGGACATCAACCGCAATGTCACCAACATCGGCAAGGTCGCCAACGAAGTGGCCGGCGGTGCCGACGAAGCCAGTCAGGCCAGTGCCCAACTGACCAAACTGGCCGAACAGCAGCGCCGTCTGATCAACCAGTTCAAGGTGTGAGGGAGGCACAGCGAGTAGGGTGCGCCGCGCACACCGATTTCGCATCAGTCGCAGTGCGCACGACCCGGGCTGTGACGCGACACCCTACGCAAGCTCAAGCCGGCGTCAGGCACTCCGGCGCATCCAGCTTTGGATCGTTGACCAGCGTTGCCAGCGCGCGTTCACGCAACGCCATCTGCGGCTTGGCCAACAGTGCCGCCAGTTGCTCGGGCGGCGTGTCATTGCTCAACCACAATGCCTGTTCGTGCTCACTCAGAATCAACGGCCGCCGCAGCGTGGCGGCTTCCTGTGTGATCAATGCCACACTCAGGTACTCCTGCCCGCCCACCGGATAAAGCTCCCACAACGCCGCGAAATACATCAGCGGGTCACCGTTGCTCATCCAGTAAGGCCGCTTGCGCGCCCCCCCACGCCACTCATAAAAGCCGTTGGCCGGCAGCAGCGCGCGGCGCTGACGAAAGGGCTCACGGAACATAGGCTGCTCGGCCAGGGTTTCGGCGCGCGCATGAGCCGGGGTCTTGGACAGGTCCTTGAGCCAGGACGGCGTCAGTCCCCAACGCGCCGCTGCCGCTTGCGGCCCCTGTTCGCCAGCACGCAGCATCAGCACCTGGCCATTGGGTGCCAGGTTCCAGTGGGGCTTCTGGTCAGCGGGAAAGCCGGGCAACGCCGCAAAAGCGGGCGACCAGCGAAACAGGGCATAACGTCCACACATGACACGACTCGACAGGCAGGGGGCGCGTCAACAGAGCAACACACCCTGAAAGGACTCTGGCTCATCGCCAGGCACAGGTTGCGCCGCATTGTACTCAGCGATCAGCGTACGCGCCCGCTCGGCGTAAGGATCAGCGACGACCAAACCGAGTAACCCGCATGCCGGCAACTCACCCACCGCGCCGACCAGATGCTGCCCGAGCAGGTGCGCCTCGACGCCCTCACTGGCCAGCATGTCCAGCAGCATCTGCCCTTCCAGGAGGTTTTCCGGTTCGTAGATTCGTTGCATCAGTCGTTCTCCCCGCGAACGTCCAACTCCCATTCGGTGCCGTCCGTACGCAACTCGAACTGAATCGGCCGACAGCATACCGGACAGTCCTCGATGTAAGACTGGTCACCGCCCGACAGATCCAGCAGCGCCTCGGCCGGTTCGCCGCAATAGGGGCAATAATACGACTCGCTTTCCAGCATCGCGGCCTCCTTGTGACTTGGCGGTATAATCGCCGGTCTACTGCTCACCCTGTTTAAGCAGACACCCTTTCAACCTTAGCCGTTCTAGAACAAGAGAGCATGATGGGCGCATTCGATGCCATCCGACCCTATGCCGATGCAGAAGTGCGCCCCGTACTGGCGCGCCTGCTCGCCGACCCGGCGTTTCTCGGCACCCTCACCCGTTTTCGCTTCCCGCGCCTGGCCGGGCCGTTGGGCTGGCTGCTCAAGCCGCTGATCGCCGCACGCCTGCGCAGCGAGTTCGCCAGCGTCGACTCGGTCACCAAGCTACAAGAGAAGATCGAGCCCTACATCGACCGCACCATCGAGCACGCCAGTGATGGCATCAGCTATTCCGGCCTGGAACACCTGCAGCCCGGCAAGCCCTACCTGTACCTGGCCAACCACCGCGACATCGTCATGGACCCGGCCTTCGTCAATTACGCCGTCTACCATGCCGGCCTGCAGACGCCACGTATCGCCATCGGCGACAACCTGTTGCAGCGTCCCTTCGTCAGCGACCTGATGCGCCTGAACAAGAGTTTCATCGTGCACCGCTCGATCAGCGGGCGACGCGAGAAGCTGGCGGCCTATCAACTGCTCTCGGCCTATATCAACCACTCGATCCGCAATGATGGCGAGTCGATCTGGATCGCCCAGGCCGAGGGGCGCGCCAAGGACGGTGACGACCGTACCGACTCGGCCATCCTCAAGATGTTCCACATGAGCCGCAAGGACGAGCCGTTCGCAGACGTGATCGCGTCGCTGAACCTGATCCCGGTGTCGATCAGCTACGAGTACGATCCTTGCGACCTGGCCAAGGCCCGCGAACTGTGCGTGCGTGCCACCACGGGCAGCTATACCAAGGCGCCGGGCGAAGACGACGCCAGCATCGCCCTGGGCATCACCGGTTACAAAGGGCGCGTGCACCTGCACTTCAGTCCGCCTGTCGCTGGCCTGGAAGACACCAAGCAGCTTGCACAGGAGATGGATCGTCACATTCTCGGCCAGTATCGCCTGTTCCCCGTGCACTACCTGGCCTACGCCATGTGGGAAGGCCGCGAGGCAGAGCTCAACGTACCAGCAGCAAGCGACATGTTCGATGCCGCAGAGCTGGCCAAGGCCGAAGCGCAGTGGAACAAACGCCTGGCCGCCTGCAGCGCCGAAGAAAAGCCGTTCCTGATCCTGCAGTACGCCAATCCGGTGCGGAACCAGTACCGGATCAAGGCGGGGCTCCCCCTGTAAAAACCCCGAGCTACAAGCGAAAACGGCAGCCATCTGGCTGCCGTTGTCGTTTATCACCCAGGTGTCAAAACCGCGTGCTGGCCCAGGACAGTATCAGGGCTGCGCCCAGGCAGACGGCACCGAAACGATAGAAGAAGCGATTGATCCGCAGGGTGCGCTCATCCTGAATCTCGGCTTCATCCAGCTCGCCCTGAGCCAGCACTCGCGCCATACCGCGCTGCTCACGCAAGCGGGTCATCAGACACAGCCAGGCACCGGCTACAGCGAAGAACAATGCCAACGAATTGACCGCTCCGGCCGGATGGGCGAGAAACAGCGACCACAACACCTGCAGCGACATGCAACACCTCGGGAACAGCATGGTGCAGCCACCCCGCCACTGCACCAGAATGGGGATTTTTGCCGAGAAACGGTACGTCTCAGCTCTCGAAAAGTCGTCGCGCAGTGTACTGAAATACCGCTTTTATAAGGTTCGTTTCCGACGAACGCAGCCCGCTATCCCGAAATCGTCTGAAAACTGTCATATGTCTGGCCTAGGGTTTGTATCTCCAACAGTGACCAAGCAGTCACGACTGTTACTGGAGCCAAAACCCAACGTCCCTGGAGGACCTGCCATGCTTAATTCACAACCGCTGGATCGCGATTACCTGATCGACTCGCTGGATGAAGTAAACGCCGTGGTCGACGAACTCTCCTTCAACGTGCAGGATCAGCACTGGCTGGTGTACTGCGCCCTTGGCGGCCATGAGCATTACGACCTGCCGGACATCGACAACCGTACCGGCATGAGCCTGCCAGAGTTCTACGCGGAAGCAGCATGAAGACCCAGGACAAATGAAAACGCCCCGCAATGCGGGGCGTTTTTCGTAGCGTCGCCAGCAACTACTGAAGCAGAACCTGGCCGATGGTCGGGTCCTTGAACGCGCGGGTCAGCGCGTCGCTGAGCACGTCACCCACCAGCTTGGTGTTGGTCTGCTGGTTCGGTGCGGTGCCGAAGCGCTGGTTCAGCGAGGCGCCGTAACGGCCGGTATAACGGCGGCTGCCACCTTGCACGTCGGCACGAATGGAGGCGGAGATATCTGCCTCGGTGACGTACATACCCTCTTTGGGCGACTGATACTTCAGTTCCGCCAGGGTGATGGTCAGCTGTGGCGCGTTGTAGGCGTTGGCCGACGGGGTGAAGCCGAGCAGGCGTACAGCAGCCTCGGCCTCAGCCTGCAGCCTGGGCAGCACATATTCAGGGCTGACGCTGATGGAACTGGTTTCAGGGTACAGGCCGCCGCGGGTGCCAAGCACCGGCGAAGGACGGCCGTCGACCACACGCACCACCACCGGCTGGCCCTGACCCACAGCGGTCAGCGAGCTGGTGAGCTTGGGTTGCGGGGTGAGTTGCTGAGGGCTGAGGGCGCAACCGGCCAGAGTCAGGCTGGCGGCAGCAAGCAAGGCGATCAACGCACGGTGCAGCATGCTCATCTCTCCGAGTGAGGTAAAAGTGGCCGGCAGTATACCCAGCGCGGCCTGAGGCCGACAGTAGTGCCGCATAGGACCGTCAGCACAGCGTTGCGGTTCCTGTCATCAGTCTGTCACCGCGCCCTGGCATAAAAGTACCTGTCAATTCGCCGGAGCCTTCGCCATGCTTTTGCGCCGCCTGTTCAGCCGCGCTCGCCCGATACGCCACTTTGCCCTGATCGATGGTGAGGGTCTTTGCCGCGCCCTGCGGCAGATGCAGGAACACCCGAGCCAGGCTGGCTGGGTGGAAGTTCACGAGCCGAGCATCACCTGGTTGGGCTGCCACCTGCCCGCCGGTGCCCGGATCACCCCGGTCGTCACACACGCACCAGCCGCTCGCCCGTTGGCGGCCTGACCGGCGGAAGAATAAAAGTCACGCAGGGGCGACCAATTTCCCCTCATTCACCGTTATAATCGCGCCCCGATTATAAGGACGTCTCCTGATCGGGCCGCACGACCTCGCCGATGCAACGTCATCGCCCCGCCCCAGAGAGTCGCCCACTTCGAGCTGCCGCTTCCGGCCAGCCGCTTTCAGCCCATATGCAGAGCCGATAGCAGCCATGCGTTGCATGATTTGCACGGGCAAAAGCGTGCCGAGGCAGTCGAGCTTTTGAGGTTCACCGCTCCAAAAGAGCGTGAAAAAACGGTTTTTACAACTTCACAAGAGTGTGGCGAACAAATGAACAGTTTTGCGTCCGCAAATCCCAGCCTTGACCCTCCCCGCCGAACGACAGGGCATCACGCCTGAGTCTGCCGGTATCGCCCTGAAAGGCCGAACGGCCGTCCATCTGGTGCAGTTTTCTTGGAGAGAGGTTAATGGCGCATAACGATTACCAAAGCGTAGATGTGGTGCTGGTTGGCGCTGGCATCATGAGCGCGACCCTGGGCGTGCTGCTCAAGGAACTCAACCCCGGCATCACGCTGGAAGTGGTAGAGCTGCGCGAGTCCGGCGCAGTGGAAAGCTCCAACCCCTGGAACAACGCCGGCACCGGTCACGCCGCGCTGTGCGAGCTGAACTACACCCCGGAAGGCGCTGACGGCAGCATCGACATCAAGAAGTCGGTGAGCATCAACGCCCAGTTCGAGGAGTCCAAGCAGTTCTGGGCTTACCTGATCGAAAAAGGCGCGATCAACTCGCCGAAGACCTTCATCAACCCGGTCCCGCACATGAGCTTCGTGCGCGGTGAAAGCGGCATCGCCTTCCTCAAGAAGCGTTTCGAGGCCCTGCGTCAGCATCACGCCTTCACCGAGATGGAGTACACCGAGGATCGCGCCACCATCGCCGAATGGGCGCCGCTGCTGATCCCGGGTCGTGATAGCAACGAGCCGCTGGCGATGACCCGTGTGCAGGCCGGTACCGACGTCAACTTCGGCGCGGTCACCGAGCAGATGCTCGCCTACCTGACCACGCAGCCCAACGCCAAGGTCACCTGCAACCAGAGGGTCACCGACCTCAAGCGCGACGGTGAAGGCTGGCTGGTGGACATCAAGGACACCCGCTCCGGCGCCACGCGCAAGCTCAAGAGCAAGTTCGTCTTCCTCGGTGCTGGCGGCGGCGCGCTGCCGCTGCTGCAACTGTCCGGCATCCCAGAAGGCAAAGGCTTTGGCGGCTTCCCGGTGAGTGGTCAGTGGCTGCGTTGCGACAACCCGGAAATCGTCAAGCAGCACCAGGCCAAGGTCTATAGCCAGGCTGCCGTAGGCTCGCCGCCGATGTCCGTGCCGCACCTCGATACCCGCGTAGTGGACGGCAAGAAATCTCTGCTGTTCGGCCCGTACGCCGGCTTCACCACCAAGTTCCTCAAGCACGGCTCGTTCCTCGACCTGCCGCTGTCGGTACGCCCCAACAACCTCGGCCCGATGCTGGCGGTGGCGCGCGACAACCTGGACCTGACCCGCTACCTGATCAAGGAAGTGATGCAGTCCGAGGAACAGCGCCTGAACACCCTGCGCGGCTTCTACCCCGAAGCCAAGGCAGAGGACTGGCGCCTGGAAGTGGCTGGCCAGCGCGTGCAGATCATCAAGAAGGACAGCAAGAACGGCGGCGTGCTGCAGTTCGGTACCGAACTGGTGGCTGCAGCCGACGGCACCATCGCCGCATTGCTCGGCGCCTCGCCGGGTGCATCGGTCACTGTGTCGATCATGCTCGACCTGATCCGTCGCTGCTTCCCCGAGCAGGCCAAGAGCGAAGACTGGCGCAGCAAGCTGGACCAGATCTTCCCGGCCATGGCCGATGTTCTGTCCAACGACGCCGAGCGCTACCACGAAGTGCAAACGCAATCGAACCAGCGCCTGCAGCTGGATACCCCCAGCGCCTGATCATCGCGCATGAAAAAACCGCCCTTCGGGGCGGTTTTCTTTTAGACGCGGGGTGCGCCTTGCGCACCATCATGCATGGGATGTTCGGCGCGCACGGCGCACCCTACGGTTGGCCCCAGGGCAGGATCGGAATGGCTGTCACCGCATTCTGCGGGCTGCCCTCGATCACCCGGTCGCTGTAGACCAGATACACCAGCGTGTTGCGCTTGCTGTCGAAGAAACGCACCACCTGCATGGTCTTGAACACCAGCGAAGTGCGCTCCTTGAACACCTCCTCACCGTCCTTGAGCGTGCCCTTGAATGCAATGGGGCCGACCTGGCGGCAGGCGATGGAGGCTTCGGCACGATCCTCGGCCAACCCCAGCCCCCCCTTCACTCCGCCGGTCTTGGCGCGCGACAGGTAGCAGGTCACCCCATCAACCTTGGGGTCATCGAATGCCTCGACGACGATCTTGTCGTTGGGCCCGACCCATTTGAACACCGTCGACACCTCACCGATGGTTTCGGCCAGCGCCAGGCCAGGCAGCATCAGCACACCCAAGGCAATACCCTTGAACAGTCGCATGAGCGTCTCCTTCATACGAGGATCAGATTGTCGCGGTGCACCAGTTCCGGTTCATCGACATAGCCCAGCAGCTTCTCGATGGCGTCCGACGGCTGGCCGATGATCTTCTGTGCTTCCAGCGCACTGTAGTTGACCAGGCCGCGCGCGATCTCACGGCCGTCAGGCGATACGCAGACCACCATCTCGCCACGGCGGAAGCTACCCTGCACAGCCTTCACGCCGACCGGCAGCAGGCTCTTGCGATCCTGGCTCAGCGCCTTGACCGCACCGGCATCCAGCACCAGCGTGCCACGGGTCTGCAGGTGGCCAGCCAGCCATTGCTTGCGCGCCGCCAGCAAGCCACGCTCGGGGGCCAGCAGCGTGCCCAAGCGTTCGCCAGCCTTGAGCCGCGCCAGCACCTGCTCGATGGCACCACCGACGATCACCGTATGCGCGCCGGAGCGCGCAGCCAGACGCGAGGCGCGCAACTTCGTCTGCATGCCGCCACGCCCCAGCGCACCACCGACGCCACCGGCCACCGCATCCAGTGCCGGATCATCGGCGCGGGCTTCGAAGATCAGTTCAGCATCGGGGTTGTGGCGCGGGTCGGCGTTGTACATGCCGTCGCGGTCGGTGAGGATCACCAGCAGATCGGCTTCCACCAGGTTGGCCACCAGCGCGGCCAGGGTGTCGTTGTCGCCGAAGCGGATTTCATCGGTGACCACGGTGTCGTTCTCGTTGATCACCGGGATCACGTCGAGATTCACCAAGGTGCGCAAGGTGCTGCGCGCGTTGAGATAGCGCTTGCGGTCGGAGAGATCGTCGTGCGTCAGCAGCACCTGTGCGGTACGGCGGCCGTGTTCGGCAAAGCTCGACTCCCAGGCCTGCACCAGGGCCATCTGGCCAATGGCGGCAGCGGCCTGCAGCTCGTGCATCGCGCTCGGTCGGCTGGTCCAGCCCAGGCGGCTCATACCGGCCGCCACAGCGCCGGAGGACACCAGCACCAGCTCCACGCCCTGCTCCCGCAGCGCGACCATCTGCTTGACCCACACCGCCATGGCCGCACGATCCAGGCCACGCCCATCGGCGGTCAGCAGCGCACTGCCGATCTTCACCACCCAGCGCCGCGCGCCGGTCACCTTGTCACGCATGATCTTCCAACCTTAGCCAGAAAATGATGGGGTCCACCCCACCTACAAAAACGCCGCAATTAAGCGGCGTTGGAAATTTGCTTAATCCCGGACGTAAATGATTTCCGGGCCATCGTCGTCTTCTTCGTCGAGGAAGTCATCGTCCTCGTCGATATCATCGACACTGCGCACACCGGATTTACGCAGCGCACGCTGATCGTCCAGTGCCTGCAGACGGGCACGCGCCTCGTCTTCGATGCGCTGATCCAGCTCGGCCAGCTCCTCGGCGAATACCGGGTCCTCGGCGATGCGCTCGGCACGTACCTCCAGGTAATGCATGATGTCGCGGCTGATGCGCTCGGTGCCGTCGCGGCTGATGGCCGAAACCACGTAAACCGGACCCTGCCAGTTCAGACGGGCAACGATATCGGCCTTGCGTGCTTCACGCTCGTCCTCGGGCACCTGGTCCATCTTGTTCAGCACCAGCCAGCGATCGCGCTCGGCCAACGCCGGGCTGAAGCGCCCCAGCTCGTCGATGATGACCTGTGCAGCCTCGGCCGGATCGCTCTCGTCCAGCGGCGCCATGTCCACCAGATGCAGCAGCAGGCGAGTACGCGCCAGGTGCTTGAGGAAGCGAATACCCAGGCCAGCACCGTCCGAAGCGCCTTCGATCAGCCCCGGAATGTCGGCGACGACGAAGCTCTTGAAGCGATCGACGCTGACCACGCCCAGGTTCGGCACCAGGGTGGTGAAGGGGTAATCGGCGACTTTCGGCTTGGCAGCGGAAACGGCGCGAATGAAGGTGCTCTTGCCGGCATTGGGCAGGCCGAGCAGACCGACGTCGGCCAGCACTTTCAGCTCGAGCTTGAGATCGCGCGACTCGCCCGGTTTGCCCGGCGTGGTCTGGCGCGGCGCACGGTTGGTACTGGACTTGAAGCGGGTGTTGCCCAGGCCGTGCCAGCCACCTTGGGCAACCATCAGGCGTTGACCTGCCTTGACCAGGTCACCAATCACTTCCTGAGTAGCCACATCGATCACCGTGGTGCCGACCGGTACCGGCAGGATCAGATCCTCGCCTTTGGCCCCAGTGCAATCGGTGCTGCCACCCTTCTCGCCATTCTGCGCGTTGAATTTACGCGTATAGCGGTAATCGATCAGGGTGTTGAGGTTGGCGTCGGCCTCGAGGAATACCGAGCCGCCGTCGCCACCGTCGCCACCGTTGGGGCCGCCTTTCTCGATGAATTTCTCGCGACGGAAGGCCATCATGCCGTTACCGCCGTCACCGGCTTTTACAAAAATCGAAACTTCGTCGACAAATTTCATGGATACGCCTCCCGCAAGCGCTGCGGGTCAACAGAACAACGTAAAGGCCCTTGCCGGATGACCCCACGCAAACAGCGTGGCGTTACGGGTGATCGGGCAAGAACCCAAGGATACAGAAACAAAAAAAACGCCTGGAGCGTTTTTTAACGTCGCTTGCGACGGCCCGGAGGGTTGCCGCCATGGACGGCGGGCCAATAAAAAAGCCCCGTCCTACGGACAGGGCTTTTCCAGCGCGTAGGCGATTAGGCCTGAACGACGCTCACGTAGCGACGGCCGAAAGCGCCCTTCACTTCGAACTTGACCACGCCTTCGACTTTAGCGAAGAGGGTGTGGTCTTTGCCCATGCCCACGCCGAAACCGGCATGGAACTCGGTGCCGCGCTGACGAACGATGATGTTGCCGGCCTTGATGACCTGACCACCATACATTTTCACGCCAAGGCGTTTACTTTCGGAATCGCGGCCGTTACGGGTAGAACCGCCAGCTTTTTTGTGTGCCATGAGTCAATACTCCTATAAAGGATCGGGGCCGACGAATCAGGCCTGGATACCGGTGATTTTGATCTCAGTGAACCACTGACGGTGGCCCTGACGCTTCATGTGGTGCTTACGACGGCGGAACTTGATGATGCGCACTTTGTCGTGACGGCCTTGCGAAACGACTTCGGCAACCACTTTAGCGCCATCTACGACCGGAGCGCCGATCTGAACGTCGTCGCCATTGCCGATCAGCAGAACGCGATCGAAAGTCACGGCTTCGCCGGTGGCGACTTCGAGCTTCTCGATCTTGAGGAATTCGCCTTCGGTGACCTTGTATTGCTTGCCACCAGTAACAATTACTGCGTACATGGTAAATCTCCGTTGATCCTGCTCACCCAGCGCTTTAGAAAAGTCGTTATTGGCTGGCATGGCTGCTTGGGGCCGGAAGTGACACCCTTGCAATTGCGTAAGGCAGGGAAATGCCCAGGGGGAAGTTCAGGGTGCGCGATTGTACGCAAGCGCAGACCGCTTCGCAAGGCCCACAGGCACTTGCCTTGACAGCCCCCACCCCGCCACCTAGCATGCCGCGCAACCTCAAAGGAGCACCTGTCGCCGATGCAACCCCAGGCTTTCTACCGCGTGGTAGCGGACGATTTCACCGCCGTCGATGGCATCATTCGCCAACAGGTGGTTTCCCGCGTGCCGCTGGTGGAAAAGATCGGCGACTATATCATTTCCGCTGGCGGCAAACGCCTGCGCCCGCTGCTGGTGCTGCTCAGCGGTCGCGCGCTGGGCTACCAGGCCGACGACCTGCGCCTGCTGGCCGCCACCATCGAGTTTCTGCATACCGCCACTCTGCTGCATGATGACGTGGTCGACATGTCCGACATGCGCCGTGGCCGCAGCACCGCCAATGCCCAGTGGGGCAACGCACCGAGCGTACTGGTGGGCGACTTCCTTTATTCACGCTCGTTCGAAATGATGGTCGAGCTCGGCTCCATGCCGGTGATGAAGATTCTCTCCCACGCCACGCGAGTGATCGCCGAAGGCGAAGTGCTGCAACTGTCCAAGGTACGCGACGCCAGCACCACGGAAGAGACCTACATGGAAGTCATCCGCGGCAAGACCGCGATGCTGTTCGAAGCCTCGACTCATGCCGCCGCCGCGCTGGCCGGCGCCAACGAAGCGCAACGCGAAGCCCTGCGCACCTTCGGCGATCACCTGGGCATCGCCTTCCAACTGGTCGACGACCTGCTCGACTACAAGGGTGACGCAGCCGAGCTGGGCAAGAACGTCGGTGATGATCTCGCCGAGGGCAAGCCGACGCTGCCGCTGATCTACACCATGCGTGAAGGCACCGAGGAACAGGCAGCACTGGTGCGCCGCGCGATTCAGAAAGGCGGTATCGAAGACCTGGAAAGCATCCGCGCCGCCGTGGATGCCGCCGGCGCTCTGGATTACACCGCCAGGCTCGCTCGCGACTACGCCGAACGCGCAGTTGCCTGCCTGGAAGTGCTGCCGACCGGGGAATATCGCGAGGCACTGGTCGAGCTGAGCCGTTTCGCTGTCGCTCGCACGCATTGAAAGCAGCGGTGCGCACGGCGCATCCTACGGAAAGTCGCGTGCATCATGCCCACAGGGTGCGCCGTGCGCACCCGCTGCCAGAAACGAAAACGCCCCGAACCAGTCGGGGCGTTTTGCGTTCAGGCCTGGCGGATTACAGACGCAGACCGCCGTCCAGCTCCAGAATGCGACCGGTGTAGTAGTCGTTTTCCAGAATGTAGGCCACCGAGTGCGCGATCTCGGCCGGCTTGCCCATGCGCTTGAGCGGAATGCCCGAGGTCATCTTCTCCAGCGCTTCCGGCTTCATGCTGCTGGTCATCTCGGTCTCGATGAAGCCCGGTGCCACGCCTGCCACGCGAATACCGTAACGCGCCAGCTCCTTGGCCCAGACCACGGTGTCGGCAGCGACGCCGGCCTTGGCAGCGGAGTAGTTGGCCTGCCCCATGTTGCCCGCGCGGGAAATGGAAGAGATGTTGACGATCGCGCCCTCATTCTTCAGTTCGATCATCTTAGCCGCCACTTCACGCGTGCAGAGGAACACACCGGTCAGGTTGACATCGATCACCGCCTGCCACTGCGCCAGGCTCATCTTGGTCATTTCGCCATCCTTCACGCGGATGGTCAGGCCATCGCGCAGGATGCCGGCGTTGTTGACCAGCCCGTTGATGGCGCCGAAGTCATCGGCCACCTGGGCGACCATATGGGTCACCTGCTCTTCATCGGCCACGTTGCACAGATAGGCGCGGGCATCGCCACCGGCGGCCTTGCAGGCAGCCACTGCTTCGTCGAGTTTTTCCTGGTTCAGATCGACCAGCGCCAGCCTGGCGCCCTTGGCTGCCAGGTACTCACCCATGGCGCGGCCCAGTCCCTGGCAACCGCCAGTGATGATGATGACTTTGTCTTTCAGTTGCATCGCTTTATCCCCTCAAGGTGCAGCATTTACCGACCCCGCTGATGCCCGCTAACCGCTATGCTAGGGCGTCTGTCCGTTTCTGACGGATTCTTTGCGAGGAGTCATAAGGTGAGCGTGAAAGCCGGCAAGCATGCACGAGAATTGCTGCTCAAGGAATACCGTGGCGTGCTCAGCACCCACTCCAAGGCCATGCCGGGTTTCCCTTTCGGATCGGTGGTGCCCTACTGCCTGGACGCCGAAGGCCGCCCACTGATCCTGATCAGCCGCATCGCCCAGCACACCCATAATCTCGGGCAGGACGCCAAATGTTCGCTACTGGTCGGCGAACGTGGCGCAGAGGATGTGCAGGCGGTCGGCCGCCTCACTTTGCTCGCCGTAGCACGACAGTTGCATGACGAAAGCGAAATCGAAGCGGCCGCACAGCGTTATTACCGTTTTTTCCCCCAGTCGCGCGACTACCATCGGGCGCATGATTTCGATTTCTGGCGCCTGGAGCCGGTGCGCTGGCGCTTCATCGGCGGTTTCGGCGCCATTCACTGGATCGACCAGGTCGCCCTGGCCAATCCCTTCGCGACAGACGGCAGCGAAGCGAGCATGGTCGAGCACATGAACGACGATCACGCCAAGGCCATCACGCATTACGTCGAACTGGCCGGCCTGCCGCAGCACGAACCCGCGCAGATGGTCGGTGTCGACAGGGAAGGCTTCCATCTACGCATTGGCCAGAGCCTCTACTGGCTGGCCTTTCCAACATCCTGCGACAACCCGGGACAGGTGCGTGAAGCCCTGGTAAAGCTGGCTCGCGCCGAGAGCTGGCCGACCGATGATTTGGCTTAAGCTTGAATTCAGACCATCACCCCATACTTACTCCCTATTGGAAGCTCGCTTCCGCCAAGGACCCTCTGAAAATGCGCGCGTTTCTGTTTCTTTTCCTGCTGTTCCCGATCATCGAGCTGGCCTTGCTGATCAAGGTTGGCAGCGCCATTGGCGTGCTGCCCACGCTCCTGCTGGTGATCGGCACCGCCATCCTCGGCAGCGTGCTGCTGCGCGTTGCAGGTGTCGCCACAGCCTGGCGCGCCCGTGAAAAACTTTCGCGCGGCGAGCTGCCCGAGCAGGAAATGCTCGAAGGTTTGCTGATCGCAGTCGGCGGTGGCCTGCTGCTGCTGCCGGGCTTCATCAGCGACATCTTCGGTGTGCTCTGCCTGATTCCCTTCACCCGTCGCCTCGTGGTGGGCAAGATTCGCCGCCGCGCCGAGGAGCAGGCCCTGCGCCAACGCGCCTTCTTCGATGACCAAGCCGCCCGTTCCGGGCAAACCCGCCCCAATGTACTCGAAGGCGAGTACGAGCGCCGCGACTGAGCATGCTGCGCAGCTTGTCGGCGATCCCCCCCAGAGGCTGATCACCGGCAAGCCGGCTCTTGCTCGATAGCACCACTGACGCCGAGCCGGCCCGTGCGATATCCCCTGCTCTTACGCAAAAAATTTCACCCCCGCCCCTTGAAATGCCTTTGCCCGCCCACATGTAGCAGTCACCGCAAGGTGCCTGCCCTCTGAGGCAGTCCGACTTTCGCGGTGCGCCCAGCGTGCCGCGCCCGGCCTCGCCGGATTTTACAAACCCGCCGACCAATCAAGAGTCGGCAAGTTGGCCATTCAATTGTTAGGAGAGATCGACAATGAAGCTTCGTCCTCTGCATGACCGCGTCGTGATCCGTCGCAGCGAAGAAGAGACCAAAACCGCAGGCGGCATCGTGCTGCCGGGTTCGGCCGCCGAGAAGCCGAACCAGGGTGAAGTCGTTGCCGTCGGTACCGGTAAGGTTCTGGATAACGGCGAAGTCCGTCCGCTGGCCGTCAAGGTCGGTGACAAGGTGGTATTCGGCCCTTACTCCGGCAGCAACACCGTCAAAGTCGACGGCGAAGACCTGCTGGTAATGGGCGAGAACGAAATCCTCGCTGTCGTCGAAGCCTGATTCCCACGAATCTCCGTTTTAACCTTCAAGAATTTGAGGACTGATCAACATGGCTGCTAAAGAAGTCAAGTTTGGCGATTCCGCCCGCAAGAAAATGCTCGTTGGTGTCAACGTACTGGCCGACGCCGTCAAAGCCACCCTCGGCCCGAAAGGCCGTAACGTGGTGCTGGCCAAATCCTTCGGAGCCCCGACCATCACCAAAGACGGTGTTTCGGTTGCCAAGGAAATCGAACTGAAAGACGCCTTCGAAAACATGGGCGCCCAGTTGGTCAAGGACGTAGCGTCCAAGGCCAACGACGCTGCCGGTGACGGCACCACCACCGCTACCGTTCTGGCTCAAGCCATCGTCAACGAAGGCCTGAAGTCCGTCGCTGCCGGCATGAACCCGATGGATCTGAAGCGCGGCATCGACAAGGCCACCATCGCCATCGTTGCCCAACTGAAAGAGCTGGCCAAGCCGTGCACCGACACCAAGGCCATCGCTCAGGTAGGCACCATCTCCGCCAACTCCGACCACTCCATCGGTGACATCATCGCCGAAGCCATGGAAAAGGTCGGTAAAGA
This sequence comes from Pseudomonas chaetocerotis, assembly GCF_015712105.2. Taxonomy (NCBI): domain Bacteria; kingdom Pseudomonadati; phylum Pseudomonadota; class Gammaproteobacteria; order Pseudomonadales; family Pseudomonadaceae; genus Pseudomonas; species Pseudomonas chaetocerotis. The sequence continues at coordinate 133,455 of NZ_JACFYX020000003.1, forward strand.
AGGCGTCATCACCGTTGAAGAAGGCTCGGGCCTGGAAAACGAACTGTCCGTCGTAGAAGGCATGCAGTTCGACCGTGGCTACCTGTCGCCGTACTTCATCAACAAGCCGGACACCATGGTTGCCGAACTCGAAGGCCCGCTGCTGCTGCTGGTCGACAAGAAGATCAGCAACATCCGCGAACTGCTGCCGGTTCTGGAAGCCGTTGCCAAGGCTGGCCGTCCGCTGCTGATCGTGGCTGAAGACGTCGAAGGTGAAGCCCTGGCTACCCTGGTCGTCAACAACATGCGCGGCATCGTCAAAGTCGCAGCCGTCAAGGCTCCGGGCTTCGGCGACCGCCGCAAGGCCATGCTGCAGGACATCGCCATCCTGACCGGCGGTACCGTGATCTCCGAAGAAGTTGGCCTGTCCCTGGAAAGCGCCACCCTGGAGCACCTGGGTAACGCCAAGCGCGTCGTGCTGAACAAGGACAACACCACCATCATCGATGGTGCTGGTGCCCAGGTCGACATCGAAGCCCGCGTTGCACAGATCCGCAAGCAGGTCGAAGAAACCTCTTCCGACTACGACAAGGAGAAGCTGCAAGAGCGTCTGGCCAAACTGGCTGGCGGTGTTGCCGTGATCAAGGTTGGCGCAGCCACCGAAGTCGAGATGAAAGAGAAGAAAGCCCGTGTTGAAGACGCCCTGCACGCTACCCGCGCTGCTGTGGAAGAAGGCGTGGTACCTGGCGGTGGCGTGGCCCTGGTTCGCGCTCTGCTGGCCATCGACGAGCTGAAAGGCGACAACGAAGACCAGAACGTCGGTATCGCTCTGCTGCGCCGCGCTGTCGAAGCGCCGCTGCGTCAGATCGTTGCCAACGCCGGCGGCGAGCCGAGCGTAGTGGTCGACAAGGTCAAGCAGGGTTCGGGCAACTTCGGCTTCAACGCCGCTACCGACACCTACGGCGACATGATCGAGATGGGTATTCTCGACCCGGCCAAGGTCACCCGTTCGGCCCTGCAGGCTGCTGCCTCCATCGGCGGCCTGATGATCACCACCGAGGCCATGGTTGCCGAAGCGGCTGACGACAAGGCTCCGGCCATGCCTGACATGGGTGGCATGGGCGGTATGGGTGGCATGGGCGGCATGATGTAAGCCGACCGGCACCCTACGCAGTACCAAGAACCCCGCGCCTGTCGCGGGGTTTTTTATGCCCGATGAAAAGCGATACAGGCCGAAAAATCCGATGACATTGCCGGTGGACTCGGGAACGTTGTTTGCATATGTTTCGTTACCACCCTGAACGACGTAGCAGCCGTTCACGAGACGGCGCTGCGCCAACCTCCAAATAGAAGAACAAAAAATATGGCCCTTTGCAGTACGAGCGAAATCCCTCAGCAGGCATTCCAACACTGGTGGCAACAGCAAGGTGATTGGGTCGAAGAGCCCAACGTTCGCCGTGGCGGCGAGAGTGGCGTGCAGCGCCTACTGGATGAAACCGGCGTGCTCTACGCCAAGAAACAGATCGGCCACATCTATCGCAGCCTGCTGCACCCAAAAGGACGCCCGACCGTACTGCGCGAGCGCAGTGCATTGCTGGCTCTGGATGCACTCGGCGTGCCCGTTCCCCAGCTGATCTACTGCGGCGTCCAACACGACCCACAGCAAGGCTGGCGCGGCCTGCTGGTGACCGCAGAGCTCGAAGGCTTCATGGATATCGAAAGCTGGTACGCCAAAGGCGGCCGCGAAGCCTGTGGCGAAGCGGTACATGCCCGGCTGCTGCAACTTGTTGGCGCGACTCTGGCGCGTATGCATCTGGGGCGCTGGCAGCACGGTTGCCTGTATGCCAAACATATCTTCGTCAACCTTGTCGACGAAACGCCGCAGGTTGCTCTGCTGGATCTGGAGAAAAGCCGGCGCCGCCTGACTCGCGCCCGGGCCGCTCAGCACGACCTGTCTCAACTACGACGTCACAGCCCCTGGTCCGACGACGACTGGCAGCGACTGCTGCAGGGCTATCGCCAGATTTTCGCCGGTGGCGTCAAGGACCTCGGCACGTCTATTGCCTGAGTAAACGGCTGCCAGTCCAGGGCCGGCAGTGTTTTATCCGCAACACGTCGTTCCATCCGCATCATCCCCACCAGGAAGTGGCTCTACCTTGCACCTTTGCGCTGGGTAGCAAGAAAAGCTGCAGGCGATTGCAACTGCCAGGGCCGGCTGTTACAGGGGGCCGTAACAGGCACCTAAGGTTACGTCGATACGTTACCCGCACCATTGTTGAACCACCCAACAAGGCCCGTGTCCCAGCACAGCCCCGGCTGGTGTCAGCTACGCGCTAAGACCGTTCGTCGCATGAGACGACGACAAAGCAATGGGTGATCTAGGTTTAGCGAACAGCGTTTGGCAGCGCTTTCAAGGGGTTAGCAAAATGAAATTAGAAATAGCACGAGGTTTGTTCCTTGGCCTCGCACTCAGCGTAACGGCAATCGCTGCCGCAGCCTGGCAGGAGCCCGGCCCCCGCGTACTGGAAGCACAGGCCTGCACCGCTGTGCAACCCTGCTCAACCGCACCTTTGCGTAAGCAGGTACAACCCGCCGCCAAACCGGACGCCAACCTGCTTGTGCTGATGTTCGGCCTCAGTGGTGCGATGAAGGGCGAGCAGTAAGCCCCCACGATCAGGCCTCGCCAAGCGGGCTGATCTGCATCCGCAGGTGGCCCGCCAGGCGTCAGCTTCTGACACTTGCACCCATGCTGCTCGAGTAGCCGTACTGCTCATTCGTATCCCCCATTCCCCGCCCGACCGTCACAAGGGCCAAGCCCCTGAAAGTGCCCGCATAAGTGCAATGCTGTTCACTCAAGGCTGCGTGCGCTTAGCTTCGCTCTCCGAACGCGGCCCGCCCTAACCCTCTCCCCCAGAGGGGCGAGGGGACTGATCGCGTCCGGCCATTTCTTCTGTGGACAGCATCACCCGCATAGTGGCGTTTTAGAGCCTCTCGTTCAGTTTTGATTAAGTAATAATCCTTATCGTTGCCCTGGAAGTGACCGGTTGGTCACAGGCGTTTGGCTGGCAGTCGAGAACGTCACCGATGAAAATCACAGGAGATGCAACGATGAACTCAACCGCTTCCCGAACCGGCAACACCCTGCGCCCCGTCGCCAAGGACAGCGCTCAGGCCGCCCTGCAACAACTGCTGCAGGGTTTTCGGCGTTTCCGCCAGGAGGTCTACCCGCAGCAGCAGGCGCTGTTCAAGCGTCTTGCCTCGGCGCAATCGCCCAGCGCGATGTTCATCACCTGCGCCGACTCGCGCATCGTGCCGGAGCTGATCACCCAGAGCGACCCCGGCACCCTGTTCGTCACCCGCAACGTGGGTAACGTGGTACCGCCCTACGGACAGATGAACGGCGGCGTATCCACCGCCATCGAGTACGCCGTACTGGCGCTCGGCGTACAGCACATCATCGTCTGCGGCCATTCCGACTGTGGCGCGATGAAGGCGGTGCTCAACCCGGATAGCCTCGACGGCATGCCCACGGTACGCGCCTGGCTGCGTCACGCCGAGGTGGCCCGCAGTGTGGTAGCGGACAACTGCAACTGCGGCAGCGCCCATGAAACCCTCGGTGTGCTGACCGAAGAAAACGTAATGGCCCAACTCGACCACCTGCGCACTCACCCTTCCGTCGCCGCCCGTCTGGCCAGTGGCCAGTTGCAGATCCATGGCTGGGTCTACGACATCGACAGCGGCGGCATCCGCGCCTACGACGCCGCCTCGGGCCACTTCCTCGCGCTCGACGGCGACGAGCAGCCCTGCGCCACACCGCAACCCCGCTACGCCAACGCCTGATCCATCCGTTTCCCCCGAGCCTGCGCGAACAGAGCGCGCGGGCACGGGCTGCTTTTGCCCAAGAAATGGGCAAGGAGATTCCCCATGAATATATTTCGCACACTGCCACGGGACGCGCTGGCGTCCGTGGTGGTCTTTCTCGTCGCCCTGCCGCTGTGCATGGGCATCGCCATCGCCTCCGGCATGCCACCGGCCAAGGGACTGATCACTGGCATCATCGGCGGCCTGGTAGTCGGCTTCATCGCCGGTGCGCCACTACAGGTGAGCGGCCCGGCTGCCGGCCTCGCCGTACTGGTGTTCGAACTGGTGCGTACTCACGGCATGGCCGCGCTAGGCCCGGTATTGCTGCTGGCCGGACTGATCCAGTTGGTCGCCGGCGCCTTGCGCCTGGGCGGCTGGTTTCGCGTTACCGCGCCTGCAGTGGTCTACGGCATGCTCGCCGGCATCGGCATCCTCATCGTGTTGTCGCAGGTGCACGTGATGATCGATGCCGCGCCCAAGGCCTCCGGCCTGGACAACCTGCTGGCCTTCCCGGGCGCCGTGCGTGATGCGCTGAGCCTGCTCGGCAGCAACGCCATGATCGCCGGTGCAGTGAGCCTCAGCACCATCGCCAGCATCTGGCTGTGGGAGCGTTTTCGCCCGGCACCGCTGCGCTTTCTGCCTGGCGCACTGGTCGGCGTAACGCTCGCCACTCTGGCCAGCCTGTGGCTGACTCTGCCGGTCAAGCGCGTCGAACTGCCGGCCAATCTCGGCGATGCCATTGACTGGATCACCCCACAGGGCCTGGCCAGCCTGGCCGATCCGCAACTGCTGATCGCCGCCCTCGCCTTGGCCTTTATCGCCAGCGCCGAGACGCTGTTGTCTGCCGCCGCCGTCGACCGCATGCACGATGGCCCGCGTGCGCGCTTCAACCGCGAACTGTCCGCCCAGGGCATCGGCAACATGCTCTGCGGCGCGGTCGGCGCCCTGCCGATGACCGGCGTGATCGTACGCAGCTCGGCCAATGTCCAGGCCGGCGCTCGCGGCCGCACCTCGACCATCCTCCACGGCGCCTGGCTACTGGCCCTGGTCGCTCTGCTGCCGGTCGTACTGCAGAGCATCCCGGTGGCCAGCCTCGGCGCGGTCCTGGTGTACACCGGCTGCAAACTGGTCGACCCCAAGGCCATGCGCAACCTCGGTCAGTACGGCCGTGCCCCGGTGTTCATCTACGCCGCCACGGCGCTGTGCATCGTCTTCACCGACTTGCTGACCGGCGTGCTGGTGGGCTTCGGCCTGACGCTGCTGAAACTGGTCTGGAGTGCCTCGCGCCTGCGCGTGAAACTGGTACCCACCGGCCCGAACAGCGCCGAGCTGCGCATGAGCGGCGCCGCCACCTTCCTCCGCGTGCCACAACTGGCCAAGTTGCTGGCCAGTGTCGAGCCGGGCACCCGCCTGCACCTGAGCCTGGCGCGGGTCAGCTACATCGACCATGCCTGCATGGAGCTGCTGGAAGACTGGGGCCGCTCCGCTCGCGCCCAGGGTGGCGGGCTGGAAATCGTCGAAGGTGCGGCGTTGAAGCGCCGGGTAGAGGGCCGACAGCGCACCGCACTGGCCTGAACGCCAGGGTCGGGCGAAAGCCAAGAGTGCATGCAGCTAGAGCGGGAGGCAGGTGTGTCTGCAACACCAGGCCAACCGACTGGGCGAACGCGTCCTGTCCCTGAATGAAACGGTGGACAAGCTTCGCGTTGTCCACCCTACGTAAATCCGGGCTACTTGCTGATCGCGGTCCTTCAACAATCTCAGCAGGCTTTCGGGGCTTCCGAGAGTTTCGCGGCTGAAGCCGCCCCTACAGATTTGGGTGGCTTCGGGTCGCGGCTGAAGCCCCTCCCACAAGAGCATGGCGCTATCAGCCGCCCTTGCCTTCACGCCCCCACAATCAACCGCTCGATGATCTGCCGTAGCTCAGGATGCTCCGGCACCTGAATGCCAAACTCATCTCGCAATACCCTCAGCACCTCATCGACACTCTGCAACTGCACCCGCTCACTGGGCTGCCCCAGGCGGTGAATGGCGAAGCTGCCGTTATTCAGGGTCTTGCGCAAGCCTGGGCCGGTGCGCGCAGCGATCATCTGGCCGAGGAAGGGCGAATCCGGGTGGGTGCACACGTACCAGTTGCCCACCACGTAATCGATATCCGCCACCTTCTGCAGATCGAACACGTACATTGCCCGCCAGCTACCCGCCACCAATGCGCGCAGGGTGTAGGTGCCGTCCACCAGCGTCAGCCGATAGGGCTCATGCGGCGTGGCCTGTTCGGCCTCGCTATCGAGCTGCAAGGGACCGGTCGGCACCATGCCGCCGAAACCAACGTCGGTGATGTAGCGCACACCATCGATGTTCACCAGCACCAGCATATGGGTGCGCGCCGGCAGGGCATCTTCCGGGCCGCCCATGACCACGCGGCCGGTCAGCCCGCGCGCGTCGAACCCCAACGCCTGCAACAGCAGCAGGTACAGGCGGTTGAGTTCGAAGCAGTAACCGCCACGGCCCTGGCGCAGCAGCTTGTCCTGAATCGCGGCGGGTTCGACCTCGACCGGCACGCGCAGCATGCTGGTCAGGGTTTCGAAGGGGAATTCGGCAGTGTGCCGCGCCTGCAGCTCGCGCAGGGTGTCGAGGGTCGCTGGAGGCGCCGACGAGTAGCCCAGGCGCCCGAGGTATGTGTGCAGATCCAGCTTGAATGCTTCGGTCATGGTGTTTCTCCCTTTCTACCTGCCGGCTGTTGTACCAGAGGCGGCAGATGGGAGATATGCATAGGGCCGATAGCAAAAAGGCCGATCTTGCGACCGGCCTTCTTATTCAACGCTGCAGCTCACTCAGCCATTGCTGGGGAAGGCGAACTGCGCCGCTTCGTGGCTCTTGCGTGCCGGCCAGCGCTGGGTGATGGCCTTCTTGCGGGTGTAGAAGCGCACGCCATCCGGGCCGTAGGCATGCAAGTCGCCGAACAGCGAGCGCTTCCAGCCACCGAAGCTGTGGTAGCTCACCGGCACTGGCAGCGGCACGTTGACGCCGACCATGCCCACTTCGATCTCGTCGCAGAACAGGCGCGCTGCTTCTCCGTCGCGGGTGAAGATGCAGGTGCCGTTACCGTACTCGTGATCGTTGATCAGTTGCATGGCTTCTTCCAGGCTGCCGACGCGAACGATGCACAGCACCGGGCCGAAAATTTCGTCGGTGTAGATGGTCATCTCCGGCGTCACCCGATCGAACAGGGTGCCGCCGACGAAGTAGCCATTTTCATTACCCGGCACCACCAGGCCACGACCATCGACTACCAGCTTGGCGCCCTGGGCGACACCGGCATCGATGTAGCCCTTGACCTTGTCACGCGCAGCGGCGGTGACCAGCGGGCCCATGTCCAGGCCGCAGGAGGTGCCGGCACCGATCTTCAGTGCCTGGATCTGCGGAACGATCCTCTCGACCAGCGCGTCGGCGATCTGGTCGCCCACGCACACGGCTACGGAGATGGCCATGCAGCGCTCGCCACAGGAGCCGTAGGCCGCGCCCATCAGCGCGCTGACAGCGTTGTCCAGGTCAGCGTCGGGCATCAGCACGGCGTGGTTCTTGGCGCCGCCCAGGGCCTGCACGCGCTTGCCGCGCTTGGTGCCTTCGCTGTAGATGTACTCGGCGATCGGGGTCGAGCCGACGAAGCTCAGGGCCTTGACCTCGGGCGCTTCGATCAGCGCATCGACCGCGTCCTTGTCACCGTTGACCACGTTCAGCACGCCCTTGGGCAGGCCGGCCTGGTTCAGCAGTTCGGCGATGAACAGGGTGGAGCTGGGGTCACGCTCGGACGGCTTGAGGATGAAGCAGTTGCCGCAGACGATGGCCAGCGGGTACATCCACAGCGGCACCATGGCCGGGAAGTTGAACGGGGTAATCCCTGCCACGACACCGATAGGCTGCAGATCGGTCCAGGCGTCGATGTTCGGGCCGACGTTGCGGCTGTACTCGCCCTTGAGGATTTCCGGGGCGGCGCAGGCGAATTCGACGTTCTCGATACCGCGCTTGAGTTCACCGACGGCGTCTTCGAGGGTCTTGCCGTGCTCGGCGCTGATCAGCGCGGCGATTTCGTTCTCGTTCTGCTCCAGCAGTTGCTTGAAGCGGAACATGATCTGCGCGCGCTTGGCCGGCGGTGTGTTGCGCCAGGCCGGGAAAGCGGCCTTGGCGGCGTCGATGGCCAGTTGCATGGTGGCGCGATCAGCCAGGCCAACGGCGCTGGTGGAGTCGCCGGTGGACGGGTTATACACCGGAGCGCTGCGACCGTTGCCGGCAACGCGCTCGCCGTTGATCAGGTGCGGGATATGGCTCATGGGGAAGCTCCTCAATAGAAATCTGGCGTAGGGTGGATGACGCTCTTCTCATCCACCGTTGCGGCTTTGGTAATTGGTGGATGAAAAAGGCGTCATCCACCCTACGGGTGATCGGTGTTCGCTTAATCCAGTTTGTTCAGCACGTCGCCGACAGCGTTGAAGACGCGGTCGAGGTCTTCCATCTTGGCGTTGAAGGTCGGGCCGAACTGCAGGGTGTCGCCACCGAAGCGCACGTAGAAACCGGCCTTCCACAGGGCCATGCCGGCCTCGAACGGACGGATCACGGCGTCGCCATCACGCGGAGCGATCTGCAGGGCGCCAGCCAGGCCGCAGTTGCGGATGTCGACGATGTGCTTGGTGCCCTTCAGGCCATGCAGCGCGGCCTCGAACTTCGGCGCCAGCTCGGCGGACTGCTGGATCAGGTTCTCGCGCTTGAGCAACTCCAGCGTCGCCAGACCGGCGGCACAGGCCACCGGGTGCGCCGAGTAAGTGTAGCCATGGGTGAACTCGATCATGTGCTCCGGCGACGGCTGCTGCATGAAGGTGTTGTAGATCTCGCTGCTGGCGACCACCGCGCCCAGCGGGATGGCGCCGTTGGTGATCTGCTTGGCGACGTTCATCAGATCCGGGGTGACGCCGAAGAACTCCGCGCCGCTCCACTTGCCCATGCGGCCGAAGCCGGTGATCACTTCATCGAAGATCAGCAGGATGTTGTGCTGCGTACAGATCTCGCGCAGGCGCTGCAGGTAGCCCACCGGCGGCACGATGGCACCGGCCGAGCCGGACATCGGCTCGACGATCACCGCAGCGATGTTGGAAGCGTCGTGCAGTTCGATCAGCTTGAGCAGCTCGTTGGCCAGCTCCACGCCGCCGGTCTCGGCCATGCCTTTGGTAAAAGCCATGCCCGGTTGCAGGGTGTGCGGCAGGTGGTCGGCGTCCATCAGCTGGCCGTACATCTTGCGATTGCCGCCGATGCCGCCCAGCGCGGTGCCGGCGATGTTGACGCCGTGGTAGCCACGGGCACGTCCGATGAAGCGGGTCTTGGAGGCCTGGCCTTTCAGGCGCCAGTAGGCCTTGGCCATCTTCACCGCGGTGTCGGCGCACTCGGAGCCGGAGCCGGTGAAGAACACGTGATTGAGCTCGCCCGGCATCAGGTCGGCGACCTGTTCGGCCAGCTTGAACGACAGCGGATGGCCGTACTGGAAGCCCGGCGAATAATCGAGGGTGCCGAGCTGCTTGGCCACGGCTTCCTGGATTTCCTTGCGCGAGTGGCCGGCACCACAGGTCCACAGGCCGGACAGGCTGTCGTAGATCTTGCGGCCCTGGTCGTCGGTCAGCCAGTTGCCCTCGGCCGCCATGATCAGGCGCGGGTCACGCTGGAAGTTGCGGTTGGCGGAGAACGGCATCCAGTGCGCATCCAGCTTGAGCTGGCTGGCCAGGGACGGGGTTGCGGTCTGCGGCATGTTCATTGGGAGCCTCACTCGGGCAGGCAATCGGATGTAGGAGCCGGCTTGCGGGCGATGATCGCCGGCAAGCCAGCTCCTACAGGGTAGTTGCCAGCAAAGGTGCCACGGGCATAGAGTCAGTAAAACAACACTCTTCTTATCTTCAGTTCAAGGCCTACTAAACAAATGAGCAGCCGTCGTCCCGATCCGCTGGCCCAGGTCAGCGACTTTGAAATCCGCCTGCTCAAACTGTTTCGCAGCGTGGTGGAATGCGGCGGTTTTTCCGCGGCGGAAAGCGCGCTGGGCATCGGCCGCTCGGCCATCAGCCAGCAGATGAGCGACCTGGAACAGCGCCTTGGCCTGCGCCTGTGTCAGCGTGGCCGTGCCGGCTTCGCCCTGACCGAGGAAGGCCGCGAGGTGTACCAGAGCACCCTGCAGCTGCTGGCGGCGCTGGAGAGCTTTCGCACCGAGGTCAACGGTCTGCACCAGCACCTGCGCGGCGAGCTGAACATCGGCCTGACCGACAACCTGGTGACCATCGCGCACATGCGCATCACCAATGCCCTGGCGCGCCTCAAGGTGCAAGGTCCGGACGTGCGCATCCATATCCGCATGACGCCGCCCTCGGAAGTGGAACAGGGCGTGCTCGACGGTCGCCTGCATATCGGCGTGGTACCGCAGGTCGGCGCCCTCTCCGGCCTGGAATATCAGGCGCTGTACGACGAGCGCTCACTGCTCTACTGCGCCGTCGGCCACCCGCTATTCTACGTCGATGACCAGCAGCTCGAGGACGAACGACTCAATGCCCAGGAGGCCATCGCCCCGACCTTTCGCGTGCCGCCGGAGGTGCAGAGCCACTACCAGGCGCTGAACTGCACCGCCAGCGCCTCGGACCGCGAGGGCATGGCCTTCCTTATTCTGACCGGGCGCTATATCGGCTACCTGCCCGACCACTACGCCCAGGCCTGGGTGCAGCAGGGGCGTCTGCGCGCGCTCAAGGCGTCCACGCGCTACTACGACATCAACCTGGCAGCAGTAACGCGCAAGGGCCGCCGCGCACACCTGGTGCTGGAGAGCTTTCTCGAAGCCCTGGCCGAAGCCTGAGGTGCGCACTGGCAAATGCCCCTTCTCGGAGAGAAAAAAGCGGGCAGATCGCCTGTGCAGGGTCACGCGCCTGACACAAACGGGCTTTTTCACACCGTAATGCTTGTCACCCAGCCAAGGCTGGGGTATCTGTGCAATCGCTCGGCTCCCTGATCAGTTCGGAATCACCCCATGACCTTCGAAGTCCCCGCCCACAGCGCCAACGGCAAGCCCGCCGGACGCATTCGCCAGAAGAACGAAGAAGCCATCATCAAGGCTGCCGAGGAAGAGTTCGCCCGGCATGGCTTCAAGGGCACCAGCATGAATACCATCGCGCAGAACGTCGGCCTGCCCAAGGCCAATCTGCACTACTACTTCAATAACAAGCTGGGGCTGTACCTGGCGGTGCTGAGCAATATCCTCGAACTGTGGGACAGCACCTTCAACAATCTGAGCATCGATGACGACCCGGCCGAAGCGCTGGAGCGTTACATCCGCGCCAAGATGGAATTCTCCCGGCGCCAGCCGAAGGCTTCGCGCATCTTCGCCATGGAAGTGATCAGCGGTGGCGAATGCCTGTCGCAGTACTTCAACCAGAACTACCTGGACTGGTTCCGTGGTCGCGCCGCCGTGTTCGAAGGCTGGATCGCCGCCGGCAAGATGGACCCGGTCGACCCGCTTCACCTGATCTTCCTGCTGTGGAGCAGCACCCAGCACTATGCCGACTTCGCCTCGCAGATCTGCCGCGTGAAGCAGAGCTCACGCCTGACCAAGCAGGACTTCGAGCAAGCATCCGACCAGCTTGTACAGGTCATCCTCAAGGGCTGCGGCCTGACACCTGCCGCCAAAGCCTGATGGCGTTCACCCTGCTCGGTCCTTGCCAATACCGCGAGGAGATTCGCAAGAGCCGCTTCATCGCCCTCGCCGCGCCGATTGCCAGCGCGGTCGAGGCGCAAGCCTTCATCGACAGCAACAGCGACCTGGCCGCCTCGCACAACTGCTGGGCGTGGAAGGTCGGCAACCAGTATCGTTTCAACGACGACGGCGAACCGAGCGGCACCGCTGGCAGGCCGATCCTCGCGGCTATCGAGGGGCAGGACTGCGATCAGGTGGTGGTGCTGGTGATCCGCTGGTACGGCGGTATTCAGCTCGGCACCGGCGGTCTGGTCCGCGCTTACGGCGGTAGCGCAGCCAGATGCCTGCAGGCCGGCGAGCGGCGCGAACTGGTGCTGCGCCTATCCTTCACCTGCCATTTGCAGTTCGCCGAGCTGCCCGTGTTCAAGGCGCGCCTGAACGAGTTCGGCAGCCTGATCGAAAGCGAACACTACGACTCCACGGGTGCCCGTCTGCAACTGGCCGTCGTGCCGAACGAGCACGCTGCGCTGGAGCGCCTTCTTGGCGACATCAGCCGAGGCCGCGAGACGCTGAGGGCACCATGAAGCGGACGATCATTACCCTTCTGCCTCTGCTGCTGTGGCTGGCCCTGCCGACCCGGGCCGAGGTGCAAGAGCACCTGCAGGAGCAGTACTACGACGTGCAGGTGGTCTCCGGCCAATCCCTGAACCGCGCCCTCAACGAGGCCTCGCCAATTCGCCAGAACGGCCAGATCTACCACGCTTACGCACGTTGGCAGGTGCAGTGGAATTTCTGGTGGCGCGAACAGCGTGACGGGCGCTGCCGAATAGATCTCACCCGCACCCGGTTGAACGCCACCATCACACTGCCCCGTCTCGGTGGTGGCGACGCCCAGCAGCGTCAGCGTTTTGCAATGTACCTGAACGCGCTGCGCGAACATGAATTAGGCCACTACCGCATCGGCCAGGCAGCCGCCGCAAAGATCGATACGGCTCTGCGGCAGACACCTGAGTACCCCAGCTGTGCCGAGCTGCAACGGCAAGCCAACCAGCGCGCCAACGCCATCCTGCAGCGCCATATAGAGCAGGAGCGGCAGTATGACCGGCAAACCGGTCACGGCCGCACGCAGGGTGCCTGGCTGACAGAATGACACTGCAGCAAAATGCAGGGGCCTGGCACACCGCGGATCGTCGCTGGAAGGACTCGGAATGCTTCGTCCCGAGTCGGGGCGGGGCTCCTGCTGAGGATTGCCGTGCCGGGCTTATTCGATCGGCATTCGCTATGCTGACCTTCTTTTCTCATCCGCCATGGAGCCTGACATGACTGCCTCCCGATCCATTCTGATCATCGGCGCTTCACGCGGCCTAGGTCTTGGTCTGGCCAGTGAATTCGCCACCCAGGGCTGGGCCGTTACTGCCACCGTGCGCAACGCCGCGCAGCAAGCGCCGTTGCAGGCACTGCCCGGCGTGCACGTGCAGCAGCTGGAAATGACCGACCCGGCCAGCCTCGAACAACTGGCCGAACGTCTCGGCGGGCAACGCTTCGATGTCATCTTCGTCAACGCCGGGGTCGCCGGTCCGACACACCACAGCGCCGCACAAGCTACGGCCGAGGAAATGGGCCAGCTGTTCCTGACCAACGCAGTCGCCCCGCTACGCGTGGCCGAGCGCCTGCTGCCGAACCTGGTCGCCGAGCACGGGCTGATCGTGTTCATGAGCTCGATCCTCGGCAGCATCGAGGCGGGCGCCGGCCTTGGCATGCCGCTGTACGGCGCCAGCAAGGCGGCGCTCAACCACCTGGCGCAGTGCTTCGTGCGCACTCAGGACAACCCCAAGCTCGGCGTACTGCTGATGCACCCAGGCTGGGTGCGCACCGACATGGGCGGCGGCGACGCCCCGCTGGACATCGCCAGCAGCTGCAAGGGCATGGCCCAACAGGTCAGCGCTGCTGTCGGCCAATCAGGCTTGCGCTACCTGGACCATGAGGGCACTCCGCTCCCCTGGTAAGTGCCAGCGTGGTCTGCCCGGCCCACGCTATCCGGGCCGAGCAATACAGCGACGCTCTGCGTCGCTACCTGTTCAGATATAGGCCGCTGTCCACTACCAGGCGCTGTAACGTCGATACCTGCATTGCCACGAGCCGTCCAAGCACCATGCGCGCCATGTCGCACTCCGCCTGTATCGTGACATCCGTATAATACGCCGCGCCATGAGCACTCGCTGGATGCGAGCCTTCTGAAAACGCTATATGGACCTAGGTCAATGGATAACCTTTATCAGCCCCCTAAAGCCGAACTGCTGGACGAACATTCCTCTCCCCGTGACGCATTCTTCGTCACCTCACCGAACAAGCTCTACCTGCTGTACTTCGTAACCTTCAGCCTGTATTCCATCTACTGGTTCTACAAGCAGTGGGACAGCCAGCGCGCCGCAATGCTGCCGAAAAAGATATGGCCGGCGGCGCGCTCGGTCTTTCAGATATTCTTCACCCATTCGTTATGCAGGCTGATCAACGAACACAAGCAGCGCCTGGGTCAGATGGCCTGGGACTACTCAAGCACCGCCTGGCTCTATGTCGGCCTGACCATCGCCAGTAATGGCCTGGCACGCATGGAGGCCCAAAACGAGATCCTTGACCTGCTGCTGTTGATCGGTTGCGTGATGGTTCCAGCCTTTCCCCTCGCGCACATTCAACAGCAAGCCAACCAGGCGAGCGGCGATGAATCAGGGCAAAGCAACGCGCGAATCAGCGGCCTGAACCTGCTGTTCATCATCCCTGGCGCGTTGCTGTGGCTGCTCGTTCTGGTCGGTGTATTTCTCTGAAGCCCAAGCGCAGACGTGGCAATCACAAGATGGGTTGAGCAGCATTAAAGCCGCCCCCGGTATCGCTGCGCTCAAGCCAGACTACTTGCTTTTCTGGTGGCCGCAGGCTGTGGCTTCGAGCCATTCCCGGATTGCCTCCGGGCTACGGCCACGACCGCAGGGGGCGCCGTGTGCACCGATGTCACCTGCAACAGGCGCCCGAATGCGGTGCGCATGGCGCACTCTACGAGACGGATAGCACCAACTGTGTGCATGGATCAAAAACAGGTCGCTGGCGTAATCACACGCCGCAGGCTTTTCTGACCTCCTGGCCAAGTTTTTGCTTTAGCCCTGCTCAGTTATTGCCATGAGCGTTTTCCATGCCTGCCTCACCCGATGCCACACGCTTGCACCTGACAGCCATCAGCAAGCAATACCCCGGTTGCCTGGCCAATGATCGTATCGACCTGGCCATCGCCCCCGGCGAGATCCGCGCCCTGCTGGGCGAGAACGGTGCAGGCAAGAGCACCCTGATGAAGATCATCTACGGCGTCACCCAACCCAGCAGCGGCGAAATCCGCTGGCAGGGCGAGCGGCTGACGATGCGCGATCCGGCCATGGCGCGCGGCCTGGGTATCGGCATGGTGTTCCAGCATTTCTCCCTGTTCGAGACGCTGACCGTTGCCGAGAACATCGCCCTGGCCATGGGCGCGCAGGCCGGTACACCGAAGCAGTTGGAGACGAAGATCCGCGAGGTGTCGCAGCGCTACGGCATGGCGCTGGAGCCGACGCGCCTGGTGCACAGCCTGTCCATCGGTGAGCGCCAGCGGGTCGAGATCGTCCGCTGCCTGATGCAGGACATCAAACTGCTGATCCTCGATGAGCCCACCTCGGTGCTCACTCCACAGGAGGCCGACGAGCTGTTCGTCACCCTGCGCCGCCTGGCCGCCGAGGGCTGCAGCATTCTGTTTATCAGCCACAAACTCGGCGAGGTACGCGCGCTATGCCAGAGCGCCACGGTGCTGCGTGGCGGCCGGGTGTCCGGTCATTGCGTACCGGCCGAGTGCTCGGATCTGCAGCTGGCGCGACTGATGGTCGGTGATGCCGAGGGACTGGAAAGCAGCTACCCGAAGGTCAGCGGCGGCCTGCCACGGCTGCGCGTCGATGACCTCAGCTGGCACAACCCCGACCCCTTTGGCTGCTCGCTCGAGCACATTCGCCTGGAAGTGCGCAGCGGCGAGATCGTCGGCATCGCCGGCGTGGCTGGCAATGGCCAGGACGAGTTGCTCGCCCTGCTCAGCGGCGAAACACCCCTGCCGCGTGGCGAACGCGAACGGGTGAGCATCGATGCCGCGCCGGTGGCCAACCTGCATCCCGATGCACGGCGGGGGCTGGGCCTGGCGTTCGTGCCGGCCGAGCGTCTGGGTCATGGCGCCGTACCGGAAATGAGCCTGGTGGACAACGCCCTGCTCACCGCCTTCGGCCAGGGCCTGGTCAAGGGCGGCCTGGTGCAGCGTGGCAAGGTTCGCGCGCTGGCCGAGGAGATCATCCGCCGCTTCGCGGTGAAAACGCCGAATGCCGATACGGCGGCGCGCAGCCTGTCTGGCGGCAACCTGCAGAAATTCATCCTCGGCCGGGAAATCCTGCAACAGCCCAAGCTGCTGGTGGCGGCGCACCCGACCTGGGGCGTGGACGTCGGCGCAGCCGCCGCCATCCACCGCGCCCTGATCGCCCTGCGCGATGCCGGCGCGGCGATCCTGGTGATCTCCGAAGACCTCGACGAGCTGTTCCAGATCAGCGACCGCATCGGCGCGCTGTGCAGCGGGCGGTTATCGCCGCTGGTCGACACCGCACAGGTCAATACCGTGGAAGTCGGCCGCTGGATGGCCGGTGAATTCGATCAACCCGCCGCTGCTGCGGCCTGCTGACGGAGCCCGTCATGCTGTTATCCCTGGAACCGCGCGGCCAGGAGTCGCGCCCCATGCTCTGGCTGTCGCCGCTGCTGGCCGCCGTACTGACCCTGATCAGCGGCATGCTGCTGTTCACCCTGCTCGGCCATGACCCGCTGCAAACCCTGCACACCCTGCTGATCGCCCCGGTCAGCGATTGGTATGGCGTGTCCGAACTGCTGGTCAAGGCACTGCCGATTCTGCTCTGCGCCCTGGGCCTGGCGGTGGCCTACCAGGCGCGCATCTGGAACATCGGAGCCGAAGGCCAACTGCTGATGGGCGCGCTGGCCGGCAGCGCCATGGCTCTGCAACTGATCGACTGGGACAGCCGCTGGGCACTGGCCTGGGTGGTATTGGCCGGCACCTGCGCTGGCGCCGCCTGGGCCGGGCTCACCGCCTGGCTGCGCACGCAGTTCAACGCCAACGAAATTCTCACCAGCATCATGCTCAACTACATCGCGCTGAACCTGCTGCTGTTCTTCGTGCATGGGCCGCTGAAAGACCCGGCAGGCTTCAACTTCCCCGAATCGGCGATGTTCGGCGATGCCAGCCGCCTGCCGCTGGTCAGCGAGGACGGTCGCCTGCACGGCGGCCTGTACCTGGCGCTGTTGGCCCTGGTGGCGGTGTGGGTGCTGCTGCACAAGAGCTTTCTTGGTTTCCAGATCAAGGTACTGGGCCTTGATAACCGCGCCGCCGGCTTCGTCGGCTTTCGCGAGAAGCGTCTGGTGTGGTTCGCCCTGCTGGTCAGCGGCGCGCTGGCCGGCATGGCCGGCGTTGGCGAAGTGGCCGGGCCCATCGGTCAACTGGTGCCGCAGGTCTCGCCCGGCTATGGCTATGCGGCGATCACCGTGGCTTTTCTCGGTCGCCTCAATCCGCTCGGCATCGTCGCGGCCAGCCTGCTCATGGCGTTGCTCTACCTGGGCGGCGAGAACGCGCAGATGAACCTCAACCTGCCGCAGGCGATCACCCAGCTGTTCCAGGGAATGATGCTGTTCTACCTGCTGGCCTGCGACGTGCTGATCCTCTACCGGCCACGGCTGAAGTGGAAATGGGTGAGGCGCGACGCCAAGAACAACACCGAGGCCATGGCCTGACAAAGAACCTGTAGGAGCGAGCGTGCTCGCGATCCTTGACGACACTGATCTTGAGCAGGAACTGGGCGTCCCCCTCGCTCCCAAAAAGCTACACGCAAAGGAATCCCCATGGATCTCGATCTGTTGACCAATATCTTCTACGCCATGGTGCGCACCGGCACGCCGCTGCTGCTGGTGGCCCTGGGCGAGCTGGTGTGCGAGAAGAGCGGTGTGCTCAACCTCGGCCAGGAAGGCATGATGCTGTTCGGCGCGGTGATCGGCTTCATCGTCGCCTTCAGCACGGGCAGTCTGTGGCTCGGCGTGTTGCTGGCAATCGCCGCCGGTATGCTGCTGTCGCTGCTGTTCGCCGCCGTGGCGCTGGGTTTCAACGCCAACCAGGTGGCCACCGGCCTGGCCCTGACCATCTTCGGCGTCGGCCTGTCCACTTTCGTCGGCGCCGCCTGGGTCGGCAAGCCGCTGTCCGGCTTCGAGCCCATCGTCATCCCGCTGCTGTCTGACATCCCGCTGATCGGGCGCATGCTGTTCGCCCAGGACATGCTGATCTACCTGTCCTTCGCCCTGTTCGCCCTGGTGGCCTGGGTGCTGCTGAAAAGCCGCATCGGCCTGATCATCCAGGCCGTCGGCGAGAACCCGGACGCTGCCAGCGCCATGGGCCTGCCGGTGCTGCGCGTGCGGACTCTGGCAGTAATGTTCGGCGGCGCCATGGCCGGCCTGGCGGGCGGCTACCTTTCACTGGCCTACACGCCGATGTGGGCAGAGAACATGACCGCCGGACGCGGCTGGATCGCCCTGGCGCTGGTGGTATTCGCCAGCTGGCGCGTATTGCGCGTGCTGCTCGGCGCCTACCTGTTCGGTCTGGCCAGCATCCTCCACCTGGTGGCACAGGGCATCGGCCTGTCGATCCCGTCGAACCTGCTGGCCATGCTGCCCTATGTCGCCACCATCGTGGTGCTGGTGCTGCTCTCGCGCGACGCGATCAAGACCCGGCTGTATGCGCCGGTGTCGCTGGGCCAGCCTTGGCAGCCGGGGCATTGAGATGAACAACGGTGCGCGCAGCCAGTTAGGATGCGCCGTGCGCACCGGACATTGCACCTGACTCACGAGTCAGCTATCGTGCGCTGCACGCCGTTCCGGCGCACCTGGATCAGCAGACAGGGTCAACACTGAGCTGGCTTACCTGACATCAACCTCAGAGGAGCCTGCTCATGGCAGCTACCCGTATCTGGATCAAGAACCCTCTCGCCATCTTCACCGCCAACGACCTGGACGCTACCGGCGGCCTGGTGATCGAGGATGGCCGCATCGCCGAAGTGCTCGGTGCCGGCCAGCAGCCGTCAACCCCCTGCGAGCAAACCTTCGATGCCCGCGAGCACGTGGTGCTGCCCGGCCTGGTCAACACCCACCATCACTTCTACCAGACCCTCACTCGCGCCTGGGCGCCGGTGGTCAATCAGCCGCTGTTCCCCTGGCTGAAGACGCTCTATCCGGTCTGGGCGCGCCTCACGCCCGAGAAACTGGCTCTGGCCAGCAAGGTGGCGTTGGCCGAGCTGCTGCTCTCCGGCTGTAGCACGGCTGCCGATCACCATTACCTGTTCCCCGGCGGTCTGGAAAATGCCATCGACGTGCAGGTCGAAGCAGTTCGTGAACTGGGCATGCGCGCCATGCTCACGCGCGGCTCCATGAGCCTGGGCGAAGCCGACGGGGGCCTGCCGCCGCAGCAGACGGTGCAGCAAGGCGAAGTGATCCTGGCCGACAGCCAGCGCCTGATCAGCCAGTACCACCAGCGCGGCGATGGCGCGCAGATTCAGATCGCCCTGGCGCCCTGCTCACCCTTCTCGGTGACCCAGGAGATCATGCGCCAGAGCGCCGAGCTGGCCGAGAAACTGGACGTGCGCCTGCATACCCACCTGGCCGAAACCCTCGACGAGGAAGATTTCTGCCTGCAACGGTTCGGCCTGCGCACGGTGGATTATCTGGACAGCGTCGGCTGGCTCGGTCCGCGCACCTGGCTGGCCCACGGCATCCACTTCAACCCCGACGAAATCGCCCGCCTGGGCGCTGCCGGCACCGGCATCTGCCATTGCCCCAGCTCCAACATGCGCCTGGCCTCGGGCATCTGTCCCAGTGTGGAACTGGAGGCCGCTGGCGCGCCGCTGGGCCTGGGCGTCGACGGCTCGGCCTCCAACGATGCCTCGAACATGATCCTCGAAGCGCGCCAAGCCCTGTACATCCAGCGCCTGCGCTACGGTGCCGAGCAGATCACCCCGCAACGCGTGCTCGGCTGGGCCAGCAAGGGCTCGGCGAAACTGCTGGGCCGCAGCGATATCGGCGAGCTGGCGCCGGGCAAGCAGGCCGACCTGGCGCTGTTCAGACTCGATGAGCTGCGTTTCTCCGGCAGTCACGATCCGCTGTCCGCACTGCTGCTGTGCGGCGCCGACCGCGCCGACCGGGTGATGATCGGCGGCACCTGGCGCGTCATCGATGGGCAGATCGAAGGGCTGGACGTGGCGCAGCTGATCGCCGATCACCGCCAGGCAGCGAAGCAGTTGGTCAACGCCTGATCCTGAACCATAGGGCGCGCCGTGCGCACCGGAAACTGCCGGTGCGCATGGCGCACCCTACGGTTTGCAGCAGGGCAATCGCACCACAACGCAGCATCTGCAGGCCCATCGCACCAATAGCGCTCCACACCATTCTCCGCTCTTGCCCACAAAAGCTTTCAGTACGGCTATCTGTCTTGTTGGTCAGCTTTTTGCAGTCAGGGGATCAGCCAACCAACGGCCATCCCAACACCAAGACTGGAGCTGTACCCACCATGCACAAGAAGAGCAAGAAACCGCTGCTGCGCACCCTCGTCGCCGCCCTGGGCTTTGGCACCATGCTCAGCGCGTCCGCCGCCGACCCGCTGAAGGTCGGCTTCGTCTACATCGGCCCCATCGGCGACCATGGCTGGACTTACCAGCATGAACAAGGCCGGCAGATGCTGATCAAGGAAATGGGCGACAAGGTCACCACCAGCTTCGTCGAGAACGTACCGGAGGGTGCCGACGCCGAGCGGGTGATCCGCAACATGGCCAAGGGCGGCTTCGACCTGATCTTCACCACCTCCTTCGGCTACATGAACCCGACCATCAAGGTGGCCAAGCAATTCCCCAAGGTCACCTTCGAGCACGCCACCGGCTACAAGCAGGACAAGAACGTCGGCACCTACCTGTCGCGCTCCTATGAAGGTCGCTACGTCGGCGGCTTCCTCGCGGCGAAGATGACCAAGACCAAGAAGGTCGGCTACGTCGCCTCCTTCCCGATCCCCGAGGTGATCCGCGATATCAACGCCATCCAGTTGGCGCTGGACAAGTACAACCCAGGCACCGAGATCAAAGTGGTGTGGGTCAACACCTGGTTCGATCCGGGCAAGGAGTCCGACGCTGCCAATGCGCTGATCGACCAGGGCGTGGACGTGATGTTCCAGCACACCGACAGCCCGGCGCCGATCCAGACCGCCGAGCGCCGTGGCATCTACTCCGTCGGCTACGCCTCGGACATGGCCCACTTCGGGCCGAAAGCCGTGCTCACGTCGATCGTCAACGACTGGGGCCCGCACTACGTGAAATCCACCCAGGCGGTGATCGACGGCACCTGGAAATCCGAAGATTTCTGGGGCGGCCTGGCCGAAGACACCCTCTCACTGCCGATCAGCGACCTGGTGCCGGCTGATGTGAAGAGCGAGGCCGAGCAGATCATCGCCGACATTCGCAGCGGCAAGTTCCACCCCTTCACCGGCCCGATCAAGGATCAGAGCGGCGCGGTGCGCATCGCCGAAGGCGTGAGCGCGACCAACGCCGAACTGGCCTCGATGAATTACTACGTGGAAAACGTGAAGGCCGAAATACCGAAGTAAGTGGCTGGCGGGTTGCACCCACCCTACATGCGATCGTAGGGCAGGTGAAACCCGCCGCCTTGCAATTACCGATGCCGTCCCTGCTTGTCTCAGCAGAACCGCATCACCGTGGCGCCGGTCTTCGGCGCCACGTACCGCTGCCCTGGGTACGAGAAGACTCGCAGCAACGCCCACCCGAGGCTCAACATGAACGCATTACCCATCATCGACATCGCCCCTCTCTACACAGACGACGCGTCGGCCTGGCCTGCCGTAGCCGAGCGGATCGACCGCGCCTGCCGCGACTGGGGCTTCTTCTACATCATCGGCCACCCAATCGGCAGGGAGCGCATCGACGCCCTGCTCATTGCGGCGAAGCGCTTCTTCGCCCTGCCCGCCGAGGAAAAACTCAAGATCGATATCACCCGGACCACCCACCACCGTGGCTACGGGGCGATTGCCACCGAGCAGCTCGACCCGAACAAGCCGAGCGACCTCAAGGAAACCTTCGACATGGGTTTCCACATGCCCGCCGATCACCCCGAGGTGCTGGCCGGCAAACCGCTGCGCGGGCCGAATCGTCACCCCGACATACCCGGCTGGTCCGCGCTTATGGAACAGCATTACAGCGACATGCACGAGCTGGCCAAGACCCTGCTGCGGGCCATGACCATGGCCCTGGACATCGAGCACGACTTCTTCGACGTACGCTTCCACGAGCCGATCAGCGTATTGCGCCTGATCCACTATCCGCCGCGTCACACCGCCAGCTCGGCCTCCCAGCAAGGCGCCGGCGCGCATACCGATTACGGCTGCATCACCCTGCTCTACCAGGATGATGCCGGTGGCCTGCAGGTGCGCGCGCGCGGTGGCGAGTGGATCGACGCGCCGCCGATTGCCGGCAGCTTCGTGGTCAACATCGGCGACATGATGGCGCGCTGGAGCAACGACCGTTACACCTCCACGCCGCATCGGGTGATCAGCCCGCTGGGGGTGGATCGCTACTCCATGCCGTTCTTCGCCGAACCGCATCCCGACACGCTGATCGACTGCCTGCCGAACTGTTCCAGCGCAGGCAACCCGGCCAAGTATTCGCCTGTGACCAGCGCCGAGTACCTGCTGTCGCGCTTCGCCGACACCTATGCCTACCGGCGTGAGGAGGCATAGCAGGCTGTTGAAAAACTACCTGCGTTGCCATTGCTGCGTTAAAACAGGCTCAAAATGCTCATTTACAACTCGTAAACTGCGCTTTTACGCCTGTTTTTGCCTTGCACTGGCTGCCTCGCCTACGTTATTCAACGGCCTGATAGGGCTGACTGCCACGTAGGGTGGATGACGCTTTTTTCATCCACCGCTTCAGCATCGGAGCCTGCAAATCGGTGGACATGAAAAGCGGTGTCCACCCTACGCAGCGGGCTAGGCGACGCAGCACGATCATGTCCCAGCGGTTAAACTTTGCCGATTCCCAAGCCTGACAACGAGAACCGAACATGCCCGAATGGCTGAATGCCCTGCCCAAGGCTGAACTGCACCTGCATCTGGAGGGTTCGCTGGAGCCTGAGCTGCTGTTCTCCCTGGCCGAACGCAACCAGATCACCCTGCCCTGGGCCGATGTCGAGACCCTGCGCGCAGCCTACGCCTTCAACAACCTGCAGGAATTTCTCGACCTGTATTACGCTGGCGCCAACGTGCTGCGCACCGAGCAGGACTTCTATGACCTGACCTGGGCCTATCTGCAACGCTGCAAGGCGCAGAACGTCATCCACGTCGAGCCCTTCTTCGACCCGCAGACCCACACAGACCGTGGCATTCCCTTCGAGGTGGTGCTGCGCGGTATTCAGCAGGCGCTGCTCGACGGCGAGAAGCAACTGGGCATCAGCCACGGCCTGATCCTCAGCTTCCTGCGTCATCTACCCGAAGAAGAAGCCTTCAAGACCCTGGAGCAGGCCATGCCGTTCCGCGATGCCTTCATCGGCGTCGGCCTCGACAGTTCGGAGAAGGGCTTCCCGCCCCGGCTGTTCGAGCGGGTGTTCGCCAAGGCACGTAGCGAAGGCCTGCACGCGGTGGCGCACGCTGGCGAGGAAGGCCCACCCGAATACATCTGGGAGGCGCTGGACCTGCTCAAGATCAAGCGCATCGACCATGGTGTGCGCGCCATCGAGGATGAACGCCTGATGCAGCGCATCATCGACGAGCAGATCCCGCTGACCGTCTGTCCGCTGTCGAACATCAAGCTCTGCGTGTTCGAGCACATGGGCCAGCACAACATCCTCGAGATGCTCGAGCGCGGCGTTAAGGTGACGGTGAACTCGGACGATCCAGCCTACTTCGGCGGCTACGTCGGCGAGAACTTCGCCGCCCTGCACGAACACCTGGGCATGACCGAAGACCAGGCCAGGCGTCTGGCGCAGAACAGCCTGGACGCGCGACTGGTCTGAGCAAGAGCGTCGCGGCTGAAGCCCCTCCCACGGTGCCCATGAGTTGTGGGAGGGGCTTCAGCCGCGACTGTGGTATCAGTGTTCCGAGAGCGTGCGCCGCTTGCCAGTCACCATCGACAGCGGCAGGTTCTCGCGCAACCGATAGCTCTCGAACAACGCCGCGGCGATATGCAGGCCGACCAGCGCCATCAGGCCGTTGGCACAGAATTCATGGATCTGCAGCGGCAGGTCCGCCCCCCAGAAATAATCGACCTCCTCCATCAGAAAGCCGGTCACACCCAGGCCAAGCATCAGCGTCATCATCAGGAGCATCACCAGCGCGCCCAGCGGCGAATGCCCCAGGCGGTGATATGGCTGCCCGGAAACCAGTGCGCGCAGGTGCTCGCTCAAACGCGCACGGCTCGGCCAGAAATCCGCCCAGCGCGCCGCCGGCGTACCGACGAAGCCCCATACCAGACGAATCGCCAGCCAGGCCACAGCGTAATAGCCGAGCCAGCGATGCCAGCTCTCGCCCTCTTCGGTGAAGAAGTAGTTGGCCAGGAAAGCGCCGGCCAAGGACCAGTGGAACAAGCGCACCACTGGGTCCCACAAGCGCGTGGTCGGTGCGCTCATCAGCTTTCCACGTCACTCTTGACGGCGTTACCGCTGACCGGGTCGAAGTAGATCTCGACCTTCTTGCCGTCCTTGTTGAAACCGTAGATTTCGTAGCAGTTGCCGTCAGTGACCTTGAACTTGTTGATCTCGTAGCCCTGGGCCTTGAGGCCGGCCTGGAACTTGTCCTGATCCTGCCACTGAGCCTTGTCGGCGGTGGTGCATTCGGTGGCGGCGAAGGTCAGCGGGCTGGCCAGAGCCAGGGATAGCAGAAGCAGTTTGCGCATGGTGGAGTCCTCTTCGATGCAGGGGAAAGTATGTCTGCGGGGAGTACTCTGGCGCCTGAACCTTAAGACTCTCTTAGCGCATGCAAATCAGTAGCCCGGATGCGATCCGGGGAGGTCGGCAGGGAAACTCCCGGATTGCATCCGGGCTACGACCCAGGGAGGGACTGGGGCCCTGCCAGTCGCGGCTGAAGCCCCTCCCACAATCAAGCGCCTTAGAAGTCGAAATCGACCTTGGCCCAGAGGGTGCGGCCCGGCTCGTCGATGCGGGTCTCAGCCGGGAAGCCGAAGCCGGCGTCGCCGGCCAGGTTGAGGTGCTCGGCGTAGCGCTTGTCGAGCAGGTTATCCACACCGGCGCTGAGCTTGACCTGCTGGCTGACGCGGTAGGCGCCATTGAGCGAGAGCACGCCGAAGCCGGCGCTGTCGTCGAGGTCCTGTCCCACCACATTGCCCCGCCCTTCGGCGATGCGCCCCTGGCCGTCGACCACGCGCCACAGCGCACCGACACTCCAGTCGTCGCGCTGGTAGGTCAGGCCCAGGCGCGCTTCCAGCGGCGGCATCTGCGGTAGCGCCTCACCGTCGCTGCTGTTCTTGCCCCAGGCGTAGGCCAGGGTCGCGTCGGCCTTCCAGTTGGAATCGAAGGCGTAAGCCATACCCAACTCGCCGCCCATGATGCGCGCATCGACGTTGTCGACACGGGTGCTCATGCCACGGTAGTCGAACAGGATGTAGTCGCGGATCTGCCCGGCATAGGCGGAGGCCCAGGCCTGCAGCGTGTCGTCCTGATACTGGATGCCGATATCGAGCTGGGTGGTCTTCTCCGGCTCGATTCCAGCGAAGGCGTTGTCCGCGCCGGCCGGGCCATTGAGACCAGCGGAGAACAGCTCCCAGTAATCGGGGAAGCGCTGCACGTGGCCGATGCCGGCATAGACGGTGGTCGGCGAGCCGGACAGATCGTGCTCGTAGCGCACGAAACCGCTGGGCAGGGTCTCGGCGCGCGTCTGGTCCGCCGTCGGATTGGGCCGCGACATGCCCATCATGCTGCTAAAACGCTGCCGGTAATCCCTGGCAGAAGCGCGATCCAGGCGTGCGCCGGAGATCAGCCGATCACGCTCGGCGAGACTCCAGACGGCCTCGGCGAACACGCCGTAATTGTGCATCAGCGCATCCTTGTTCCACGGATAGCGATCGGCGTCCGTGTAGCCGTTCATCATGCTGTAGCTGGAGCGGCGACCACGGTGCTCACTGCGCTGAGCGTCAACGCCGGTGATCAGCTCGACGTCGTCCCACTTCCAGGTCGCAGCCAGGCGTGCGCCCAGGGTACGACGGTCGACCTGCGAAGCCATGGGCCCGGCCATCATGCTGCTCGGGTCCGGCACGCGCAGGCGGAAGTTGTCCATGATGTGGTCGGCGTAGTTGTAGTAGACCTTGGCCTCGACCTTATCCAGCACACCGCCGAGGTTGCTGCGCTCGATGCGTAGGCCGAGACTTTCGCGCTTGAACTGGGTGCCGTCCATGCCACGACCACCGTAGCGCGCCTCGCCATCGCCACGGCCGGCGCTGAATTCGATCAGGGTATCGGCATCCGGCGTCCAGCCCAGGGCCACGTCACCGTTCCACTTGTCCCAGCGCGAGGCGATGGTGTCGCCGTCACCGTTGTCGTAATCATCCGACTGCGAGCGGTTGCCCATCACCCGCAGATAGCCCTGTTCGCTGCCGACGGCGCCATCGATCAGGCGGTCGAAGCGGCCATTGGAGCCGGCCAGTACACTGGCATGCAGGCGCGTGCCCTGCTCACCGAAACGTTCCGGCTCGCGGTCGAAGCGCACCACCCCAGCCGAAGCGCCCGGCCCCCAGATCACGGTTTGCGGCCCCTTGGTGACGGTCAGCAGATCGTAGGTTTCCGGCGAAATGTAGGAACTGGGCGCGTCCATCCTGCCCGGGCAGGCGCCGATCATCTGCCCGCCATCGGTGAGCAGCAGCAGGCGCGAGCCGAACAGGCCGCGCAACACCGGATCGCTGTTGCTGCCGCCGCTGCGAATCGCGGAGAAACCGGGAATGGTCTTCAGATAATCCGCCGCATCGCTGGCCGGCACCGGCTGACGCGGGTCCTTGGGATTGGCCACAACGGTCAGCGGCGAGCTTTGCTGGATCGCCGTGATCACACTGGGTGGCAGTTCGTGCACAGGCGCCTCGGCAGCCTGCAGAGCCGGGATGGAACACAGGCCGCAGGCGACAGCCAAGGCGGACAGGGGAAAACGAGGGCGCACGGAAGCAGCGCCCGAAACGAAGGAAACGGACATGCGAATACCTGATAAGTCGATTGGCGGAGAGGCCTGGTCATTGCCTCATGGGAAGGGTGACTTCAGGCGCGCATCGGCGGTGCGCGTGACAACGCGTGTGGGAAATGAGCGCGAGGCAGTGGCTGTGTCGGCTGCACGCTGCCCGTTTGCTGAAGCGGCCCCTGCCACCTTGCAACCGACAAGCTGTCGTCGGCCAGCGCCGGGCAGTGGGAGAACAACGAACAGTAGCCGCAGGCATCCGCCTGCAGCACCGGCTCGCTCCTGTCGAACGAGGCCGGCACGCTGCCCGAACCGTCATGACAGCCAAGCTCGCTCAGCCAGCGCCAGTCAGCCGGCTCGGCACGCAGTTGCGACGCCAGGGGCGCCAGCACGATAAGGACGAACGCCAGCAGCCCAAGCTGGGCGGCGAACGTGCGCCTGCGCGCCGTGAACAGCATCAGTGCTGGTGCTTGCCGTGGTCGTGAGCGTCGCCATGATCATGGCCCGCCGGCGCGTCTTTCTGCACGGCGACCTCGACCTCGACAGCACCGGTCTTCTCGAAGGTCAGGGTCAGCGGGAAGCGCTCACCGTCCTTGGCCTGCTGCTTCAGGTTGAACAGCATGACGTGATAGCCCATGGGCTCGAACTTCACCTCGCCACCTGCGGGGATGGCCACGTCCTGCACCTGCTGCATTTTCATTACGCCACCTGCATGCACATGCTCGTGCAACTCGGCCTTGCCGGCTACCGGGGTGCTCACGGCGAGCAGGCGATCCGCTTCGCTGCCCTTGTTGTGGATGACGAAGTAGGCGGCGGCAGTCGGCGCCACCGGCGGCATCTCGCGCGACCAGGGATGGTCGATATGCAGTTGGCCGGCTTCGTACTCGTGGGCTTGAGCGAACAGCGCCGGCAGCAACAGCGTCAGGCCGAGCAGGGTTTTCTTCAGGGTCATGGTATTACCTCCGGGTTTGAAATCGAATCATGGGTCGCGCCTATGAGGTCTTGCGACGATGGAACTGTTCACTTTCACTCATGCCAGCGGCCGGGTCGCTGGCCGCAGCTGGCGAAAGCGCGAGAGTAGCCCGTCAAGAGCGAAGACCAGTAACAGCGAAGCACCGACCAGCGGGAAGATCACGCCGAGCACGATCATCACGCCGATGGCGGTCTTCCAGCGCGGCAGGTCGTGGCGCAGCGGCGGCACACCGAAGCGTCCGGCAGGGCGGCGCTTCCACCACAGCACCAAGCCACTGACGGAGCTGAAGATGATCAGCATGCAGATCGCCGCCATCAGCAGTTGGTTGGCCAGGCCGAACAGCTTGCCTTCATGCAGCATCACACCGGTTTCCACGGTTTTCGCCACTGGGCCGTAGTCCTTCCAGCGCACGTCGGCGAGTACCGCACCGCTGTATTGATCGAAATGCAGCGTGGCGTCGTTACGTGGGTCGTCAGCGAACAACGCCACGGTATAAACGCCCTGCTCGCCTTTCGGCAGACTGATGCTGTAGCCGGGCTGAACACCGCGCTCGGCGGCGCTGTCGACCACATGCTGCAGCAGGCTGGTGGAGGCCGCTGCGGCCTGATGCCCGGCATGGCCGTGATGCGCGGCATGCGGGTCGGACGCTGGCAGCGGCGTGACTTCCACCGCCCAGGCCACGGTTTGCTGGCTGCTGCTGTTGAGGCTTCCGGTCAGTTGCCCGGACTTGGGCACGTCATCCCACATCGCGGCGGGAAAGTGGTTCCAGGCGCCGGCGAACTGCGCGCCCCAGTAGCCCGTCCAGGTCATGCCGGTGAGCAGCATGAACAGCAGCAACGCGCTGCCCCAGAAGCCGGTCACCGCATGCAGGTCGCGCCACCACAGGCGCCCTCGCGCGCTCAGGCGTGGCCACAGCACACCCGCCCAACTGCTGCCGCGCGGCCACCACAGGTACATCCCGGACACCACCAGCACGATGCCCCAGCCAGCGGCCAGTTCGATCAGCCGGTCGCCGACGGTACCGATCAGCAGATCACCGTGCAGCTTGCGCACCACCGCCTGCAGGTTCCACAGCGCATCCTGGCTGCCAAGGAGGCTACCGCTGTAGGGATCGACGAACAGGTTCAACACCTGGCCGTTCTGATCGATCACGAACTGCGCACTGCGATCCGCCGCAGCGGGCGGCAGATATTGGCTGACCACTGCCTGCGGGTAGGCTTCACGGACGATGGCCAGTTGTTGATCGGCGCTGAGGCGCTGCTCGGCGACCGGTACGTGCATCAGCTCGGCGTACATCCAGACGTCGAGCTGCGGTTTGAACAGGTAGATGATCCCGGTGATCGACAGCAGGATCATGAACGGGATGACGAACAGCCCGGCATAGAAGTGCCAGCGCCAGGCCAGGTTGTAGAACGAGGACGCCGCACGCTCACGGGCGGGTGCGGTGCAATCGGGGGAAGACGCCATGGAGCTTTCTCCAGCCTGCCGCAGTCATGGACACAGGGCGAGGCATTCGCATGATAGGGACGCCCTGAACGGGCGGACGGATCAGGCGAGAAAAGGAGAAGCGCGGGGGTTGGCAGGAGGCCAGCGATAGCGGGCCAGACGGGGGATATGCAGAGCCGCCAGCGGGCGTATGCGCTCGGCAACCAGCAGCCCCAGCAAGCCGAAGAAGGCGGCGAGAATGATCGCGCTGAACAGGCTGGCCAGCGCACAGTTGGAACCGGTAGCCGGGTTCGGCGCGACGATGCCGGAGCCATCGAGGTCGGCGCCAGCACCGAAATTGCCATCGAAGGAGCAGTACTGGCCATCCAGGCCACTGAGCTGCATACCGGCCATCTGGCCGTGGCTGATCGCACAGACGAACGCACCGAACAGGATGCTGAAGTACAGCACCCAGGCGGTCAGTGAGCGGTCTTTGCGAGCCAGTTTCATGGGGCGCGACTCTAAACAGAGGATGTCAGCACGACACTGCGGTGCGTTGCCGCAGGCCTTGAGTGCAAGAGTCTAGCAAAGCAATGGGGGGCGGACTGATCCGCGTTCAACATGATCGGGCCGGCACCGACCGGCCCGTGATCGTGATACCCGAGCCATCGCCAGCTAGCCGGCGAAGCGCCCCAGCCGATAGGCCGCAAGCTCCGGCAAGGCTTGCCCCCGAACCAGCTCGGCAATGTATTCGGCGGTGATGGCAGCCTGCGTCAGGCCCAGGTGCTGATGGCCAAAGGCGAGCAGTACGCGTCCCTGTTCGACCTGATCGATGACCGGCAGCGAATCCGGCAACGAAGGCCGCATGCCCATCCACGGGCTGGCGCCCTCGAGGTTCAACTCATCGCGAAACAGCCCCTCGCTCAGACGCTGCAACTGCCAGGCACGGGCCATGTTCGCAGGCTTGTTGAGCCCGGCGAACTCCACGGTGCCCGCCAGGCGCAGGCCGTCCTGCATGGGCGTCATGATGAAGCGGCGCTCGAAGGAGGTGAGGGCGAAGGGTAAGCGTCCCTGCTCCCGGGGCAACATCAGGTGATAGCCGCGCTCGGTATCCAACGGCACCCGCCTGCCGGTGAGGCGCGCGGTGAGTGCGGCCGAGTGGGCACCACAGGCCAGCAACACCTGGCGCGCGCGCAGTACGCCGCCGTCGAAGCGCAGCGCAACGCCGCCCGGCAACAGGTGCCCGTCCACCACCCGGCGTTGATGGAACACCACGCCCAGTGCTTGAGCGGCGTGAGCCAGTTCAGCCACCACCCGGTAGGGGTCGATGAAGTGCCCGGTGGCGGGAAAGAACAACCCACCGCGCAGGCCATCGCTGAGTGTGGGCAGCGCCGCGCGCACGGCTTGCGCGTCCCAGTAGTCGACCGGGACACCCTGCGCCGTCATGCGCGCCTGCAGAGCCTGCAGCGCCGGGCGCGATTGCTCGTGCTCATAGGCCAGCAGCGAGCCGTCCTCACGCAACAGCTCTGGCCGACCGATAGCCTGCAAGGTGCGCCGCCAGGCGCTCAGACTGGCTTCGTTGAGCCCGCGCAGCCCGGCCACGGTGCGCGCGAACGGCGCGGCCCGCAGATTGAGCAGCAGGCGCAGAAACCAGGGCGTGGCGCGCGGCAGATAGGTCCAGTCCAGACGCAGCGGCCCCATCGGGTCGAGGAGCATGGCGGGCAGACGCTTGAGGATGGAGAAGTCGGCAATCGGAAACACCTGCTCGGTGGCCAGGTGCCCGGCATTGCCGAACGAGGCGCCTTGTCCGATGCCATCCGGATCGAAGACCTGCACCCGCAGCCCCTGACGCGCCAGTTGCAAGGCGCAGGCGACCCCGATGATACCGGCGCCGACCACGGCCACATCGACATCGACCGCCAAGTGATCGCTCATCGATCAGACCTCCCGCTCGCCGTCGATCAGTCGCCGCAACCCCAGCGGATTGGCGTCGCGCAGGGCCAACGGCAGCAGCCCATCCGGGAAACCCTGCAGGCACACCGGCCGCAGGAAGCGACGAATGGAGGCCGTGCCCACCGAGGTGGAACGCGCATCCGAGGTGGCCGGGAACGGCCCGCCATGAACCATGGCATCACACACTTCCACACCTGTCGGCCAGGCATTGACCAGCACCCGACCGGCCTTGAGCTCCAGCGCCGGCAACAGGGCATGAGCGGCGTCGAAGTCGGCAGCGTCCAGTTGCAAGGTGGCCGTGAGCTGGCCTTCGAGCGCGTCGAGGAGATGGCGAACCTGCGCCACGTCGTCGTACTGCACCAGCAGCGCCGCCGCGCCGAAGACCTCGGTATGCAGAGCCTGATCGGCGAGGAAGGCCTCGGCGTCCGTGATGAACACCTGCGCCTGGCAGCGGTTCGGCCCGTCTCCCGGCAAGCCGCTGGCGACCTTCGTCACCTGAGGGTGTGCAGCCAGCGCCTCGACACCGGCGCTGAATGCCTGATGGATACCCGGCGTAAGCATCACCTGTGCCGGACACTGCCTGAGCTGTTCGGCCACCGTCACGAGAAACCTATCCAATGCCGCTCCGCGCGGGGCAAGCAGCAGGCCCGGATTGGTGCAGAACTGACCTGCCCCTAACGTCAGCGAAGCGACGAAACCCTGAGCCAGTTCCTCACCGCGCGCCTCAAGCGCGGCCGGAAACAGCAGCACCGGGTTGATCGAACTCATCTCGGCGTAAACCGGGATCGGCTCGGGTCGGGACTGGGCCGCCTGGCACAGGGCAAGACCGCCACCGCGCGAACCGGTGAAGCCGACCGCCTTGATACGCGGATCACCGACCAGGCCGAGGCCGACCTCACGCCCGGCACCGAACAGCAGCGAAAACACACCCTCGGGCAGACCGCAGCGCGCCACCGCCTGACGCACCGCCTGGCCGACCAGCTCACTGGTGCCGGGGTGAGCGCCGTGGGCCTTGACCACCGCGGGACAGCCCGCCGCCAACGCCGAGGCGGTGTCGCCACCGGCCACGGAGAACGCCAGGGGGAAGTTGCTCGCGCCGAACACCGCCACCGGCCCCAGTGGCACCTGGCGCTGGCGCAAGTCGGGTCGCGGCAGGGGTTGACGTTGGGGTTGCGCGCGGTCGATACGCACGTCCAGCCACTCACCCGCGCGCAGGGTGCGGGCGAAGGTACGCAGTTGCTGACAGGTACGCGCACGCTCGCCCTGCAGGCGCGCCTGGGGCAGGCCGGTCTCGGCCATGGCCCGCTCGATCAGCGCCTCGCCCAGGGCTTCGATGGACTCGGCAATGGCCTCCAGAAAGGCCGCACGGGCTGACGGCGTGGTCTCTCGGTAGTCATCGAAGGCGGCCCAGGCCAGGGCGCACGCCTGCTCCACCTGCGTGCGAGAGGCGCCGTGGTAGGCCGGATCGAGGAGCTGGTCGGTGGCGGGATCGATGGCGTGAAACACGCTGCCGACGCCGGACACGGCCGCGCCGCCGATCAGCATCTTGCCTGTAAGAGTCATGGTGCATCCTTAGCGTTACGGGGTTGGCCCCGCCGTACCGATGGCTGGCGGGGCGGGCGAACTCACGCGAGGTTGTGTTCGGCGGTCCAGGTGGCATACCACTGGCGGAACAGGCTGTACTGCTGCTCGGCATAGCGGCGCTGGGAATCGCTGAGGGCATCGCTCTCGTTGAAGTGCAGGCGGTACTCGCGGTCGCCGTTGAGCACCATCAGGTACTTGTAGAACAGCACCAGGTCGCAGCCTTCGTCGAAGGACGAGAGCACCTCCAGCGCAGCACTCAGCTCCAGGGCCAGGCGCCGCGCGCGGGCATCACCGCTGGCAGCCTGACGGCTCAGAGCGACCAGTTGCAGGACTTCACGAGGCAGCACGTTACCGATGCCGGTGATGGTGCCGGTGGCGTTGCAGTTGACGTAACCGTGGAACACCTGGGTATCGACACCGGCCATGAGAAT
Source organism: Pseudomonas chaetocerotis (assembly GCF_015712105.2). NCBI lineage: Bacteria > Pseudomonadati > Pseudomonadota > Gammaproteobacteria > Pseudomonadales > Pseudomonadaceae > Pseudomonas > Pseudomonas chaetocerotis. The sequence continues at coordinate 166,688 of NZ_JACFYX020000003.1, forward strand.
CACGTCGTCATCGCGGGAGGTGATGTGCTCGGCGGCATAGCGCATGTCGGCCGCGCCACCGAACTCCTTGAAGCCGATCAGGTTGCGGTGCTGCCCACGCAATTCGAAGAACAGATCAGCGCGGGTGGAAAAACTGTAATACGGGCTGTTGTAGATGACCGAAGGCAGCTCCGGCGCCGCCTGCAGCACGGCACTGAAGTGCGCCTTCTGCGCAGCCGGCGAAGCCGCACGGGAGAGCAGGCGCGGAATCACCATCAGCCCGTGGGCACCCACCCTGGCCGCGTGGGCCGCGTGCGACACCGCCTCACGGGTATTCACCGCCCCCGTGCCGACGATGGTGGGCACGCCAGCCTGCACCAGACGCGCCACCCCCTCCTGACGCTGCGCTTCGCTGAGCAGCGGCCAGTCACCCATGGAGCCGCAATAGACCACGGCGCTCATACCGGCCTGGATCAGTTCGCGGCCCTTGGCAACCAGGGCATCGTAGTCGGGTTGACGCGTCTCGGTGCAGGGCGTCATGAGGGCGGGAATGCAGCCACGGAAGATATCGATATTCATTGCTGTCGCTCCTTGAGCAGGGATTGAGAATGGGCCGAAGGGGGCTCAGATGCCCCAGGCGAAGGGGTCCTGCTCATCGATGAGCAGGGTGTTGGCGGCGGTCAGATGGGCGCGCCCCGTAATGAAGGGACGAATGCGCTCGCCCTCCCATTGGTAACGCGCCTCGAAGCGACTGCCGGTGATGCTGGCCTGGACCCAGGTCTGCCCGGCAGCGAGCTTGCCGTCTGCGGCGAGACAGGCGAGCTTGGCGCTGGTTCCAGTGCCGCAGGGCGAACGGTCATAAGCCTTGCCGGGGCACATGACGAAGTTGCGGCTGTGCGCTTCATCGTCCTCGGCGAACAACTCGATATGGTCGATAGGTGCGCCGTCCTCGCCACCGATGCCCTGTGCCTCCAGGGCCTGCAACAGCGCCCAGGTGTATGCGCTGAGGGCGTCGACGTTGTCCAGGTGCAGGGTCTGGCCGTGGTCGTTGACCAGGAAGAACCAGTTGCCGCCCCAGGCGATGTCGCCGTGGACCACGCCGTGTCCCGGCACGTCCACCGGCACCTGACGGCGATAGCGATAGGCCGGCACGTTGCCGAGGGTGACACTGCCGTCCTCGTGCAGCATGGCGCTGACGGTGCCCACCGGTGTGTCGATGCGGTGCTCGCCGGGCGCCATCAGGCCCAGGTACTGCAAGGACGCCACCAGGCCGATGGTGCCGTGGCCGCACATGCCGAGGTAACCGGCGTTGTTGAAGAAGATCACCCCGCAGGTTGCGCCGGGCGAAACCGGCGGACGGTACAACGCGCCCACCAGCACGTCATTGCCGCGCGGCTCCAGCAGACAGGCACGGCGCCAGCGGTCGTGCTGCTTGCGCAAGCTGTCGCGCTGCTCGGCCAGGGTGCTGCCGGCCAGCTCGGGAAAGCCGTCTATGACCAGGCGCGTAGGTTCGCCGCCAGTGTGCGAATCGATGACATGGATACGTTTCATGGCAAGGTCCGTCAGATCAGGGAATTAGGCTGATTGATCAGCCGTTGGATATCGTCCAGCAGCACCCGGCTTACCCAGACACCCTCCTGCTGGCTGCGCTGGCGGGCCGCGAATCGCCGCTGTGAGGGCAACCTTGCGCCCTGCCCGGTCATGGCGCTGAACAGGGTCTCGGCGCGCTGCCGTCCGGTTTCCAGTTCGCTGCCCAGAAAACGCGCCGGATCGAACGCCAGCAACAGCTCGCCATGGCATGGCGTCGCTCCGGCACCTGCGTCGAACGCCAGCGACTCGGCACTGGTCAGGTCACCGATCAGTGCCCCGGCCATGAGTTCGATCATCGCCGCCAGGGCCGAGCCCTTGTGACCGCCGAAAGTCTGCATGGCGCCTTCCAGTACAGCGCGGGCATCGGTGCTGGGCTGCCCGTTGGCATCCAGCCCCCAGCCCAGGGGAATCGGCTTGCCCTGGCGCGCATGCAACTCGATGTCGCCTCGGGCGATAGCGCTGGTGGCGAAGTCGAAGACGAAGGGCTCACGGCCCTGGCGTGGCCAGGAAAATGCCAGCGGATTGGTGCCGAACACCCCTTTGCTGCCGCCCTCCGGTGCCACCCAGGCATGACTCGGGGTCATGGCCAGGCCCACCAGTCCCTCGGCGGCAATGGCTTCCACCTCCGGCCACAGCGCGGAGAAGTGGAAACAGTTGCGGATCACCAGCGCCGCAACGCCCAGCTCGCGGGCCTGCTCCAGCAACAGCGGCAGCCCGGTCTGCAACGCCAGCAGCGAGTAACCCCGCTGCGCGTCGACACGGACGATGGCCGGCGCCGGGCGACTCACGCGAGGCTGCGCCAGCGGGTCCACCTTGCCGCAGCGCAGCGAGTGCACGCACACCAGCACGCGGTACAAGCCGTGGGAATGGCACTCATCGCGCTGCCCCTGGGTGATGGTGTCAGCGATGGCGCGGGCGTGATCCTGGCCCATGCCGTTGACGGTCAGGGCACGCAACGCGAGCGCGTGCACCTGATCGAGGCTGAGATTGACGAGATCAGTCATGGCCGTACTCCTTCCGGTCAATGGCGACTAGGCGCGGCTGGGGAACAGCGTCGAGGCAGGCACCACATCGACGTCATCATCCGCCTCGCTTTCGTCCTCGCCGCTCAGGCGAATCAGCTCGGCTGGCACCCCGGTAGCAGCGCCCCAGTGGTAAATGCCCAAGGCACAGAGCGCCACGCTGAGGGTGTCGTAGGGATGAGCGAGCACACCCAGTCCGCCAAAGCTGCCCAACCAGGAAAGCAGCAGCGTCACGGCGTAGAAGCCGATCAGCCAGGCGGACGAGCGCACCTGCTGGGCAAGGCTCAGGTGCTCGGTCGGCACGAAGCGGCGGCACAGCAGGTAGATCACGAACATCGCAATCTGCAGGCTCAACAGCCAGGACACGGTGCCCCAGCCGGACCAGTAGACGATCAGCGCGGCAATCACGAAGGACAGCGGGCCCATCACCGCCAGGCCACGCACACGAAACGGCCGCGGCATGTCCGGCGCATTGCGGCGCAGCGCAGCCACCGTGACCGGCGCGACCGCATAACTCAGTACCAGCGCGGCGGACACCACATTGATCAGCGCTTCCCAGGAGGGGAATGGCAGGGTCCAGAACACCGACAGGGCGAAGGTCAGCCACAGTGCCGGACGCGGAATGCCAGAGGCTTCGTCGATGCGAGTGAATATGCGGAAAAAAGTGCCGGTCTGCGCCCAGCCATAGATCACTCGCGGCGTCGCATTCATGTAGATGTTGCCGCAGCCACTGGGCGAAACCACGGCATCGGCGACCACCAGATAGGCCAGCCAGCCCACCCCGAGTACCAGCGCGATGTCGCGGTATGGCAGGGCGAATTCTTTGGAGATACCGGCCCAGCCGTTGGCCAGCATTTCGGTCGGCACGGCGCCCAGGAACGCGACCTGCAGCAGGACATAGATAGCCGTGGAGAGCAGCACCGAGAGGATCAGCGCGATGGGAATGGTGCGCTGCGGATTCCTGACCTCGCTGGCCACCGAAATGATCGGCGTCAGCCCCAGGTAGGCGAAGATGATGCCGCCGGCCGACACCGCCATCTCGATGCCCGACAGCCCGAACGGCGCGAAGCCCTGTACCTGGAAATTGGCCGGTTTGAAGAAGGTGAAGAGCACACCGATGACCAGCAGTGGCACGATGAATTTGAATACGCTGACCAGGTTGTTGGCGCGGGCGAAGGTTTTCACGCTGCGGTAGTTGAGCCAGAAGAACAGGCACAGCAATGCGAATTGCAGCAGCCAGCCAAGCAGCGTCGGATTACTGCTGCCCGACTGGGTCAGGCTAGGAAACCAGGCCGCTGCATACTGACGTGCCGCCACCACCTCGATCGCCACCAGGCTGGAAAAGGCGATCAGCGTGATGAATCCCATCAGGTAGCCCAGCAGTGGACCATGGGAAAACACGGGGTAGCGCACCACTCCACCGGCACGTGGCAGCGCCGCGCCCAGCTCGCAATAGATGATGCCCAGCAGCAGCACTGCAAAGCCGCCGAGAAACCAGGAGATGATGCCTGCCGGACCGGCAATGGCGGATACATGGCTGGCAGCGAACAGCCAGCCGGAACCGAAGATGGCCCCCAGGCCAATGAAGGTGAGGTCCGTCAGAGACAGTTGTTTCTTGAACTTTCCAGACATGGTGCCGCCCTCTTGTATGTTTTGGATGGGCTGGAGAGAGTCTGCTGCAGTGTCTTGATTCGGAGACGATTCAGGCACCCGCCAGAAGCCGGGCCAAAGGCCTCCCGACATCTGCAGCGGCCATAGATTGGCCCGGCGAAGCGTGCCTGGGCTTGATACTTTTCCCCGGCCACCATGACGAAATCGGCACAACGCGCCCCACCCGTGCGATGTCGCCGAGTGCCTCTCGACAGCAGCCATGGCCGTGGGGCAACCTGCCGGACGGTCGTCAACAGACCCACCGCCGGAGAAAGGAAAATGTCGCGAAACGCGCTCGGTGTCCTGTTCGCGCAGAGCGAGCAGACGCGTCCGAAGAACATGGAAGAGTTACTGGGCAGCGCCAGGTTGCTGCTGCCCATGCTGGATGCGATCCCGAATGCGGTGATCTTCATCAAGGACACCCGGGCGCGCTACCTGCTGGCCAACCGCACCCTGGTTCAGCGCTGCGGGCTGAAGGACCTGCGCCCCCTGCTGGGCAAGACCAGTGCCGAGGTCTTCCCCGCCCAGCTCGGCCCCGGCTACACCGAGCAGGATCGCTGTGTTCTGCAACAAGGCCAGATGCTGGAAGACCAGTTGGAGCTGCATCTCTACGGCAGCCGCGAACCTGGCTGGTGCCTGACGCACAAGCGCCCGTTGCATGATCGCGACGGGCGCATCATCGGGCTGGTAGGCATCTCCGTGGACCTGCAGTCGGTCAGCGCCAGCCACCCGGCTTACGAGCGCCTGGCCGCCGTGGACGAACACATTCGTCAGCATTTCCACGAAACCATCACCCTGGAAGCCTTGACGCAGATCGCCGGGCTGTCCGTCGCCCAGTTGGAGCGCTACTGCAAACGCGTCTTCCATCTCACGCCCCGACAGATGATCAGCAAGGCCCGACTTGAGCATGCCCATGGTCTGCTGCTGACCGATCTGCCCATCACCGATATCGCCCTGCAATGCGGCTACACCGACCACAGCGCCTTCAGCCGAAAGTTCAAGCAACTCACCGGCTTTACCCCGCAGCAGTACCGGCAGGCAATGGGTAGACACGCATGAAAGCCACTCGCCACTTCGGGGCCGCACTGACTTGCATCAGGCGAACAGTTGCAGGCAGCCGGTTTGTAACGCACCACCACCACCGTGCCTCAGGGCATTATCGCGTCGAGTGCTGACTCCATGGCGCAGCGTCCAGCAAACGCTGGCAGCGTAGTTGCACGAATTCGCGCAGCAGATGCACCGCCTTGCTCAGCTGAGCACGGTGCGCACACACCAGATACAAAGGCGTCGGCTCGCCCAGCCAGTTCGGCAGCAGCACCTGCAGGCGTCCTTCGCGAACGTCTTCGGCGACATCCAGCCAGGACTTGTACACCACACCTCGCCCGGCCACGGCCCAGCGTCGAGTGACATCGGCATCGTCGCAAACCCGGTCGCCCGCGACGTTCATCAGCACTTCGCGTTTGCCGTCCTGAAAGCGCCAGCGATCATGCGCGCGACCATGCAGCATATAGAGCAGGCAGTTGTGCTGATGCAGCTCCTCCACGCTCTGCGGCGAACCGTGCCGGGCGAGGTAGGAAGGTGAAGCGCAGAGCACCCGACGATTGTCCGCTGCCACCGGCAGTGCCACCAGGCTTGAATCCTCCGGTGCGCCGTAGCGCAAGGCGATATCCACCGGCTCACGAAACAGGTCGGTCACCCGGTCTGCCAGCAGCAGGCGCAGTTGCAGTTGCGGATGCTCGCCCTGAAACTCGTCGAGCCAGGGCAACAGCGTGTTACGCCCCAGATCCGAGGGCGCAGAAAGCTGCAATACGCCGCAAATACCCTCCTGACTGCCGACCAGTTGCTGACGTCCCTCCTCCAAGCTCTGCAACGCCAGCCGGGCGTGCACCAGATACAGCTCGCCCTCGGGCGTCAGGCGCAGACTGCGCGTCGAACGCGCCAGCAGGCGCACCTGCAGTTGCTGCTCCAGACGTTTGAGGGCGGCGCTGGCGACCGCTGGCGATACATCCAGCTGGCGCGCCGCAGCGGACAGGCTGCCGGTTTCGGCGGTACGCACGAAGAGTTGCAGGTCGTCGAAACGCAGCATGGCCGCTCACTTTCAAAATAATGATGAAAGAGACTCTATTACCCGCCGCTTTTTCTTGCCACACAAATAAACGAGCATGGCTCCAACACTCCACCGGAGCCAGCCATGACCACTGCTCTCACACCGGTCGCCACCATCAAGGCCCTGCCAGGTCATGCCGAGGCAGTGGCCGCAGGCCTTCAACGCCTGGTCACGGCCACCTGCGCAGAGCCGGGCTGTCTGCAGTATGCGCTGCACCGCAACAAGTTGGACCCGCACCCGTTCGTGATGAACGAACAATGGCGCGACGCGGAGGCATTGGATCAGCATCGCGCAGCGCCGCACTTTCCATATTTCACCAACGCATTCGGCGAGCGGCTTACGGGCATCGATCTGCTATCGCTGCAACCCCTTGCCTGATATCTCACAGAGGACCATTTCCATGAAAGCTGTCGCTTACTACCAATCCCTGCCTGCCGACCATCCCGAAGCACTGCAGGACGTACAGCTGACCGACCCCACTGCGGGCCCGCACGATCTACTGGTCGAGGTTCGGGCCATCTCGGTCAACCCGGTCGATACCAAGATCCGCCTCGGCGTCAAACCGGAGAACGGCGCCGCCAAGGTGCTGGGCTGGGATGCGACCGGCATCGTCAAGGCCGTGGGCAGCGAGGTCAGCCTGTTCCAGCCCGGCGACCGGGTGTTTTACGCCGGAGCCATCGACCGTGCCGGTGCCAACAGCGAACTGCATCTGGTCGATGAACGCATCGTTGGCCATATGCCCAATAGCCTGTCGTTCGCCGAAGCTGCGGCCCTGCCACTGACCGCCATCACCGCCTGGGAACTGCTGTTCGAGCGCCTGCAGGTTGCCGAGGGTTCGACCGATCAGGGCCAGAGTCTGCTGATCGTTGGCGCCGCCGGCGGTGTGGGCTCGATCCTCACCCAACTGGCACGTCGCCTGACCGGCCTGACCGTCATCGGCACCGCCTCGCGCCCGGAAACCCAGGCCTGGGTCCGTGAGCTGGGCGCACATCATGTGATCGATCACAGCAAGCCGCTGAGCGAGGAACTGGCGCGCATTGGCATCGGCCAGGTCACCCATGTCGCCAGCCTCACCCAGACCGACCAGCACTACGCACAGCTGGTCGAATCCCTGGAGCCGCAGGGGCGCCTGGCGCTGATCGACGACCCGCTGCAACCACTGGACGTGATGCAACTCAAGCGCAAGAGCCTGTCACTGCACTGGGAGCTGATGTTCACCCGTTCTCTGTACCAGACCGAAGATATGATCGAGCAGCATCGTCTGCTGGAACGAGTATCCGATCTGGTCGACAGCGGCGTGATCAAGACCACCCTAGGTGAGCACTTCGGCACCATCAATGCCACCAACCTGCGTCGTGCCCATGCGTTGCTGGAGAGTGGCAAGGCCAAGGGCAAGATCGTGCTCGAAGGGTTCTGAGGCGCGATGCGGGGCTGGGTCGCATCTGGTGAGCCGGTGTGGTGGGCTGAAGCGGAATGCCGCCCGGCCCACCCTACAGATTGAATCTCAGCCCTGATTACGATGTCGTAGGGTGCGCTGTGCACACCGAAAAACCGGCTAGCACCTGATGCGCACGGCGCACCCTACCTCTCTGCTTCTGCCGCCTCGCCTGCCCCTGTCACGCTGCCTTCGCGGTACCGCTTATCGCGAAGCGGCCGTCATGCTGATCGGCTATTTGACCCAGATCAGAAAAGGGTCACGCAAGCGGACTATCCTGACGCTCCCCAAGTAGCGGCGACGACTCGCCGCCGCTCCAAGGAGGTGATCAGTATGAAGATTGTCGTCCAAGCACAGAGTCAGGGCGGCGAATGCCTGTGGCAGGTTCGCCTGGATCAACACTGTGTGAGTTTTCGCAGCGAAGCAGAGGCGCACCAGTTCGTCGCCAGGCTGCAGGCACGATTGCGGGCGCCGCACAGCCTGCCTGACTGGCCCGCGCAACGCCAGGCGAGCTGAACTCAGCGCCGACTGCGACGACGTAGGGTGTGCTGTGCGCACCGGAAAACAACGGGCTCGCCCTTGGGGCGCGCGGCGCACCCTACCTCTCGTCAGGCACCTGGCCGCCCGTCATCAGGCGCAACGCCGGACTGCACAGCATGTCCAACGCGGTGTCGACCAGTGCCGGCGCCTGCTGCGCCAGGTCGAAGTTGGGCACCAGCAACCAGTTCGACTCGATGCCTTCCATATAGGCATGCAGACAGACGGCGGCGCGCGCGCAGTCCAGATCGCTCGGCAGCTGGCCCTTGTTGACCGCGTTGCTCAGCGCCTTGGCGATACGCTGATCGCACTCCAGGCTCAGCGCCTGCATGCGCTCGCGCAGACCGAGCAGCTCACCGGTGTATTCGCATTTGTAACGCAGGATGTCATGGATGCGGTGAGTTTGTGGCTCGCAAGCCAGGCGCGTCAGCGCCTTGATCAGCAATTCACGCATGCAGCCCAGTGGGTCCGGCTCGTCCTCGCTCTCGCTGGCACGCGCCAGTTCCTCGAGCGGCAGGCGCAGACGTTCGAGCATCGCCTGAAACAGGTCGATCTTGTTCTCGAAATGCCAATAGATGGCGCCGCGGCTGACGCCGGCTTCTTTCGCCACTTCCGCCAGAGAGGCACGGGAAACGCCCTGGGCATGGAACACCCGCTCGGCGGCATCGAGTATCTGCACTCGCGTCGCCTGCGCTTCCTCTTTGGTTCTTCTGGCCATCTGTCACCTACTGTCGCTTTGCCGTAACCCTTCGGTAAGGAAGGACGGGCGAGAGTATGCAGGCAGCTTTAGGCATTTACAAACATTCACGTACGTAAGTATATTCCTGCATCGATTTTTTCCCCTGCCTTCGTCCCCTTCGCCCCTTGGGCCATGATTCGATAAAAACGAGGTTCTCAGATGCACTCGAAGCCAGCCTTCGCTGTCTTGGTTTCCGCCATCGCCGTGGCAATGCTCAGTCTCACCGGCTGCCAGGAATCCAGCGCCCCACAGACCCAGCAAACCCCGCAAGTCGGAGTGGTCACGCTCGAAGCCAAACCCTTTGCACTGACCAGTGAAGTGCCAGGCCGTACCAGCGCCTATCGCATCGCCGAGGTGCGCCCACAGGTCAACGGCATCATTCAGAAGCGCCTGTTCACCGAAGGCAGCGAGGTCAAGGCGGGTCAGCAGCTGTACCAGATCGACCCAGCCACCTACCAAGCCACGTTCAAGAGCGCCCAGGCTACGCAGCTTTCCGCCAAGTCCCTGGCTGATCGCTACAAACTGCTGGTCGCCGACAAGGCCGTCAGCCAACAGGCCTATGACGAAGCGCGCGCCGCCGCCCTGCAGGCTGACGCCGCACTGGAGCAGGCGCGCATCGACCTGCGCTACACCAGAGTGATGGCGCCGATCAGCGGTCGCATTGGCCGCTCCGCGGTGACCGAAGGTGCGCTGGTCAGCAACGGCCAGGCGAGCGCCATGGCCACCATCCAGCAGCTCGATCCGATCTACGTCGACGTCACCCAGTCGAGCAAGGAACTGCTGCGTCTGCGCCGAGACCTGGCCGATGGTCGCCTGCAGAAAGCCAGCGACAGCGCCGCCAAGGTCGCGCTGAAACTGGAGGACGGCAGCCGCTACGCCCATGAAGGCACCCTGGAATTCTCCGAAGTGGCAGTGGACGAAAGCACCGGCTCGGTGACCCTGCGCGCCGTGTTCCCCAACCCGGACCACCTGCTGCTGCCGGGCATGTTCGTGCATGCCGAGTTGCTCTCCGGGGTCAAGCAGAACGCCATCCTCGCCCCGCAGCAGGGTGTAACGCGCAACCAGCGCGGCGAACCCACGGCGATGGTGGTGGGTGCCGACAACAAGGTTGAACTGCGCGTACTCAAGGCTGATCGCACCGCCGGCAGTGCCTGGCTGGTAGAGGAAGGCCTGAACGAAGGCGACCGCCTGATCACCGAGGGCCTGCAGTTCGTGCAGCCTGGCGCCGAGGTCAAGGCCGTGCCGGCCGGCAACGTCAACACCGAACAGCCTGCCCAAGACGCCGAACAAGCCAGCGGCCAGGACTAACGGAGAAGTACTGAATGTCCAGATTCTTTATCGACCGGCCGATCTTCGCCTGGGTGATCGCCCTGGTGATCATGCTGGCGGGTGGCCTGTCCATCCTCAAGCTGCCGATCAACCAGTACCCGAGCATCGCGCCGCCTGCCGTTGCCATCCAGGTCAGCTACCCGGGCGCCTCGGCGCAGACAGTGCAGGACACCGTGGTGCAGGTGATCGAGCAGCAGCTCAACGGTATCGACGGCCTGCGCTATGTCAGCTCGTCGAGCAACTCCGACGGCAGCATGGAAATCATCGTGACCTTCGAACAGGGGGTTAACCCGGACATTGCCCAGGTTCAGGTGCAGAACAAGCTGCAATTGGCGACACCGCTGCTGCCACAGGAAGTCCAGCAACAGGGCATCCGCGTGACCAAGTCGGTGCGCAACTTCCTGATGGTCATCGGCGTGGTGTCGAATGACGGCAGCATGACCCGCGAAGACCTGTCCGACTACATCGTCTCCAACCTGCAGGACCCGATCTCGCGGACCAAGGGCGTCGGCGACTTCCAGGTGTTCGGTGCGCAGTACGCCATGCGTATCTGGCTCGACCCGGCCAAGCTCAACAGCTTCCAGCTGACTCCGGTTGACGTGCGCAGCGCCATCCAGGCGCAGAACGTGCAGGTCTCCTCTGGCCAGTTTGGCGGCCTGCCTGCGGTACCGGGCAATCAGCTCAACGCGACCATCATCGGCAAAACGCGCCTGCAGACTCCGGAAGAGTTCCGCAAGATTCTGCTCAAGGTGCAGGCCGACGGCTCCCAGGTACGCCTGGGTGACATTGCCAAGGTCGAGCTGGGCGGCGAGAACTACGCCATCAACGCGCAGTTCAACGGCCTGCCGGCATCCGGTCTGGCGATTCGCCTGGCCACCGGTGCCAACGCCCTGGATACCGCCAAGGCAGTGCGTGAAACCATCTCCAATCTCGAGCCGTTCTTCCCGGCCGGCATGGAAGTGGTCTTCCCCTACGACACCACGCCGGTGATCTCGGCCTCCATCGAAGGGGTGGTGCACACCCTGTTCGAGGCCATCGTGCTGGTGTTCCTGGTGATGTTCCTGTTCCTGCAGAACCTGCGCGCCACCATCATTCCGACCATGGCGGTGCCGGTGGTGCTGCTCGGCACCTTCGGTATCCTTGCCGCGTTCGGTTTCTCCATCAACACCCTGACCATGTTCGCCATGGTCCTGGCCATCGGCCTGCTGGTGGACGATGCCATCGTGGTGGTGGAAAACGTTGAGCGGGTGATGCGCGAGGATGGACTGTCACCCAAGGAAGCGACGCGCAAGTCCATGGGGCAAATCCAGGGCGCACTGGTGGGCATTGGCCTGGTGCTCTCGGCAGTATTCTTACCAATGGCGTTCTTCGGCGGCTCCACCGGGGTGATCTACCGGCAGTTCTCCATCACCATCGTCTCAGCCATGGCTCTGTCGGTGCTGGTGGCGCTCATCTTTACCCCGGCGCTGTGCGCCACCCTGCTCAAGCCCATCGACGGCGATCACCACGAGGCCAAGCGCGGCTTCTTCGGCTGGTTCAACCGCACCTTCGAGCGCGGCAGCAATGCCTATCAGCGCGGCGTTGCGGGCATGATCAAGCGCAAGGCACCCTACCTGCTGCTGTACCTGGTGATCGTCATCATCATGGCGTGGATGTTCACCCGCATCCCCACCGCCTTCCTCCCAGAGGAAGACCAGGGCGTGCTCTTCGCCCAGGTGCAGACACCGTCCGGCTCCAGTGCCGAGCGTACTCAGGTGGTGGTCGACGAAATGCGCCAATACCTGCTGGAAGACGAGGCGAGCACGGTCAAGTCGGTGTTCACCGTCACTGGCTTCAACTTCGCCGGCCGTGGTCAGAGCTCCGGTATGGCCTTCATCATGCTCAAGCCCTGGGGGGAACGCCCGGGTGAAGAGAATGGCGTAGCCGCGCTGGCGCAACGTGCGCAGATGCACTTCTTCAGCTTCCGCGATGCGATGGTGTTCGCCTTCGCCCCGCCTGCGGTCATGGAGATGGGTAACGCCACCGGCTTCAACTTCTTCCTGCAGGATCAGGCGGGTGTTGGCCACCAGGTGATGAACGAGGCACGCGACAAGTTCCTGCAGCTGGCCAACCAGCACCCGGTGCTCGACAGCGTGCGTGCCAACGGCCTGCGCGACGAGGCGCAGTACCAGTTGCTGATTGATGACGAGCGCGCCCGTGCCCTCGGCCTGTCGCTGGCGGATATCAACAGCACCCTGTCGATTGCCTGGGGTGCCAGTTACGTCAACGACTTCATCGATCGCGGTCGAGTGAAGAAGGTCTACCTGCAGGGTGTGTCCGAAGCACGCATGAGCCCGGAAGACCTGAACAAGTGGTACGTGCGCAACGATCAGGGCCGTATGGTGCCGTTCAGCGCCTTCGCCAGCGGTGAATGGACCTACGGTGCGCCGAAGCTGGCGCGCTACAACGGCGTGTCGGCGGTGGAAATCCTCGGTGCTCCGGCGCCCGGCTACAGCACCGGTGATGCCATGGCCGCCGTCGAGGAAATCGCCTCGCAGCTGCCCCAGGGCGTCGGCTACTCCTGGACCGGGTTGTCCTACGAGGAGCGCCTGGCAGGCTCGCAGACCACTGCATTGTTCGTCATCTCCGCCATCGTGGTGTTCCTGTGCCTGGCAGCCCTGTACGAGAGCTGGTCGATCCCGTTCGCGGTGATGCTGGTGGTGCCGCTGGGGATCATCGGTGCGCTGCTGTTCACCGAGTTGCGTGGCCTGTCCAACGACGTGTTCTTCAAGGTTGGTCTGCTCACCACCATCGGTCTGTCGGCGCGTAACGCGATTCTCATCGTCGAGTTCGCCAAGGCCCAGTACGAGCAGGGCATGACCTTCGCCGAAGCCGCCATCGAAGCCTGCCGCATGCGTCTGCGCCCGATCATCATGACCTCGCTGGCGTTCATCCTCGGCTGTCTGCCGCTGGCCATCGCCAGCGGTGCTGGCGCCGGCAGCAAGCACGCCATCGGCACCGGGGTGATCGGCGGCATGCTCAGCGCGATGATCCTGGCGATCTTCTGGATTCCGCTGTTCTACGTAGTGGTCTGCTCGATTTTCGAGAAGAAGCGCCCCGAGCCGACCCGTGAAAACGAGAAGGAGGTACTGCAATGAAGCAGTCCCTGTTGTCCCTGGCCGTGGCCGCCGCTCTGCTCAGCGGCTGCAGCCTGATTCCCGACTATGAGCGCCCGGACGCTCCGGTGGCCGCCGACTGGCCGCAAGGCGAAGCCTATGGCAGCGCCGCCAGCGAAGGCCGCCGTGCGGCGGCCGACCTGCAATGGCGCGAGTTCTTCCGCGACCCGGCGCTGCAGCAACTGGTGCAGGTGGCACTGGAAAACAACCGCGACCTGCGCGTTGCTGCGCTGAACGTCGAAGCTTATCGCGCGCTGTACCGCATCCAGCGTGCCGACCTGCTGCCTTCGGTTTCCGCCGACGGCGCCGGCACTCGCCAGCGCCTGCCTGCCGACCTGAGCCAGACCGGCGAAGCCCGCACCAGCGGTCAGTACAGCGCGACACTGGGCGTCAACGCCTGGGAGCTGGACTTCTTCGGCCGTATCCGCAGCCTCAGCGAGCAGGCCCTGCAGCAGTACCTGGCGACCGAACAGGCCCAGCGCAGCACGCAGATCAGCCTGGTCGCCAGCGTCGCCAGCGCCTACCTGCAATGGCAGGCGGACCAGGCGCTGCTGCAGCTGACCCGGGACACCCTGAAGACCTTCGAGGAAAGCTACCAGCTGACTCAGCGCAGCTTCGACGTCGGTGTCGCCGATGCCCTGGCCCTGAGCCAGGCACGCAGCGCGGTGGACAGCGCACGCGTCAGCCTGGCGCAATACCAGCGCCTGGTCGCTCAGGATCGCAACGCCCTGACTCAACTGCTCGGCACTGGCCTACCGGCCGATCTGCCGCAGGGGCTGAAGCTCAATGCAGAACTGCTGGAACAGGTGCCGGCTGGCCTGCCCGCCGACCTGCTGCAGCGTCGCCCCGACCTGCTGCAGGCCGAGTACCAGCTCAAGGCCGCCAACGCCAATATCGGCGCGGCGCGTGCGGCGTTCTTCCCCAGCATCAGCCTGACCGCCAATGCCGGTACCGCCAGCAGCCAGTTGTCCGGCCTGTTCGACGGCGGCTCGGGTACCTGGCTGTTCCAGCCGCAGATCAGCCTGCCGATCTTCAACGCCGGTCGTCTGCGCGCCAACCTCGACTATGCCGAACTGCAGAGCGATATCCGCGTCGCCGAGTACGAGAAAGCCATTCAGGTGGCTTTCCAGGAAGTCGCTGACCGCCTCGCCGCACGTACCACCTACCGCCAGCAACTGGACGCCCAGCGTGCCCTGCTGGAAACCACCGAGACCTATTACGACCTGGCCGAACGCCGCTACCGCACCGGCGTGGACAGCTACCTGACCCTGCTCGACGCCCAACGTCAGCTGTTCAGCGTGCGCCAGCAACTGATCGCCGACCGCCTGGCCCAGCTCAGCAGCGAAGTGGAGTTGTACAAGGCCCTGGGTGGTGGCTGGAGCAATACGGGGAGCCACACCCCACAAGGTTGATCGCGCGTGACCCGCTTCAAGGACGACCTTATCCAACGCGCCGCCCCCGCAGTCTTTGCGGGGGCGTTTTTTTACGCGGTCTGACGAGACCGGGCTGCATACCGTAGCCCGGATGAAATCCGGGTGCAGTTGGCGCTGCCTGGGCGGCGCGGCATGGACAGCATCACGCTGGTGCGCCCTCAGCTCAGCTCGGCCAGCAACTGCGCGCAGTCATGCGCATGTAACTCTGTCAGCTCCGGCCAGGGGTTGTCCGACAGGTTGACCAGCACGCTGCGCGCGCCAGCGGCCTGGGCGCACTCCAGGTCGAAGCGGTAGTCGCCAACCATTACCAGATCACGCGGCCTGACGCGCCAGCGCTCGGCCAGGTGCAGCAATCCGCCCGGATGGGGTTTGGGCGGCGCTTCATCGCGGCCGAGAACGTCCGCCGTGGCGAAGCAGTCATCCAGACCGATGGCCTGCAGCGTCAGCAGCGCCAGTTCGTAAGCATTGCGGGTCAGGATACCGAGCTGGCAGCCACGCTCGCTCAGGGTACGCACCAGCTCGATGGCACCTGGTGCCGGGCGCGAGGCCACCGCCAGCTCGCGTTCATGCTCCAGCAGCCAGGCATGCTTCTGCGCGGCCTCCTGCGCCGGCAGCGCCGCCAGGTGATGGAGAATGTCGTCCTCCTGGGGAATGCCCAGCGTCCGCTTGATCGCCGGAAAATCGTGCACCGCCAGGGTCAGGGTGCCGTCCATGTCGAACACCCAGTGACGCACCTCACGCAGTGTCTTCACTTCCAGTCCTCACGCACGCGGGTCAGGCCTTCCTGGGCGACGGAGGCCACCAGTTCGCCCTGACGGTTGTAAATGCTGGCGCGGGAGAAACCACGGGCATTGCCGGCCCAGGGGCTGTCCATGGCGTACAGCAGCCAGTCGTCCATTCGCAGGTTGCGGTGGAACCACAGCGAATGGTCAAGGCTGGCCACCTGCATGAATTTCTGGAACACCGACACACCGTGGGGCTGCATCGAGGTGGTCAGCAGGTTGAAGTCACTGGCGTAAGCCAGCAGGTACTTGTGCAGCTGCGGGTCGTCAGGCAGCTCGCCGGCGGCGCGGAACCACACGTACTTGACCGGATCGCAGGGTTGCGGGGCAAACGGGTTGATCAGGGTAACCGGGCGAATCTCGATAGGCTTGTCGCTGATCGCACGCTCACGCATGCGCTCGGGAATCATCGGCGCGACCATGCGCGCCAGCTCGGTTTCCGACTTCAGGTCCTCGGGGCCGGGGACCTCCGGCATCTGACTCTGATGGTGGAAGCCCTCTTCGTCATACTGAAACGAGGCGCTGCAGAAGAAGATCGGCTTGCCCTTCTGCACCGCCACCACGCGACGGGTGCTGAAGCTGCCACCATCGCGGGTGCGCTCGACCTGATAAACCACCGGCAGGCTGGCATCGCCCGGGCGCAGGAAGTAGCCGTGCATGGAGTGCACGTGGCGCGCTTCCTCGACCGTCTGACTGGCGGCGGAAATGCATTGGCCAAGCACCTGGCCGCCGAACAACTGGCGAAAACCGAGATCCTGGCTGCGGCCACGGAACAGGTTTTCCTCGATCTGTTCCAGGCTCAGCAGCGCGACCAGATCGTCGAGTACCTGGGTCATGGAGTCTCTCCTTGTGCAGGGGGTAACAGAACGTTGAAAAACTACCTGCGTTGGCAACACTGCGTTAAAAACGCCCTCAAAATGCTCGTTTAGTATACTAAACTGCGCTCTTTCGGTCGTTTTTGCGGGGCCGCCATCGGTATTGTCTTGCCTGCCTCGCCTACGTTTTTTCAACGGTCTGGTAATCGCGGTTGGGAATAGGCCGGCAGGGACGTCAGACGTTCATCCCATACAGCGCGGCCAAGGGTGAAATGGTAAAGACTTTGCCAGCCGCTGTCGGCATCTCCGAGCAATTCCCGCAAAGCATCGTCGAAATAACACCCAATGCCAGTGCCGGAAAGCCCGGCCGCTTCGGCCTCCAGATAGAGCAGCTGACCAATCAGGCCACATTCCCAGTAGAGCCTGGGATAACGCCAATTGCCATTGGCAACAGTGCTCTCCACCCGCGCCAGCATGGCCAGGGCCACACAACCGTCGGCGGCAATATCCTGACCGCAACTGAGAAAGCCCGCCAGACCACGGGCGTCGCCTTCGAGCAGACGGTACAGCGGCAGTTCGTCGTCCACCCGCTGCCACAGATAGTCCTCGCGCAGCGGCTGCACGCCGCTGCCCGTGCGATCCAGCCAGTACAGACCGGGCGCCAGGCCCTGCACACGATGAACGAACAGCAGTAGGTCGATCTCGCTCGGCTCACCGGTGACGGCGAACGGCACCGGCGATTGCACCGGCATCAGGCGGCGCAGCCAGGCCAGCAGCAGTGCAGCCTGAATACCGCTGCGGCCGTCCATGCTCTGCGCACTGCGCCGGCGATGCAGGATGGGCCTCAAGGGCAGGCCGGGGTTGTCATTGCGAACAGCAGCAACATCTACGCTCCAGGCGGCGCGAGGACGTGCCGGTGCACGGCATAGCCCATGTATGCGCTGCAGCTCGGGCCAGCGGCGATAATCGCGTGACAGACGATTGGGCACCCCGGCCCGCTCAAGCTGCGCCAGCCCGGTCAGCAGGGGCTCGGGCAGCGCGAACTCCATCGTCTGCGCCGGGCCGATCCACAGCAGACAGTCGCCATGTTCGGCCTCATGAAAGCCCTCATCATCCAGCCCCAGCAGGCCGTCCAGATGCACTTCGGCCACGCCATGCAGCATGCGCACCTGCCAGCCCTGCACGCTGGCGGCGATGGCCAGCGCAGCCAGGGCATGGCCGAGATCGTGCTGACAGTAGCGGTAGGCCCGCTCGCCATACTTCCAGGCTTCGCGCCAGGCAATGCTACTCAGGCCAAGAAGACAACCACCCGGCGGCAGGCTGTTGGCAAGCTGCTGGCCGAGCGGCGCAGGCAGGTCACAGCGCACCTCCAGCGCATGCAGATCCGGCGCGTAATGCGCCAGCACACCGCTTTCATCGACGACACCCGGCGGCAGCAGCAGATAAGCCTCGGTCGGGTGCAGGTTGCCAGACGACGGGTTGACCCGCAGCGCCCAGCGGTTGCCGCCGGCCTCCTTCCAGGCGGAAATGGCCAGGCTGTCGTACAGCAGTTGCGAGACGCTGGCTCGATTCAGTGGCGCGGGCGGCGTTTGCGCTCCGGCGAAAGCGCAGTCGTAAGCCGGCCCCTCCTCCAGCGGGCGGTGGTACAGCTCGATCAGCCGAGCCCCCTCGTAACGGCGAAAGGGCGCTGGCTGGGTCGCCCAGTCCAGTTGTCCCGGCCCTGGCGCGAAGCGCTCAGGTGCGTGTTTGCTGAGTTGGTGGTAGGCGAGCACGTCAGTCATCGCTGCGCCTCCCACTGCTCGCGGCTTATTCGGTAGAGCACGTGCAGTTGCAAAGGATGACCAGCCGGCACGCGCGGATGGAGAAAATCGGCGGCCTCGTCACGCTGCATGCCGAGAGTACGCATCACCGCCTGCGACGGCAGATTGGCCGGCACAGTGAAGCTCAGTACCTCGTCCAACCCAAGCTGCTCGAAGGCCACGGCCAGTGAAGCGCGCGCCGCCTCGCGGGCATAGCCTTGACGCCAGTGCGCCCGCGCCAGGCGCCAGCCGATTTCCACCGCCGGTACGAACGGCGCGTCGAAACCGACCTGCGCCAGCCCGGTGACGCCGATCAGCTCGCCCGTGTCGCGCCGCTCCAGCGCCCAGAAGCCAAAACCGTGCTCATCGAAGTGCGTGCGTATGCGCGCCAACAAGTGCGCGCTCTGCTCGGCGTCCAGAGGAGCGGGAAAATGGCGCATCACCTCGGCATCGGCATTGAGTGCGACCAGCGCCGACAGATCACTGTCGCGCCAGGTGCGCAGCAGCAGGCGCTCAGTGGAGGTTTCGATCAGGGGCATGGCGATTGTCTCGATTGGCTGCGAGCATAGGGCGTCGACTCGATGAGCACTTATTGTAAGCCGCTTACAGCCCGCCTTTCCCGCCTGCTGCGCGAGCATCTGGTCGACAGCGGCCTGACCACCGATGCTGAACTGCATCGTCCCGAACGGTCTCCAGCGGAGGTCCCCGCCCTCCAACTACGGGGCTTGCTACATGGCTGGCGAGCTGTCATACGAAAACCCGCGCAGAAAAGGTCTGGCAAAGCCAGGCGTAACGGAAGACCGCAGATAGCATGTACCACGGAGAAAAATTCAACGCCTGGAGCCACCTGATCGGCGCTGTGCTTGCAGCCATCGGTGCGGTATGGCTGCTGGCATTGGCCAGCTCCACGGGCGATCTCTGGAAGATCGTCGCGGTGGCCATCTACGGCGTCACCCTGCTATTGCTGTACAGCATCTCCACTCTCTACCACAGCATGCGTGGCCCGGCGAAACGGGTGATGCAAAAACTCGATCACCTGTCGATCTACCTGCTCATTGCCGGCAGTTACACCCCTTTCTGTCTGGTAACCTTGCGCGGCCCGTGGGGCTGGAGCTTGTTCGGCATCGTATGGAGCCTTGCGCTGATCGGCATGCTGCAGGAAATCAAACCCCGTTCCGAAGCACGCGTGCTCTCGTTGATCATCTACGCGGTGATGGGCTGGATCGTACTGGTGGCAGTAAAACCCTTGATCGCCGCCCTGGGCATGACCGGTTTCACATGGCTGGCGGCTGGCGGCGTGCTCTACACCGTGGGCATCATATTCTTCGCCTACGACAGTCGCTTTCGCCATTGGCATGGCATCTGGCACCTGTTCGTCATGGCCGGCAGCCTGCTGCACTTCGTGGCGATTCTGTTCTACGTGCTGTGACGACTTTCGTGCGCCGATTGAAAGACGTTCAACCTGGCCAGTCTTTTTCATCTTTGCTGATAAAGCCACACTGGACCTCACTGCCTACCGGCCTCAGGGCGAATATTCGCCGCCATCAATCACCGAGGCAGCCGCAACGGCGAATAACGCTTGTGTAGCGCATTCGCCTTTCCCAGCGCACAACAGGAAACCTGTCATGACGTCTCTTTCTCGCCCCATCCGCCGGGCAGCCAGCGCTACCCTGCTGGCTCTTTCCATACCGTTCTTCAACTCGGCCCTTGCAGCCAAGGTCGGCGACCTGGAAGTAGTCGCCGAACTACCGATCCGCCCCGGCAACGTCGCCCCCAGCGCGGACAACCGGGTGTTTGCCACGGTCCATCCCCTGGGTGCGCCCGCTGCCGCTCAACTGATCGAAATCACCGGCCGCGACAGCTACAAGCCCTGGCCCAACAGCACGGTGCAACGCGGCACCGCCGCTGCCAACGATGCGCAGATCGATACGCCGCTGGGTATCGCCATCGATGGCAAGAACCGCCTGTGGATAACCGACATGGGCCTGAACCTGGGCAAAACACGTCTGTGGGGCTTCGATATTGCGACTGGCGATGAGTTGTATCGCATCGAGCTGCCTGCCGATATCGCGCCCAAAGGCAGCTTCATTCAGGATCTAGCCGTCGACGACAACGCTGGCTGGATCTACCTGGCGGACATTGCCAATCCCGGCCTGATCGCCGTGGAAATCAGCAGCGGAAAGACGCGGCGCTTCAGCGGCCATGCCGCGCTGCAAGCAGAGCCCGACGCCAGGATGATCATCGGCGGCGTGCCAATCCAGTTCCAGGGCAAACCAGCCAACGTGGCGGTCAATCCGATCACCCTGTCGGCCGACCATGCCACCCTGTATTTCGGCGCCATGAACGGCAAGACCTGGTATTCGTTGCCCAGCAAGCTGCTGCGTGACGGCGCCAGCGACGAGCAAATCGCGGCTGCCATACAGCGAGTCGGGGCCAAGCCCGTTTCCGACGGCGCCGGCACCGACGCCAAGGGCCGGCATTTTTTCACCAACCTCAACGACAACGGCATCGACCTGCTCGATACCGATGGCACGCTCAAGCCGCTGGTACGCGACGCCCGACTGGACTGGCCGGACAGCGTACATGTCGGTCACGACGGCTGGCTGTATATCTCGGTCAATCAGCTATACAAAACCCCGGCCTTCACCGGTGGCACCGACAGCGGCAAACCGCCTTATCGCGTGATGCGCGTGTGGCCGGGAGAATAAGCCTGCCCGCGTCATCCGTGCCCTGACGGTGATCATCGAAGCGACTTCGGTTCGGTCACCGATTACAGCACCAGGATCATTGCCCACCAGGCCACTCGTCCATAGCATTGGCTCCGTCCGCCGCTGTGGACGAGTGGCCGTCAGCGCAGAGTGTCAGCTGTCGCTCGAAGCAGGTTTCGATCAGGGGCATGGAGATTGCCTCGATTGGCTGCGACCATAGGCCGTCGATTCGATGAGCACTTAGTCCATGCCGCTACCTTTGGTCTACCACGAGGATTACAGCCCGCCGTTTCCGGTCGGGCATCGTTTCCCCATGGAAAAATTCCGCCTGCTGCGCGATCACCTGATCGACAGTGGCCTGACCACCGATGCCGAGCTGCAACGCCCCGAGCTGTGCTCCGCAGAAATCCTCGCCCTGGTTCACTGCCCGGACTACATCGCCCGTTACATGGCCGGCGAGCTGTCATATGAAGACCAGCGCCGCCTCGGCCTGCCCTGGAGCGATGCCCTGGCGCGGCGAACCGTGCGCGCCGTGGGCGGCTCGCTGCTGACCGCCGAACTGGCGCTGCGTCATGGCCTGGCCTGCCACCTGGCCGGTGGCACGCACCACGCGCACTACGACTTCCCCTCGGGCTTCTGCATCTTCAACGACCTGGCGGTGATCGCCCGCTACCTCCTCGAAGCGGGCCGTGTGCACCGGGTACTGATCTTCGATTGCGACGTGCATCAGGGCGACGGCACCGCGCGGCTGCTGGAAGACGAGCCGGATGCCGTTACCGTGTCACTGCATTGCGAGCAGAACTTCCCGGCACGCAAGGCTCAAAGCGACTGGGACATCCCCCTGCCGCGCGGCATGGGCGACGAGGATTACCTCAAGGTGGTGGACGACATACTCAATTACCTGCTGCCGATCTATCAGCCGGACCTGGTGCTCTACGACGCGGGCGTCGATGTGCACAAGGACGATGCTCTGGGCTACCTGCAACTCACCGACGCGGGCCTGGCCGCCCGTGACGAAGCCGTGCTGCAGCACTGCCTGGGCCGCGATATTCCGGTGCTGGGGGTGATCGGCGGCGGCTACTCCAGGGATCACGCCGCCCTCGCCCGCCGCCACGGCATCCTGCACCACAGCGCGGCAAAGGTGTGGGCGGCGCGTGGGTTGGGTTGACGAGCACACCTCACGATACCTCGGCATAATCGTGTTTTATCCCTAAATGGAAACAGCGTCATGGATGACTCATTCGAGCTGAACAAGGCCAACTGGAACGAACGCGCCGCACTGCACGCAGCCTCGCCCGACTATCAGGTGCAGACATTCATCGAGTCGGCCGAACACCTGTCCGATGTCGTGCGCTTCGATCTGCCTCGCCTCGGAGATATCCGAGGGCTGGAGGCACTCCATCTGCAATGCCATATCGGCACCGATACCCTGTCACTGGCCCGCCTGGGCGCGCGGCTCACCGGCCTGGACTTTTCCTGCGCCTCGCTGGAGCAGGCACTGCGCCTGGCTGAGGCCTGCCAGCAGGGCATACGCTTCGTCGAAGCCTCGGTCTACGACGCCGCACGCGTGCTCGGCGAGCAGCGCTACGAGCTGGTCTACACGAGCATCGGCGCCCTCAACTGGCTGCCCCGCATC
Source organism: Pseudomonas chaetocerotis (assembly GCF_015712105.2). Taxonomy (NCBI): domain Bacteria; kingdom Pseudomonadati; phylum Pseudomonadota; class Gammaproteobacteria; order Pseudomonadales; family Pseudomonadaceae; genus Pseudomonas; species Pseudomonas chaetocerotis. Next base: position 189,404 of record NZ_JACFYX020000003.1, read on the forward strand.
GATGATTGGGCGCGGAACGTCTCGGCCCTGCTCAAGCCCGGTGGGCGGCTTTTTCTGCGCGAGGCGCACCCCATTCTGCTGAGCCTGGACGAGACGTGCGAGGACGAACTGCGCATCGCCCATCCGTACTTCGAACACCGCGAACCATTGGTCTGGGATGACGAGCAGACTTACGTGCAGACCAATGCGACGCTGACCGCCACCGTGACCCACGAATGGAATCACGGCCTGGGTGAGATCATCTCGGCTTTGCTGCGTCATGGTATGACGCTCACCGCCCTGGAAGAACACGACTGCGTGCCCTGGGAAGCGCTGCCCGGACAGATGCAGCTGGGCGCAGACGGCGAATGGCGCCTGCGTTCAGGGCCCGAGCGCCTGCCGCTGAGCTACACGCTGCAGGCCATGAAGAATCGCTGACGAACCCAGCCCAGGTCAGCCGGCCAGCACCTTGTCCAACGCCTGCTCCAGCGTTGCCACGGTGCGGTCGATGTTACCGAGCTTGTCCAGTCCGAACAGGCCGAGGCGGAAGGTCTGGAAGTCCGCCGGCTCGTCGCATTGCAGCGGCACGCCGGCGGCGATCTGCAGGCCGATGGCGGCGAACTTGGCGCCGTTCTTGATCTGCGCGTCGTCGGTGTAGCAAACCACCACCCCCGGCGCTTCGAAGCCCTTGGCCGCGACGCTCCTGAAACCACGCGCAGCCAAAAGCGCACGCACCCGGTCGCCCAGCTCCTGCTGTTGCTCGCGCACCCTGCCAAAACCGAGGGTCTTGGCCTCGAGCATGGCATCGCGGAAACGCGCCAGGGCGTCGCTGGGCATGGTGGCGTGGTAGGCATGGCCGCCCTGCTCGTAGGCTTGCATGATCTGCAGCCACTTCTTCAGGTCGCAGGCGAAGCTGGTGCTCTGGGTCGCTTCGACACGCGCCTGAGCCGCTTCACTCATCATCACCAGGGCGCAGCAGGGCGAGGCGCTCCAGCCTTTCTGCGGGGCGCTGATCAGCACGTCGATGCCACAGGCCTGCATGTCCACCCAGAGGGTGCCGGAGGCAATGCAGTCGAGCACGAACAGGCCGCCGACGGCGTGCACCGCGTCGCTCACCGCACGCAGGTAATCGTCCGGCAGGATCATGCCCGAGGAGGTTTCCACATGCGGGGCGAACACCACCTGTGGTTTCTCGGCGGCGATGGTGGTCAGCACTTCGTCCAGCGGCGCCGGGGCGAAGGCCGCCTGCGGGCCGTCAGCCACCGGACGCGCCTTGAGCACGTGCGCCTCGGCGGGAATCCGGCCCATGTCGAAGATCTGCGTCCAGCGGTAGCTGAACCAGCCGTTGCGGATCACCAGGCACGTCTGATCGGTCGCCAACTGCCGCGCCACTGCCTCCATGCCATAGGTGCCGCTGCCCGGCACGATCGCTACGGCATGGGCGTTGTAGACCTGTTTCAGGGTGGCGGAGATATCGCGCATCACGCCCTGGAACGACTGCGACATATGGTTCAGCGAGCGGTCGGTGTAGACCACCGAATATTCGATCAGGCCATCGGGATCGATGTCGGGGCAGATCTGGGACATAACGGGCTCCAGCCGAAAAGGTTCGCCCAGAACCTGCCCTAAGCCTGAGCAAATGACAAGGCCAGGGAGCACTCGGGTAGAATACGCGGCCATCCCCTGACCATCCTGCCGCCATGACCACAGCCACCCAGCCCACCGCTCATCACGTCGCCATCATCGGCGGCGGCCCTGCCGGGCTGATGGCTGCCGAAGTGCTGGCGCAAGGCGGCGTGCGCGTGGAGCTGTTCGATGCCATGCCCTCGGTGGGGCGTAAATTCCTGCTGGCCGGCGTCGGCGGCATGAACATCACCCACGCCGAGCCCAAGGACGCCTTCATCGGCCGTTATGGCGAGCGCCAGACCGAAGTCGCGGCACTGCTGCGCGAGTTCGACGCCGATGCCTTGCGCGCCTGGATCCACGGCCTGGGCATCGACACCTTCGTCGGCACCTCCGGCCGCGTATTCCCCACCGACATGAAGGCTGCGCCGCTGCTGCGCGCCTGGCTGCGCCGCCTGCGCGAGCAGGGCGTGACGATCCACACGCGCAGCCGCTGGCTGGGCTGGAACGATGACGGCAGCCTGCGTATCGCCAGTGTGGACGGCGACCGCGCACTGGCCGCCGACGCCTGCCTGCTGGCACTGGGCGGCGGCAGCTGGGCGCGGCTGGGTTCCGACGGCGCCTGGACGGCCCTGCTGCAAGCGCGCGGTGTCGAGGTGGCGGTGCTGAAACCGAGCAACTGCGGTTTCGAGGTCGCCGGCTGGAGCGAGTATCTGCGAGACAAGTTCGCCGGTGCGCCGCTGAAGAACGTCGCCCTCAGCCTGCCCGACCAGGCGCCTCGCGTCGGCGAGTTCGTGCTGACTGCTGGCGGTATCGAAGGCAGCCTGGTGTACGCCTTTTCCGCCGACATGCGCCGCACCATCGAGGCCGATGGCCAGGCCGTGATCAGCCTCGACCTACTGCCACAGATGCCGCTGGCAAAACTGCAACAGGCGCTGGCCAAACCGCGCGGTAAACACTCGATGGCCAAGCATCTGCATCGCCAGGCCGGTCTCGACGGGGTGAAGGCGGCCCTGCTGCGTGAACTGGCGCCGGCCGCAGCCTTTGCCGAACCAGCCGATCTGGCGACCTGGATCAAGGCGCTGCCAATCACCCTGTTGCGCACCCGACCGCTGGACGAGGCCATCAGCAGCGCCGGCGGCGTGCCCTTCGCGGAGCTGGACGCCGGCCTGATGCTCAAGACCCTGCCCGGCGTGTTCTGCGCCGGCGAGATGCTCGACTGGGAAGCGCCCACCGGCGGCTACCTGCTGACCGCCTGCTTCGCCAGCGGCCGGGTAGCGGCGCGGGGCGTGCTGAACTGGCTCGGGCGATAGGCAATTCGTAGCCCGGATGCAATCCGGGGCATCCTCCAGACATTCCCCGGATTGCATCCGGGCTACTGCGCCGCGTGGCTGCGTCTATGCTCAGAATTGGCGCTTCCCACACAGGTAATTCCCCGCCGTGATCCCGCTGCTGGTCTGTGACGACTCCAACATGGCGCGCAAGCAATTGATCCGCGCGCTGCCGGCTGAGTGGCCGGTTTCCCTCAGCCAGGCCAGCAACGGCGAAGAGGCGCTGGCATCGATCCGCCAGGGGTTGGGCCAGGTCATGCTGCTCGACCTGACCATGCCGGTGCTCGATGGCTACCAGACCCTGGCCGCACTGCGCGCTGAAGGGCTCAGCAGCCAGGTCATCGTGGTGTCCGGCGACGTGCAGGAAGAAGCCGTACGCCGCGTACGTGAACTGGGCGCCCTGGCCTTCCTCAAGAAACCCGCCGACCCCGAGATCCTGCGCCAGACACTGATCGACCTGAAGCTGTTCGACCCGCAGGCCACGCCAGCGGCACAGGCCCAGGCCGCTGCACTGTCGGAACTCAAGGTCAGCTTCCGCGATGCCCTGCGCGAAGTCAGCAACGTCGCCATGGGCCGCGCCGCCGCGCTACTGGCCAAGGTACTGGGAGTGTTCGTGCAATTGCCGGTGCCGCAGGTGAACATCTTCGAAGTCAGCGAACTGCACATGACCCTGCTCGACGCCCAACGCGGCGAGCGCTTCAGCGCCATCTGCCAGGGCTTCATCGGCGAGGCCATCGCCGGCGAGGCGCTGCTGCTGTTCCATGACTCGGAAGTGGACGACATGGCGCGCCTGCTCGGCTGGCAACCGGAGAACGAAGCACAAACCTCGGAAATGCTGCTGGACCTGGCCAGCATCCTGATCGGTGCGTGCCTGGCCGGCGTCGCCGAGCAACTCGACTTACGCTTCTCCCAGGGCCACCCGCAGTTGCTCGGCCAGCATGCCAGTCTCGACCAGCTGATCCAGGTCAACCGCCAGCGCTGGCGCAAGACCCTGGCCGTGGAGATCAGCTACAGCCTGGAAGGCCATGCCATCCACTTCGACCTGCTGTTGTTGTTCACCGAAGATTCGATCAAACGCCTGACCGACAAGATCGGCTACCTGATGGAGTGAGGCGATGCCCGCACAGATCGATATCAAGGAAGTTCACTGGCTGCTCGACATCGTGCAATGCATCGACGTCGGTGTGGTGGTGCTCGACCGCCAATACCGCGTCGAAGTGTGGAATGCCTTCATGGAGAACCACTCCGGGCTTGGCCCGGACAAGGTACAGGGGCGCTCGTTGTTCGAGTTGTTCCCGGACATTGACCGGCCCTGGCTGGAGCGCAAGGTGGAAAGCGTGGTGCAATTGGGCACCCGCGCTTTCAGCCTGTGGCAGCAACGCCCGTACCTGATGCGTTTCAAGAGTTACCAGCCGATCACCGGCCAGGCCGATTTCATGTACCAGAACGTCACCCTGTTGCCGCTGGCTGGCCAGCCGGTAGAACATGTGTGTCTGGTGATCTACGACATGACCGCTGCTGCCGTGGCGGCACTAGCGCAACCGGCTCGATGAAACCGCCGTAGCCCGGATGCAATCCGGGGCCGGTGCCAGGTGCTCCCGGATTGCATCCGGGCTATGGTTCTGACGAAAAAGGGATTTACATGCTGCGCAGCGTTGAACTGAAAACCTTCGTCCCGGCACGGGACTTCGAACTGAGCAAGGACTTCTACCAGACGATGGGCTTCAAGCTCGGCTGGGCGGACGAACAGCTGGCCTACTTCAGCCACGGCGAGCACTGCGCCTTTCTGCTGCAGAACTTCTACGTGAAGGAACAGGCGGAGAACTTCGTCATGCATCTGCTGGTGGAAGAAGTCGATGCCTGGTGGGAGCACATTCAAGCAGCCCGCCTGGATGAACGGTTCGACACGCGAGTGATCGCGCCGCAGGATCAGCCCTGGGGCATACGCGAGTTCATGGTGTTCGACCCCAGCGGCGTGCTGTGGCGCATCGGCCAGAATACCTGAGCCTCATTGGCGGACAAGCTTCGCGTTGTTCGCCCTGCGCACTTTCGCCGCTAAAGCCCCTCCCACATGGCAAGCCCCCCTATTTCTTGCCGCCCTTGGGCTTGCTGCCGAAGCTCGGCACCTTGCGCACCGCCTTGGCCTTGGGCTTGGCGTCTTCTTCCTCGAACCAGCGGCCGAGGTGGATATTGCCCTTGCCGGCCGGTTTGCCCGCGCCAGGGATCAGTTTCTGCTTGGGCTTCTTGGGTTTTTTCAGCACCTGACCACCGACCGCCGTCTGCGGTACGCGGTGATCGGGAATGAAGTCCGGCTCGTCGACGCGCTTGATCAATTGCTGGGTCAGGTTCTCGATCGCCGCCAGCTGATCCACCTCGTCAGCGCAGACCAGGGAAATCGCCTCGCCCGTAGCGCCAGCACGCCCCGTGCGGCCAATGCGGTGTACGTAGTCTTCGGCATTGATCGGCAGGTCGAGGTTGACCACCAGCGGCAGGTCGTCGATGTCCAGGCCACGCGCGGCCACGTCGGTGGCCACCAGAATCTGCACCTCGCCGGCCTTGAAGCGCTCCAGCGCACGCAGGCGGCTCGGCTGCGGCTTGTCGCCGTGAATCGAATCGGCCGATACGCCTATCGCCAGCAGTTCCTGCTCGAGCTGATCGACGCCCTTGCGGGTTTTGGCGAACACCAGCACCTGGCCCCAGCGGTTTTCCTGCAGCAGATGCAGGAACAACTCGCTCTTGCGCTTCTTGTCCACCGGAATCAGCCACTGTTTGACGCTCTTGGCGGCGGCGTTGCGTGGGCTTACTTCCACTGACAACGGGTCGCGCAGCAACTCGCCGGCCATCTGCCGGATGGCATCGGAGAAGGTGGCGGAGAACAGCAGGGTCTGGCGCTTTTTCGGCAGTGCACTGAACAGCTCATCCAGCTCGCGGGCAAAACCCAGGTCGAGCATGCGGTCGGCCTCATCCAGCACCAGGGTCTGCAACTGGGAGAACTTCACCGCATTCTGCCGATACAGGTCGAGCAGCCGCCCCGGCGTGGCCACCAGCACGTCGACACCCTTGCGCAGCCTCATCATCTGCGGGTTGATGCTGACCCCGCCGTACACCGCATAGCTGGTCAGGGGCAGGTGCTGGCCGTAGCTCAAAAAGCTCTGCAGTACCTGCTCGGCCAACTCGCGGGTTGGCGTCAGCACCAGCGCACGCACGCTGTTGCCGGCGACCTGCGGGCCTTCCAGGGTCAGGCGCTGCAGCAGCGGCAGGGCGAAACCAGCGGTTTTGCCGGTGCCGGTCTGCGCCGCGGCCATCAGATCACGGCCCTTGAGTACGGCTGGGATGGCCTGAGTCTGCACCGGGGTCGGCGTCTGATAGTCGAGATCAGCAAGGGTATGCAGCAACGGCTCGATCAAACCGAGGGAGGCGAAGGTCATGAAGGGTAACCGCAGGAAGTAGAAGAACTGGCGAGTAGTTTACCCGTGCCAACCCGCTTGTAGGAGCCCGCTTGCGGGCGATTGGCAGCGGATCGCCCGCAAGCGGGCTCCTACACAAGAAGCGACGTACTGCACGGCCCGAATGTAATCCAGGCTACGCCGCGGCCAGCAGCGCCCGTACCTTGGCAGCTGACAGATTCTGCAACTGACAGAGAAAGGCATGGTCGGCCTGGTACCGGCCATGGCGCTCACGCAGCAGGCCGAACAGATGCAACGTCAGGTTCGCTGCCATCTCGGCATCGGCCAGGGCGCGGTGAGCACGGCCGGTGTCCGGCAAGCCGGCCCAAGCGTTGAGATTGCCCAGCTTGTGGCTAGGTGCCTCGGGCAACAGACGTCGAGATAGCAGCAGCGAGCAGGCGAAGGGCTGCGCACGACGACGGCGCACACGCGCCAGTTCGGCGTCCCAGAACTTCTGGTCGAAGGACGCGTTATGCGCCAGCAGCGGCCTTTCCCCGATGAAGTTGGCCACCTCGTTCATCACCTGATCCGACGGCGGCGCGTTGCGCAGCATGGCGTTGCTGATACCGGTGAGCTGCTCGATGAATGGCGGCACCCAGGCGCCGCTATTCATCAGGCTCTGGTAGCGGTCGACGATGCGCCCGTCCTCGATGATCGCCACGCCGATCTCGGTGGCGCGCGCCTGGCTCGGCGACACGCCGGTGGTTTCGAAGTCGATGACAGCGATGGATTCCAAATAAAACCTCAGAGCGTGTTGAGAAGTCGTCGCAAGCGAAGGCAGGTCGGGTTTCGCCTGCGCGCAGCAAGCGGAGTGTATTGAAATAAATGAGCATTGCGAGCACAGCCGAAGCGCGGGATGCCGAACGCAGTAGACCTGCTTACAAGTTCTCAGTGATTGCGCAGCAACAGTTCACCCTCGATAGGTACGTACAAGCTGGCGGCGCGGATCAGCGACTGCGCCGTCAGCCCGGGCGCGCCATAGGCGATGGCCTCGACACCGCGGCTGCGCACGCGCTCGAGCAGCAAGTCGAAATCGCCATCGCCAGAGGCCAGAACGATCTCGTCGACGCGCTCGACGGCATCGAGCACGTCGATGGTGATGCCGACGTCCCAGTCGCCCTTGGCCGAGCCGTCGCTGCGCTGGATGTAGGGTTTGAGCTTCACGGTGAAGCCCAGCTTGCGCAGGATCTGCTGGAACTGCTGCTGCTTGGCGTCGCCACGGTCGATGGCGTAGGCGTACGCTTCGACGATCACACCACGGCGACTGACCTCGGCCCACAGCACGCTGTAGTCGAAGTGGCAGCCATAGACCTGGCGAACCGTGTAGTAGAGGTTCTGCACATCGGCGAATACGGCGATCTTCTTCACCGGGAGTCCTCGGGGGCAACGAAGCCGTCAGTATGCCAGAGCTGGGCCGCGGATGCGGCCGAGGCTGGCCCTGGCGCGGCGCAGACCCTATCCTTGCCGCCATGACGCCTCTACAACTGCTTTGCCAGCGCAATCTCGAACTGCTGCAACGCCTGGATATCGCTCATCGACTGGTCGAACACGAGCCGGTGCTGGATTACCCCACCGCTCACGCCGTACGCCAGCGTTTTGGGCTGCGCGGCGTGGAGAGCAAGAGCCTGTTCCTGCGCATTGGGCCGCAGAGATACACAATGATGATCAGCGTCGAAGGCGCCCGCGCCGACTGGGCCAGGCTCAAAACGCTGCTCGGTAGTCGCCCGCGCATCGCCAGCGACGAGGAACTGATCGAGCGCACCGGCTGCGTGCCGATGTGCGCCTGTCCGTTCGGACATGACGCCAGCATCACCCTGCTGATCGATCGTGCGGTGCTGGCCTGCGACTTTTTGCTGTATTCACCCGGCCCGCCCGAGCTGACTCTGGAAGTGCCTGGTAACGAACTACCGCGTCTGCTCGCTGCACTGCCCAACGCGCAGCTGGAGTACCCTTGAACTCATTCGACTGCCCCGGCGAACGGCTACAGCGCCCACGCCCACACACTTGGTAACCTGCCGATGAAGCCTCTGTCCGTCCTGCGCGACGCCTGGTTTTTCTCCAGCCACAACCTGCTGGCAATTGCCCGCCTGACCCTGCCGCTGTTGCTGCTCGAAGCCATTGCCCAGACGATCCTCGCCGCCCAGCTCGGCGAAGGTGCCAACCCGGCCTATGGCGTGCTACTCGGCATCCTCTTCTACCCGCTGTATGCCGCGCCGCTGATTCTCTTCCTGCATGCGCGCAGCATCGGCCAGACGCCCAGCAACGCGCCGCTGTTCGCGGCCGGCCTGCAACTGTGGCCAGCCTTCGCCCTGATGACCGGATTGAGCACCCTGGCAATCATGCTCGGTCTGTCGCTGTTCATCGTGCCGGGCATCTGGATCATGATGCGCCTGGCCTTCTCCGAACTGATTCTGGTACTGCGCCAGGAGCCGCCGCTACGCGCGTTGCAGGCCAGCTTCACGCTGACCGAAGGGCGCTTCTGGCCGGTGTTCGCCTGCCTGGCCAACGTGCTGGTGCCGCTGTGGCTGCTCGACTGGTGGACGCAACCGAGCCAGAGCGACACCCTGCTATGGGTGCTGCATCAGACCGGCAACGGTTTCCTGCAACTGTTCGCCATCGTGGTGCTATTTCGCCTTTTCATGTTGCTCGAACCGCAGCAAGCGGCGAATAGCGAGAACAGTGACTAGGCTTGCAGCTTTGGCCCAATCAAGGAGAGCGCCATGAGCGAAACGAATCCCAGCATCCTGTCCCACGTTTCCATCGGCACCAATGACTTCGACGCTGCCAGCGCCTTCTACGCCAAGGTGCTGGCCACTCTCGGTTGCCGGGAAATCATGCGCCATCCCGGGGCAGTGGCCTTCGGCCGCGAGTACCCGGAGTTCTGGGTGCAGACGCCGATCAATGGCCAGCCGGCGACGCTCGGCAACGGCAGCCACTTCGGCTTCGTCGCCCCGGACAAGGCCTCGGTACATGCCTTTCACGAGGCGGCGCTGGCAGCCGGCGGCACGGACGAAGGCCAGCCAGGCCCGCGCCCGGACTACGGCGAGCCGTACTACGGTTGTTTCGTCAGGGACCTCGACGGCCACAAGATCGAGGCGGCTTACTGGGATATGGAGCTGATGTACGAGCTATACGTCGAACCACACGATCATGGCTGACAGGGCCTGCTATTGATGCGCCACCACCACTTGGTAACGCCGAGCCGCTCGCGCTACCCAACCCTCGCGTAGCAGGGTCTCCAGCGCAGCCGCAAGTTGCGGCAGACGCTCCAGGCGCTGACGGGAAAAACCGATGTAGAGATCGGTGCGCGCCTCGGGACGGTAGGCAGCCTTGACGATGCGACCGCCCAGTTCGGGGGTCAGCAAGGCGTAGTCGACCTGGCAGTCGGTGCCCACCAGCACGTCGATACGACCGCGCACGAGCATCTGCAGCAACTGGCTCTCGTTACTGACACCGACCTTGTTCAACGCCTGATCGCCATCGAACGGCTGGAAGTACACCGACTCCAGCACATGGCCGATGCGCAGCCCGCGAAGCTTCTCGTAGTCATCCAGGCGCGTGGCCAGCACCGGATTGGCGTAGAAACGCGGCGAACACGCGTAGTACGGCGCATCCAGATACTGGATATAACGCTCACGCTCCGCCGTCCTGGCCAGCCCGGTCATCAGGTCGGCCTTGCCCTGCTCCAGCGCAGCCAGACCTCTCGCCCAGGGCGCCCGCTCCACGTCGAAGCGCAGCCCGGTGCGCCGTGACAGTTCGGCCAGCAGATCGATATCCAGCCCCTGCAACTGACCGTTCTCGCCTTCCATGCGAAAGGGCGGCCAGAGGTCAGTGATCACCCGCAAGGGTTCGCCTTCGCCAGCACGGCACAGAGGCGCCAGGATCAGCAGTGCGAGCAGCCAGAGGCGCATCAATTGCGCCCCGAACGCTGTGGCCGCAACCCGGAAAGCCGCGGCAGCAGCACCCGCTCGAACAGCCTCGGGAAGAAGCGCGCCAGCACCCGAGCGCGCCAATCGACGTTGGACAACACCAACAGACGCCGACGCTTGAGCGCCCCATGGTAGATGGCCTCGGCGACATCCTGCGGCGAAGCCACCTTGCCCATCGCCAAGGGTGGCTGGGCGGCCACCGAGCCGTCACCGACCAGGGCATTCTTGCGCAGATCAGTCGCGGTAAAGCCAGGGCACACCAGCATCACGTTCACACCCGAGCCCTTGAGCTCAAAGCGCAGTGTCTCGAATAAACCGTGCAGCGCGTGCTTGCTGGCGTTGTAAGCGCTGCGATAGAGCAACGGTGCGATACCAGACAACGAACTGAGCACGATGATCTGTCCGCCCCGAGCAATCAGGCTGGGCAGCGCCGCCTGGGTGCAGTGAAGCGCACCGAAATAGTTGACCGCCATGACCCGCTGGAAGACCTCCAGACTGGTCTCGGCGAAGGTGCTGCGATGGGTGATGCCGGCATTGTTGATCAGCACGTCGATGCCGCCGAAACGTTCCACCGCCAGCGCCACCGCGCGCTGCACCGCCTCGGCGTCAGCGACGTCGCAGAGCAGGCCCAGAGCCTCAGCGTTGTGATGATCGGCCAGGTGCTGCACCAGGCTGTCCAGCGAGGCCTGCTGCAGATCGAGAATCACCAGCCGCGCACCGGCCTGGGCCAGGCGCATCGCCAGGGCGCGACCGATGCCGGCACAACCTCCCGTGATGAGTACGACCTTGCGGTCGAACACCTTGTTGGCGAATACCTTGCGATACATGCGTTGCTCCCGCTGCGCTGGCCTCGCCGACACTACAACCTGTTATGGCTACCATCGCAACAGGGTGGCGTGGCCGTGTGCTTGCAGCCACAGAAAAATACCCGTTCGGCGCGCTTGGCATGGTACTTCTGTGGCGTCAGCCCGCTGCCCTTGTGGCTGCCATCGCAGAATGGCTGACTGGCGCTGTGCCCGCAACGGCACCAGAAATAATCCCGCCCGGCCTCCACATCCACCGCGTAGGGGCCACGCTGGGCGATCAGCGGCTGGTTCATCGCAACCTCCCGGCAGGATCGCGCATGCCTGGGCCGACAGGCCGCAGTCAGGTATCCTCGCCTCCTTCCAGCATAGCCGCCCGTTTCGCCATGTCCCTGCCCCGCCCGCTTCGTCTGCTCCTGCTCATTGTGCTGCCATTGCTCGCGGTGCTGATTGCGCTGGTCTACAGCCTGACCTGGCGCCCACTCCCCCGTGAGGAGGCAGCCGTGTCATGCAGTGGCCAGGTCGCCCAGCTGCAACCCGGTCAGGCACTCAAGGTGATGACCTGGAACGTGCAGTACCTGGCCGGCAAACGCTATGTATTCTGGTACGACCTGCCCGGCGGCGATGGCCCGGATGAGCGCCCGAGCAGCGCCGATCTGGCTGTCACCCTGGATGAAGTGGTGCGCGTGCTGCGCGACGAACAACCGGATGTCGTGCTGCTGCAGGAGCTGCACGACAACGCCAGGGCCAGCGACTACCAGGATCAGCTGGTCCTGCTGCAGGCGCGCCTGAGCGACCTTTACCCCTGCAGCACCCAGGCGTTCTACTGGAAGGCCGGCTTCGTCCCGCACCCGCGCATCCTCGGCAGCGTCGGCATGAAGCTCGGTACCCTCAGCCGCTTCCAGATAGCCCGCGCCGAGCGCCTGCAACTGCCCATGCTGGAAAGCGACCTGCTTAGCCGTCAGTTCCAGCTCAAGCGCGCCCTGCTGGTCAGCTACCTGCCGATTCGTGGCGGCGACGAACTGGTCGCGATCAATACCCATTTCGATGCCTTCGCCCAGGGCGCGGACACCATGCAGCGCCAGGTGGAGATGAGCGACGGCCTGCTCCAGCAGCTGCAAAACAGCGACAAGACCTGGGTGCTGGGTGGCGATCTCAACCTGCTGCCGCCCGGCCAGTTCCAGCATCTGCCGGAGGATCAACGTAGCTGGTACGCAGCCGACAGCGAACTGCAGGACCTGGCCCAGCGCTACCCGATGATCCCCAGCCTGCAACAGGCCAGCGGCGAGGATCAGGCCAGGTGGTACACCCATTACCCCAATGATCCCGCCGCCAGCGGCCCGGATCGCACCCTCGACTACCTGTTCTACAGCCCGCGCCTGACGCCCTTCGCCAGCCAGGTTCGCCAGCGCGATACCCTGACCATTTCCGACCATTTGCCGGTGATCGGTCGCTTTTTCCTGCCAAGTCAGGAATAAACGTGCAGAACTGGACAAGTCCACCGCGACGTGTCCATGCTCATGGGGCACCACTCGATAACAACAAATGACGGCCAAGAGCCGCAATACCCGGATGCCAAGACGCTTCTGCCTGATATTCATCGTCCTGCTATGGCTGCACGCCGCTCATGCTGCCGAGGCCAGGCAACGCGTTCACGTGGGTTACTACGAGTTCCCGCCCTATTCCTATACCGACGCGCAAGGCCAGCCCAGCGGCTCGGGCCTGGAGCTGGCCGCGCGCCTGCTCGGCGAGGCGGGATACCAGGCAGACTTTCGCTCCTACCCCGGTGCCCGCCTCTACAGCGGTCTGCGCGACGGCAGCATACATATCTGGGCCGGCGCCTCAGGCAAGCCGGAGCTGACCGAGCACACCCTCGAAGGCAAGCACCTGCTGGGGGAGATCACCCTCAACCTGTATTTTCGCCATGACACACCTGCGCCGCGCATTCCGGATGATCTGCAGGATCGCGGGGTGATCCTGATCACCGGCTACAGCTACTGGCAGGACGTCAATCAATGGCTGGAAGATCCGGCGCGCAATATCACTCATCACCGTACCGCCAACCACACCTCGGCCCTGGAAATGCTGGTGCGCCGACGCGGCGACTACCTGCTGGACTATCAGGCCCCCGTCGAACAGGCCAAACGCGCACTGGGCATGGTCGACCTGCCCTTCGTCGAGGTACAGCGCTTGCCGCTGCGGCTGATCCACTCCCGTCATGCGCCTGATGCCGAGCGCCTGCGCGAGGAGCTGGATCGGGTGTATCAGCAATTGCAGGATGCCGGCGAGGATCTGTGGCTGAATTGACGCTTCAATCTTCCCGCAATCGGGCCAGTGCCCGCTCCAGACTGGCATGTGACAGCTCGCCCAGGTGACTGCCGACCTGTCGGCCCTCGGCGTCGTAGAACAGCGTGGTGGGTAAGGCCCGCGAGCCCACCAACTGACCCAGCTGCACCTGCTCGTCGAGCAGCAGGTTGTCCAGGCTCAGTTGCTGCGCGGCGAGGAACTCATCCACCAGCGCAGCGCTTTCACCCTGGTTGACGAACAAGATGGTGATAGCCGCCTCACGTTGTTGCGCCTGCATCAACACCGGCATCTCGCGCCGACATGGCGGGCACCAGGTCGCCCACAGGTTGATCACCAGCGGCTGACCGGCGTAGTCACGCAGGTTCACCGGCTCACCCTGCATATCCCGCACCTGCAGACCGGGCAACCGCGTGCCCTGCTCAAGCGCATGCAACATCAGGTTGCCGCCGAGCCACAGTGCCAGCCCGACGCTCATCGCCACCCCCAACGGCCGACGCAATTGTGCGTGACGCCAGAGATACCAGGCACCCAGCGCCAGCCCTGCGAGCACGCCTGGCCAGGCGATGAAACCACCATCGCGGATATCCACCACTCGCCAAGGTTCATCGCGGTAATACTCGGCATACAGCAGCACGAACGCCAGCCGCGCCACCAGCAGCCCCAGCATGAGCATCCGGAACAACTGACTTTCCGGATTGCAGCCGTGACGACGACCGATCAACCAGCCAACCAGTGTGGCCAGCAGCAGGCTGCCAAACAGCAGCACATGGGATACACCAAGGGCCAGGGGCCCGACATCCAGGGTCAGCATCGACTTCTCATTTTCTCGGTTTGGCCCGTGCGGTGGGCTCGGCAATCAGCGGGTCATCCGGCCAATAGTGCTTCGGATAACGCCCCTTGAGATCCTTCTTTACATCCAGGTAGGTATTGGCCCAGAAGCTGGCCAGATCCTGGGTCACCTGCACCGGCCGCCGCGCGGGTGACAGCAAGTGCAGTTTGAGACCGAGGCGGCCACCGGCGATGCGCGGCGTGGCGGCCAGGCCGAACAGCTCCTGCAGGCGCACGGCGAGCACCGGTGGGTGCTCCGTGTAGTCGATGGCGATGCGTGAACCGGACGGCACGTTCAGCGCACGCGGCGCCAGCTCGTCGAGGCGCTGCGGCAACGGCCAGGGCAGCAGCGTCTGCAGGATCGACGGCAGGTCGAGGTTGGCGAAGTGGCTGAGGCGATTGACCTTGCCCAAGAAGGGCGTCAGCCACTGTTCGAGGCTGGCCAGCAGCGCGACATCGGACAGGTCCGGCCATTCGCTTTGCCCTTGCTGTTGGATGTCCAACTCGCGCAGCAGCGCCACTCGCGCCTGCCACTGCCGCAGCTCGGGCGTCCAGGGCAGCAGCTCCAGGCCCTTGCGCCGCACCAGGCCGACCAGCGCACGGCTGCGCGCGTCCTCTTCCAGCGCAGCCAGCGCCCGGCGTTCCAGCACCAGTTCGCCGACCTTGCGCTGGCGCTCGGCGCGCAACACGCCTTCGCGCTCGTCCCAGTCGAGCACGTCCAGCGCCTCGACCTGCTCGGCGAGCTCACGCTCGAACAGCGCCGGGTCGAGATCGGCGGCGAGGTAGATGCGCTCCTCACGCTGGCCCTGGCGGCTGCCCAGATCAGCGACCACCAGCCATTCGTGCTTCATCAGGGCATCGGTTTCACCGAACTGCGCGGCGCGACCATTGGCCAGGCGATAGTCGGTGCCACCGGCGCGGCGCTGCTGAGCGATGCGATCCGGGTAAGCGAAGGCCAGCAGACAGCCGAGCCAGCGCGGGTGCTCGGGGTCGCTTACGGCCTGGGTCACCGGCCGGCCCTTGAGCAGGCCCTGAAACTGCTTCGCCAGTTGCCGCGCCCTCTGCACGCCCCCTTGGGCCGAGCGCACGGCGCGGCTTTCGCCACTAAGCAGCGCCAGACGACTGTGCAAGTCTGCGCCACCGCCGCGCAGGATATCGCGCTCGGACAGCAGCGCCGCCAGGTCGCAAGCCAGCGCACCGAGGCCTAGCGCCTGGCCCCGCAGCAGCAGATGGGCGATGCGCGGGTGACTCGGCAGCTCGGCCATGGCCTGGCCGTGGGCATTGAGCGAACCACGCTCGTCCAGGGCGCCGAGTCGGCCGAGCAGCTCGAGCGCCTGGGCGTAGGCAGCCGGCGGCGGTATATCGAGCCAGCTCAGCTCCTGTGGCGTCACGCCCCAACGCAGCAGTTGCAGGGCCAACCCGGCCAGATCAGCCGCAAGGATTTCCGCAGTGGAGTAGGCACTGAGCTGCTCGTGCTGCGCCTGCGACCACAGCCGATAGCAGGCACCCGGCTGCAGGCGGCCGGCACGCCCCGCGCGCTGGGTGGCGGAGGCGCGGGAAATGCGCTGGGTATCGAGCCGCGTCATGCCGCTGGCCGGGTCGAAACGCGGCACCCGCGCCAGGCCAGCATCGATGACTACCCGCACGCCGTCGATGGTCAGACTGGTCTCGGCGATGTTGGTGGCCAACACCACCTTGCGCTTGCCCGCGGGCGCTGGCTCGATGGCCGCGCGCTGGGCGGACAGATCAAGCTCGCCATGCAGCGGACAGAGCAGGATGTCGTCGCGACCGCCCAGGACATCCCCCAGTTGCTCGGCCACGCGGCGAATCTCGGCCTGCCCCGGCAGGAACAGCAGCAGGCTGCCCGGCTCGTCGGCCAGCGCCTGCTGCACCGTCTGCACCACGCGCGGCTCGATCCACTCACCGGGCGCCTGCGGCGAGCCCCAGCGAATATCCACCGGAAACATGCGCCCTTCACTGCGCAGCACCGGCGCATCGCCGAGTAGCGCGGCCAGGCGCTCCCCTTCCAGCGTGGCGGACATCAGCAGCACCTTGAGCGGCGTCTCGCCGCTGTCCGTACCGCGAAACATGGCGCGGCCATTGAGGGTCAGTGCCAGGGCCAGATCGGCGTCCAGACTTCGTTCGTGGAATTCATCGAAGATCACCAGGCCGACGCCGTCCAGCGCCGGATCATCCTGCAGACGACGGGCAAGAATGCCCTCTGTGACCACCTCGATGCGCGTGTTCGGCCCTACCTTGCTGTCCAGACGAATGCGATAGCCGACCGTCTCACCCACCTGCTCGCCCAGCTCGCTGGCCAGACGCTCGGCAGCGGCGCGGGCCGCCAGGCGACGCGGTTCGAGCATAAGGATGCACTGCCCGGCCAGCCAGGGCGCATCGAGCAGTGCCAGCGGCACGCGGGTGGTCTTGCCGGCGCCGGGTGGCGCTTCCAGCACCACTTCGTGGCGGGCGCTCAGCGCATCGCGCAAATCAGGCAGCAGCGAATCGATAGGCAGGGTGTTCATGATTTCTCCACAGCAAGCCGGCGATTATAACGGCGAACCGCCTGTCAACTTGCTGGTCTGAAACAGCGCCCTGCAGTTTTGCAATCATCGCCTTGGTATAGTTGCGCCACTTTTTTCTGGAGGTGCTCATGCGCACGAAATCCCGCGTTATTGTCGGCGTTGTCGCCGCTACCCTGCTCGCTCAACTGAGCGCCTGTGGCTCGATCTTCTACCCGGATCGGCGTGGCCAGATCGAAGGCCGGATCGACCCGGTAATCGCCGGAGCCAACGCCATCGGCATCCTGTTCTACGTGATTCCGGGCCTGATCGCCTTCGCCGTGGACTTCGCCACCGGCGCCATCTACCTGCCCGAAGGCCAGACCGTTCAAGTCGACCCGCAGCAGCTCAAGCAACTGATCGGCAAAGACGGCAAGGTCGATCAGTACGCGCTGAAGACGCTGATCGAAACCAGCACCGGGCACCAGCTGCCATTGGACGACCCGCGCCTGATCCAGCACAGCGGCAGTGCTGAGCAACTGGCCGCCTACGGCCTGCGCCCGGCTGCCTGAGTCCATGCACAACCCGCAGCATGCCAGGCTGATGCGCCTGGCCACTCGCGCGGCGCTGACCGTAGCGCTGACGCTGGTGCTGGCCAAGGCGATTGCCTGGTGGTTGAGTGGTTCGGTCAGCCTGCTGGCCGGCCTCACCGATTCGCTGCTCGACAGCGCCGCCTCGCTGATCAACCTGATCGCCGTGCACTTCGCCCTGCGTCCTGCGGACGAGGATCACCGCTATGGCCACGGCAAAGCGGAAGCGCTGGCCGGTCTGGCCCAGGCGCTGTTCATTGGTATCAGTGCCATCCTCATTGGCCTGCAAGGCATCGAGCGTCTGCAAGCGCCACAGCCGCTGGAGGCCGAAGGCCTCGGCATTGCCGTCATGCTGCTGTCGTTGGCGCTGACTGTCGCGCTGTTGATGTTCCAACACAAAGTGGTGCGCGAGACCGGCTCCACCGCGATTCATGCCGACTCGCTGCACTACCGCTCCGACATCCTGCTCAACAGCAGTATTCTTATCGCCTTGCTGTTGACCCGTTTCGGCTGGCCGCAGATGGATGCGATCTTCGCCATCGGCATCGCCTTCTACATCTTCTGGAGCGCCATCAGCATCGTACGCGGTGCAATCGGCGTACTGATGGATGAAGAACTCCCCAGCGAAACCACTCGGCATATGTACGCGCTGGCCAATGCCGTCCCCGGCGTGCTCGGCTCCCATGACCTGCGCACGCGTATTTCTGGTACGCGCTGGTTCGTCCAGTTGCACCTGGAGCTGCCGGGCGAGATGAGCCTGTCCAACGCACACGCGCACTGCGAGGCCGTGGAAAAGGCGATCCATGAACACTATCCACGCGCCGAAGTGCTGGTACACGCCGATCCGTCGGAAGTGGTCCGACACTGATCTCGATGCCCTCCCCTGCCTTTCAGTGATCCTCAAGCAGCAAAAATCACAGGCAATAAAAAGGGGCCTTGCGGCCCCTTCGGGAAATCTGTCCGGTGCTGGCGATGCTGTCGCCGCTTTCGTCGCCCGCCTGGTTGGGCAGTGCGGACCCGGGTGCCGGTGCGATCCGGTAGGACCGTCGGCGCCGGCTCACCTGGTTGGGCGAGGCCGGTAGGACTTGTCGTCCGGGCCGTGAAACTGAGAGAAAGCTTACGCCTTGAGCAGCGAAATAAGATTGCTAAGATTGCTTACAAAATTACCAATTGCGCAATTAACAACTAAAGGAGCACCATCTAGCGCAATCCAGTAATGAGCCAGTAGAAAAATGGACAAACTTGACCGTTACGACCTGAACATTCTCGCCGAATTGCAGCGCAACGCTGCCCTGTCCAACCAGGAGCTCGCCGAGCGCATTGGCCTTTCGCCCTCGCCTTGCTCGCGTCGGGTCAAGCAATTGGAAGACGACGGCTACATCACTGGCCAGGTCGCCCTGCTCGACCGCAAGAAGCTTGGCCTGAGCCTGACCGCCTACGTGCTGATCGGCATGGACCGGCATACACCCGAGCGCTTCGAACACTTTCAGGATGAAATCCGCAAGTGTCCCGAAGTGCTGGAGTGCTGCCTGGTGACCGGGATGGACGCCGACTACCAGCTCAAGGTGGTGGTACCGGACATGGATCATTACCAGAAGCTGCTGCTCGGCACCCTTACCCGTATCGACGGCGTTTCCAGCGTGCGCTCGAGCTTCGTGCTGCAGCAGATTCTCTCCAGTACGCAGTTGCCCTTGCAGCACCTGCGCGACTGAAAGTCGCAGGGTGAAGCGGATCATGCCGCGCTTCAGGTCAGGGCGCGTATAATTCCCGCCCTGCGTTTTCCGTCCGAATCATGAGGCAGCATGGAAACCGAACAATTTGAAGCGTTGATGATGTACGTCCTGGTGGGCGGCCTGATGCTGTTCATGTTCTTCATCATCTGGGACCTCGCGAAGAAGTCCAAGGCGGGTCGTCTCGGCACCGCCATCCTGTTCCTCGGCCTGGGCCTGTGCCTGTTCGCATTCCTCGCCAAGCCGATCATCACTTACATCATCGAGACCGCGCGCGGCATTCACGGTTGAACGACCGCAGTAACCTGCGCTACATCTGATCGCCTCCTGGCCATCGTCTCGATGCGACCTGCCGCCTACTCAAGGAGTTACACATGAGCGCCGCCAATCTGGTGATGCAGAGCTATGGACGCTGCTGCGCCAGCCCCGATTTCTTCGACAGCTTCTACCGCCACTTCCTCGCCAGCTCGCCGCTGATCCGCGAAAAGTTCGTCGACACCGACATGGGCGCGCAAAAGCAGCTGCTGCGCCAGGGCATTCTCAACCTGGTGATGCACGCCCGCGGCATGCCCGACACCAAGCTGCGCGCCCTCGGCGAATCGCACTCGCGCCAGCACCTGGACATTCGCCCCGAACTCTACGACCTGTGGCTAGACGCGCTGCTGCTGACCATCAGCGAACACGACAAGGAGTGCGACGCAGACGTGCGCCAGGCCTGGCGTGAAGTGCTGAACAAAGGTATCGCCGTGATCAAGGCCGGTTATTGATTCAGGTCATGTCGCCAGGGCTCCGGCCCTGCGACAAAACGTCCGCTGCGCGGTGCGCCTCACTGATCACCGCGGGCGCCGCCATTCTCCCCCTATACCCGTCCAGCGGCGACACGGGAACTATCGGCGTAAACCTGGTGCGCGCGGCGCCCCCTACAGGGACACCGCCGGCCGTAGGGTGCGCCGTGCACACCAACTTCGCCCGCAATGACGCCCCCTATGGCAATAACGCCGGCACCTCGCGCCACTGACCGGGCGGCAATCCGTCCAGACGCCAGGGGCCAATGGCCACGCGCACCAGACGCAGGGTCGGCAAACCGACGGCGGCAGTCATGCGCCGCACCTGACGATTGCGCCCCTCGCGAATCACCAGCTCCAGCCAGGCCGTCGGCACGCTCTTGCGAAAGCGTACCGGCGGGTTGCGCTCCCACAGCTCGGGCTCGTCCAGCCGTCGAGCTTCGGCCGGTAGGGTCGGGCCGTCATTGAGCGTCACGCCAACGCGCAACTGACGCAGTTGCTCATCGCTTGGCTCCCCCTCCACCTGCACCCAATAGGTCTTCGGCAGCTTGTGTTTAGGGTCGGCGATACGCGCCTGCAGGCGACCGTCATTGGTCAGTAGCAATAGCCCCTCGCTGTCACGATCCAGACGCCCGGCCGGATAGACGCCAGGCACGTCGACGAAATCCTTGAGCGTGGCGCGGCCCTGGTCATCGTTGAACTGGGTGAGCACGTCGAACGGCTTGTTCAATACCAGCAGGCGCGGCTGGGCAGGCGGCGCCTTGGCAACGCGCCGGGGAGCGGCAGTACGGTGATTGGCAGGTAGACGCGGGCGAGACATGCGGCGGGCTTCGATGGAACTGGGCCGCGCAGTGTAACCCACGATAAGCGCCGCTGATGGTGCTTCCACGCCCAGCCAAACCGACTAAGCTGCCGGTTCACCCCCTGCATTCAGGAGCCACCGATGAGCAACAGTGCCGAACTCGCCACCTTCAGCGGCTGGGCCGCCACCGCACCCAAGGCACCGCTGGAGCGGCTGAGCTACGATCCCGGGCCGCTCGGCGCCGAAGAGGTGGAAGTGGCGGTGGAATACTGTGGCATCTGCCATTCCGACCAGTCGATGATCGACAACGAATGGGGCAATGCGCGCTACCCCTTCATCCCCGGCCATGAGGTGGTCGGCACCATTGTCCGCCTCGGCGAGCAGGCGCGCGGGCTCAAGCTGGGTCAACGGGTCGGCATCGGCTGGTACAAGGGCAGTTGCATGCACTGCGGCTCGTGCATGGAAGGCTCACACCAATTGTGCCGCTCGGTGAAGCCGACCATCGTCGGCAGCCATGGCGGTTTCGCCGATCGCCTGCGTTCGCACTGGGCCTGGGCCGTGCCACTACCCGATGGCCTCGACCCGGCGCTGGTGGGACCGCTGTTCTGCGCCGGTTCGACGGTGTTCAGCCCACTGCTTGAATACGACATCAAACCCACCGACCGCGTCGGCGTGGTTGGTATCGGCGGCCTTGGTCACCTGGCGCTGCGTTTTCTCAACGCCTGGGGCTGCGAGGTGACGGCCTTCACCTCGTCGCTGAACAAGCAGGACGAAGCCAAACGCCTGGGCGCGCACAAGGTGGTGGCTTCCACCGACAGCGCGGCAATGAAGGCGATTGCCGGCAGCCTGGATTTCCTCCTGGTCACCGCCAGCGCCGATCTGGACTGGCAAGCACTGATCGGCACCCTGCGTGGCAAGGGCCGGCTGCACTTCGTCGGCATCGTGCCCAGCGCCATCCCGGTGCACGTGTTCAACCTGATCCCGCAACAAAAGAGCCTGTCCGGCTCGCCAGTGGGCTCTCCAAAAACCATGGCGACCATGCTGGAGTTCTGCGCGCGTCACCAGATCCTGCCGCAGGTCGAGCAATTCCCCATGAGCCAGGTGAATGCGGCCATCGACCACCTGCGCAGCGGCAAGGCGCGCTACCGCGTGGTACTCGACGCCAGCAAATGACAGCATGGGCGCAGAGCTGGCATGCTCTGCGCCCAGCTTTATCCTGGATGCCTGTCACCATGTCACCGATGCTCGACACCCCCACCGATGCCGAACTGCCCACCCTGGTGGACATCTGGGAGGCTGCCGTGCGCGCCACCCACCACTTCCTCCCGGAAAGCGATCTGCAGGTGATCAAGCCGTTGCTGCGCGAGCAATATTTCCCGGCCGTGCAACTGACCTGCGCGCGGGACAACACCGGGCGAATACTGGGTTTTCTCGGTACGACCGAGGGCATGGTGGAAATGCTCTTCGTCGATCCGGCCTGCCACGGCCAGGGCGTGGGCAAGCGGCTGATGCGCCATGCCGTCGACGAACTGGGCGCCACTCGGGTCGACGTCAACGAACAGAACCCGCAGGCCGTGGGGTTCTACCAACACCTGGGATTCGTGGTGACCGATCGCTCGCGCCTGGACGGGGGCGGCCGGCCCTTTCCAATCCTGCATATGAAACTCGCAAGGACGTAGGTCCGGGACGCCAGCCGCTCGTAGCGAAGCGAACAGCCCGCCGGGCCATGCAAAAGCTGGCACCACACACTTGCCAGAAAAACGCCCTCGGCGCTTCATTGCCAGATTCAAGCCTGCCACCACGGCGGCGTACTGCTTCCGAGCGGCCGGCGTCCCGGTACGCCCTACAGCGCTAAACAGGCCAGGCCGCCACTATCCCTTCCAACGCCCGCTTGAGTTCGACCCGGCTGGCTGCCGCCGCTAGACTGACGCGCACGGCGTGCCCCGGATTGGCCTCGACCGCGAATACCTCAGCCGGCACCACCTCGACGCCATGCTGTCGACAGGCTTCAGACAGACCGACAGGCGCTGCAGTGTCCAGCCACAAATGCGGCGCCACCGCCCTACCCTGCGGCATGCGCGGGCCAAGCACGCGCGCAGCCAGGCGCCAGCGCTGCTGCAGCTCGCCGATCTGCCAGGCCAGGCGCTGATCGGCAATGCTGCTTTCGATCCACTCACACGCCAAGGCCAAGCTCAGCGGCGTCACCGCCCAGCGCGTGGCCTGGGCCTCGGGGTCGATGCGTTCGAGCAGCTCCGGCGCGCCGGCGATAAAGCCCAGGCGCAACCCCGGCGCGACGCTCTTGGACAGGCTGCTGATCAGCAGGCAGCGCTCGGGAAGCTGCACTGCCAAAGGCGCCTCGCTGCCCAGCACGCCGTAGACATCGTCCTCGACGATCCACAACCCGCGCCGCCGCGCCACCTCGGCGATAGCCGTGCGGCGCTCGGCGTCCAGGCTGGCGCCGGTTGGGTTCTGCAAACAGGGCGTGAGCACCGCGACACGAGCCCCGGTGGCACGGGCCAGGCGGTCGAGGTCATCGGGCAGGATGCCGCGCTCGTCCATCGCCACCCCGTGCAGCGGCAGACGCAACTGACGTGCGGCGGCCTTGATCCCAGGCGCGGTGTAGCGCTCCACCAGAATCGGCTCACCCGCCTCGCACAGCGCCAGCAGCGCGGCCGACACGCCCTGCTGAGCGCCGGCGCAGAGCAGCAGACCGCCCGGCGCCAGCTTCAGACCACGGCGGCGCAGCCAGGTGGCGCCAGCCAGGTGAGCGCGCTCGATCAGTGCTGCCGACGGGTAGGCCTGCAACGCGTCCAGTTCGCCACGTGCAGCTAGCGCGGCGAGGCTGACGGAGAGGTCACGGTTATCCGGGTCATGCACCGGCACGTTGGTCGACAGGTCGATCAGCTCTCCCTGGGCGGCCGGCTGCTTGAGGCGGAACAGGCTCGCTTCGTGGCTGCTGGCGAGTACGTAGGTACCGCGCCCGACCTCACCGGAGACCAGGTGCCGACGCGCCGCCTCGCGGTAGGCGAGCATCACCGTGCTCGGATTGATGCCCAGCGTCCAGGCCAAGCGTCGCTGCGGCGGCAGGCGCTCACCGGGCTTGAGTTCGCCACGGCCGACGGCAGCGGCGATGGCCTCGACCAGCGCGAGATACGTCGGAAGGGCGTTGTCTTGAAGATCAGGAAGCCACATTGCTTGCCATGCAATATAAAGATTTACCCATACAATGTACCGATCTAGCATCCGGGTCAACACCACTCGGAGTGCCCGTCATGTTCGACCTTGCCCAACTGCGCCAGAGCGCTGAACTGGTTCACCGCCACATGGCGCCCACACCGCAACTGGCCTGGCCACTGCTGGCCCAGCGTCTGGGTTGCGAGGTCTGGGTCAAGCACGAGAACCACGCGCCGACCGCCGCCTTCAAGGTGCGCGGCGGGCTGGTCTATATCGACGCCCTGTTGCGCCGCGAACCGCAGGTGCGCGGGCTGGTCACAGCCACCCGTGGCAACCACGGCCAGAGCCTGGCGCTGGCTGCGCGCGCGGCGGGACTGGCGATCCGCATCCTGGTGCCGCACGGCAACGCCCGCGAGAAGAATGCGGCAATGCGCGCCCTCGGCGCCGAGGTGATCGAGCATGGTCGCGACTTCGACGAAGCGCGCGCCGAGGCCGCGCGCCTGGCCGAACGCGACGGCCTGCATTGGGTCCCGTCACTGCACGAGGACCTGGTGCGTGGCGTGGCAACCTACTCACTGGAACTGCTGGAGGCGGTGCCGGACCTGCGCCGGGTTTACGTGCCCATCGGCCTCGGCTCGGGCATCTGCGGGATGATCCGCACCCGCGACCTGCTTGGCCTCGACACCGAGATCGTCGGCGTGGTCGCCAGCGGCGCCGACGCCTATGCGCAGAGCTTCGAGCAGGGCCGCCTGGTGCAGACCGACCGCGCCGACACCCTGGCCGACGGCATGGCCTGCCGTCAGCCGCAGCAACTGGCGCTGGACATGATACGCGCTGGCGCCGCGCGCATCGTGCGGGTCGGCGATGAGGAAATCCGCACAGCCATCCGCACCTACCACGAGGACACCCACAACCTCGCTGAGGGTGCCGGTGCTGCGGCGTTGGCCGCGCTGATGCAAGAGCGCGAGCTCAATGCCGGTCAGCGCGTGGCCGTGGTGCTCAGCGGCGCCAACATAGACCGCGCCGCGCTGGCCGAACTGCTGCGTGACGAGGCGCCGGTCGCGGCCTGACTCAGCGGAACGGAGGCTCGTCGAAACTGCGCAGCTTGCGTGAGTGCAGCGAGTTGAGCTGGCTGCGCATCAGCTCCAGCGCCGCGATACCGATATGCAGGTGCTGGGTCACGGCGCGCTCGTAGAAGGCGCCAGCCGCGCCGGGCAGCTTGATCTCGCTGTGCAGGGGTTTGTCCGACACGCACAGCAGCGTGCCATAGGGCACCCGCAGGCGATAGCCTTGCGCGGCGATGGTGCCGCTTTCCATGTCCACCGCCACGGCGCGCGACAGGTTGATCAACGGCCGCTCCTGGGCCCAGCGCAGCTCCCAGTTGCGATCGTCGTAGGTCAGCACGGTGCCGGTGCGCAAGCGCTTCTTCAGCTCGTCGCCCTGCTCGCCGGTCACCAGTTTGGCGGCTTCCTGCAGCGCCTGCTGTACCTCGGCCAATGCCGGCAGCGGGATATGCGGCGGCAGTACGCGGTCGAGAATGCCGTCGCGGCGCATGTAGGCGTGGGCCAGCACGTAGTCGCCGATGGTCTGCGATTGGCGCAGGCCGCCGCAGTGGCCGATCATCAGCCAGCAATGCGGGCGCAGCACGGCCAGGTGGTCGGTGATGTTCTTGGCATTGGACGGACCGACGCCAATGTTGACCAGGGTGATGCCGTGGCCATCCTCAGCCTGCAGGTGGTAGGCCGGCATCTGGTAGCGGTGCCAGACCACGTTTTCGATGATCGCCTGCATCTCACCTTCGGCCATGCCGCGCTCGATCACCACGTTGCCCGGCAACACCATGCGGGTGAAACGCGAGTCGCCCACCAGCATGTCCAGGCCGTGGCGAATGAACTGATCGACGTAGCGGTGATAATTGGTCAGCAGGATCCACGGCTGCACATGGCGCCAGTCGCTGCCGGTGTAGTGCTGGATGCGCTTGAGGGAGAAGTCGGTGCGCGCCGCGTCGAACAGCGCCAGCGGCAGCGGATCGATGTTCTCCCAGTCGTACAGGCCATCGGCGGTGCCGTCGGTGGCAGCGGACAGGTCGGTGCTGGGGAATACGCGCGCCAACTCGGCGGCGGTTACGCCACTGCCAGCCAGCTCATCGCCACCCTCGACCACGTACGGGTAGGGAATGTTCTGCTGGCTGCGGCCGACTTCCACACGCAGGGTGAAGTCGTTCATCAGCGGGCTCAACTGCTCCAGCAAGTATTTGCGGAAGGCCGCCGGCTGGGTCACGGTGATGGCGTAGGTGCCCGGCACCTGCACCTTGGCGTAGGCGCGCACGGTGGTCGGCACCTCGCCCTGGCACAGGTAGGTCAGGCGCAATTCGGGATAACGGAACAGGCAGTGCTCGCTGGCATCGGGGCGGATGCGCTCCTTGAGGTAACGCTTGAGCGCCTGGCTCAACGCACCGGTGGCTTCCTGGTGCAGGGCGGCAAGACGGTCGACCGCCTCTTCGGGGGTGTGGGCAATGATGAAATCATCTGAGCAGGCTTTCACAGTGCATCTTCCTGACTGAACGTACGCCCCTATCTTGCCTGCATACGGTGACGAAAACATAGCGCGACAGCCCTCGCGCATCACTGCTAGCGACTAGGCTTGGATCAACTCGTCAGAGATCACCATCATGCCCCGTGCAATCGTTCTGCTGTTAGCCATGGTCTCATGCTCAAGCATTCAGGCCGGTGAACTCGACGGTCATTACCGAGCAACCCTCGACGGCCAGCCGAGCGAGCTGATCCTGCGCCAGAGCGACTCCGTGGTGGAAGGCGAGTATGTGGAAAGCCAGCGCCTGCGCCTGATCGTCAAAGGCCACTACGACGGCAAGCTGCTGCGTGCCGAAATCAGCGACCCACAGACCGGACTGCTACTGGCCAACATGAACGCCACCTATGCCAATGCCATGCTCAATACCAGCATCGCCGCGCGCGATCCACGCAACGGCGAAGTGTTAGAGCGCCAGGCTCTCTTTCAGCGTGAAGCGGTAGCCATAGCGGCGACGCCGTCCACTGCCGGCGCTCAGGAGCCGGCGCTTGTTGGCACCTGGGTACACGAGAAGATCATCAACAGCGGCGGCACCAACTTCGCCTCGTTCAACACCCTGATGACCCTGCAATTGAACGCCGATGGCAGCGTCACGCAGTGGGCTCGCTCGGTCGGCGGCGGCAACGACTGGAACTACGACAGCCCTGGCGAGGTGCAGTACAGCGGCCACTGGCGCAGCCAGGACGGCATGCTGATGGTGCGCCTGACAGGCACCGCCGACTATCAACCCGCCGCCTACTACCGCTTCAGCGACCCGTACCTGGTCACCGAAAGCAATACCGGCAAGATCATCTGGCAGCGCCGCCGTTAGCGTAACAGTCGCGCAGCGACGCCTTCCTTCATGCTCCTCTCCCTTTGGAAAAGGTGGCGCGAAGCGCCGGATGAGGGCAGGCATGCAGCACAGGCTTTCATCATCCAGAACGCTTCTTGGCGCATGACCGTCAGCGCGACGAGGTCAGGCTGGCTGGTGCAGACGCACGTTGAACAGCGGCCCCTGACTGAAACGCGACAGCGCCTTGGCACCGGCCAGCACGCCCAGGTCGATCAGCGGCTCGATCAGGATCACGCTCATGTAGGCCAGGCCGAAGCTGCCCACGGCCGCCAGGTTTTCGCTGGAGAAACCGTGGCCGTAAAAGGCCCAGAACGCCACCCAGGCGACGATGCCGCCCTGATAAGCGGTCGAAAGCGCCAGCGCCTGCTTGTAGGAAAGATCGATGTAGGCGGTGCCCGGCGCGACGATGCGCTTGGCCAGCAGGCTGATGCCCCACAGCGGGATCAACAGCGTGGTGACATTCATGCCGTACTGCGGCAGGTCGAACTGAGCGAACAGCAGTCCTTGCAGCAGCAGACCTGCCGCCAGGCCAATGCCCGCGGCACCGGCACCAAACAGCAGGAGCAGGGTCGAACCGAGGATCAGATGCACCTCGGAAACGCCCACCGCATGATGCGGGAACACTTCGAAAAAGCAGAACACCAGGGCGGTGGTCAGCAGGCTGCGGAGCGCCAGGGCAGCGACACCGCCGTTGTTGCGTACGCTGTCCTGGGCGAGTTTGGCGGTCAGGCCGAAGGCAGTGACGGCCGTTGCGTAGCTAAGCAGGATCTTGGCGCCTTCGACGACGTCCGGTTCGATATGCATGCGAGTTCCTTTGCCGCGCCCACCGCGCGACGATTCGGATGAGGGAGTGGGCGAAACGCCCGTTGTCGATGGCAGGTCTCCTGGCTCACGGCTTGGCACTCCGCCCGCCTTCCCGACCGAAGTCAGTGGCATCAGGGCATCGTTCGCCGCTTACAGTTGCGGGGGCAGCCAGGGCATTGGCGAGATTCGCCGCACCCTGTTCCCTTTTCATCCGCGCCACAGGCGTGCACGCAGAACCATCGGCCGCAAGATTACTCGCCTGCCCGGCTAAAAAACAGCGCGCCAGGCAATCCGCCCTCGGCACTCGCTCAGGGCAGATGGGGCGTGCTGCGCGCCAGCAGCGCCTCGACGTCAACACCGCGCGGCAGCGTGCCATAGACGCGGCCGCGACCTTCCAGGCGGCTGGCGATGAAAGCGTCGGACACATTGGCATTGCCTGCCTCCAGCAGCAGCTTGGCCTGCAACGCCACGGCCATGTCTTCGGTAAGCTGGCGGGCGCGGTAATGGATGTCGGAGGTATCGGAAAAATCGGCCTTCAGCCGCTGGATATGCGCCTTCAGGCGAACATCGCCGTGGCCATCACCCAGCTCGGCGAACAGCGCGTCGAGCACGCCGGGCTCCTTGGACATGGCACGCAGCACGTCCAGGCACTGCACGTTGCCCGAGCCTTCCCAGATCGAGTTGACCGGCGCTTCACGATACAGGCGCGGCATGATGGTTTCCTCGACGTAGCCAGCGCCGCCCATGCATTCGCTGGCCTCGTAGATCATTTCCGGCGCGCGCTTGCAGATCCAGTACTTGCCCACGGCAGTAACCAGACGGGCAAACTTGTCTTCCTGCTCATCATGCTGATGGTCGAGCGCGCGGCCCATGCGCATGCACAGCGCCAGCGCGGCTTCGCTCTCCAGCGCCAGGTCGGCGAGCACGTTCTGCATCAACGGCTGGTCGGCGAGCAGCTTGCCACCCACCTGGCGATGCGCGCAGTGGTGCGCGGCCTGGGTCAACGCCTGGCGCATCAGGCTGCTGGAGCCGACCATGCAATCGAAGCGGGTCATGGCCACCATCTCGATGATGGTCGGCACGCCGCGCCCTTCCTCACCGAGCATCCAGGCGAAAGCGCCTCGGTATTCCACCTCGCTGGAGGCGTTGGCCCAGTTGCCCAGCTTGTTCTTCAGTCGCTGGATGTAGAACGCGTTGCGCGTGCCATCCGGCCGGTGACGCGGCAGCAGAAAGCACGACAGGCCCTTGTCGGTGTACGCCAGGGTGAGAAAGGCGTCGCACATCGGCGCCGAGCAGAACCATTTGTGCCCCACCAGTTCATAGCCCTGTCCCGGCCCGCCAAGACCGATGGGATAGGCCCGTGTGGTATTCGCGCGTACATCGGTGCCGCCCTGCTTCTCGGTCATGGCCATGCCAATGGTGACGCCGGACTTCTGCTCCATCGGCAGGTTGCGCGGGTCGTACTCGGTGGCGAGGATCTTCGGCAGCCACTGCTCGGCCACGTTGGGTTGCAGGCGGATGGCCGGCACAGCGGCGAAGGTCATGGTCAGCGGACAGCCGCTGGCCGCTTCGGCCTGGCTGTGCATATAGGTCAGCCCGGCGCGGGCGACATGAGCGCCGGCGCGCGGATCTGTCCAGGGCAGCGATGGCAAGCCGTGCTCGACCGCCGTGCGCATCAGCTCGTGGTAGGCCGGATGAAACTCGACTAGGTCGATACGGTTGCCGTAGCGGTCGTGGCTTTTGAACACCGGTTTGTTCTCGTTGGCGAGAAAGCCGGCCTGCATCAGGGTACCGCCTGCCAGGGCGCCATAAGCGCTCAAGCGTTCATCCGCCCAGGCGCCGTCGTAGCGGCGAATCCACTCCTGCAACGGCAGGTCGAGGCGATAGAGATTGGCGCCGTCCAAGCTTGGCACCTGATTGAACACTTCATGGGTTTCGGCGTGCAGACTGGGTTTCATCGCGCGAGCTCCTTGGCGCCGACGGCGCGCAGGCAGAAGGTGGCAAGGCTGGCGCTGACCTGCGCCAGCTCCAGAGTGGGTTGGCCCGCTTCGCGAGCGGCGCGGGCAGGTGGCGACAGCGGACCGACCAGCGCTTCGGCAATGGCGCCGACCAGACAGGCCGCCATCAGGCCGATCGGCTCGACTCGAAACTCGCCGGCAGCGGCGCCCTCCTCCAGCAGGTCACTGAACAGTTCGGCGTAGGCTTCGCGATAGAGCAGGCGCTGCTCGTCGACTTCGGGTTCGACCGGCTCGGCGATCAGCGCAAAGGCCAGGCGGCGGCTATGCCAGGCGCGGGCGGCGAACTGCTCGAGGCCGATGCGCAGGCGCTCGCTGGGGCGGCCCGGCCCGCGCAAGGCGGCGGCCAGGGCATCTACCTCACGCTGACTGGCGCTGGCGAAGACTTCGGCGGCCAGTTCACCCTTGCTGCGAAAGTGGCGGTACAGACTACCGGTGGCGATGCCGACATCGTCGGCCAGCGCCTGCATGGTCAGAGCGGCGAAACCACCCTCGGCAACGCGCAGCAGGGCGCAGTCGAGAATACGCGCGCGCAACGCCTGGTCGCGGTCGAGTCGAGCTTCGGTGGTGCGATAAGCCATGATCTGAATCCTGATTCATCTGCGCTCAGTGAATCAGGATTCAGACCATGGCTAAAGGGACGATACGGCCAAATCTGCCGCCGAATCGGGAATCGGGTGGCTCGTGCAATGCGGCACGTGCAGGAGTCTGCTGGCTGGCGGGTATCGATCACGCCGGAGCAAGGCATCGCCGGCAAGCCAGCGTCTACAGGGCGGAGCGGCTACATCACACCCGACGAAGACGCGTCAGACCGGAGCGGCGCCACCGGAAACCGTCGCCGGGCGGCACAGCACCCAGTCATGCAGCAGCACGCGCAACTCGTCGAACTTCACCGGCTTCGCCAGGTAGTCGCTCATACCCGCAGCCAGACAGCGCTCGCGGTCGCCACTGTGACTGTGCGCAGTGATCGCCAGCACCGGCAACTCGGCGCAGCCCGGCAGGGCGCGCAGTGCGCGACAGGTGGCAAAACCGTCCATCACCGGCATCTGGCAGTCGAGCAGCACCGCATCCACCGCCTCGCCGCGCAGCAACTCCAGCGCCTCGGCACCGTTGTCGGCAGTGCGCACACGGTAGCCGAGCTTGAGCAACATGCCGCGGGTCACCAGCTGGTTGATCGCATTGTCCTCGACGATCAGTACCGTGCATTGCTGTGCCTGGCGCTGCAGCGCGCCACCCAGTGGCCGTGCCGGGCGTACATCGCTGGCCTGTGGTTGCAGCGGCAGAGTCAGCGGCACATCGAGGCGAAAACGACTGCCCTGCCCCGACTGAGACTCGTGACTGAGACTGCCACCCAGCAGATCGACCAGTTGCCGACAGATCGCCAGGCCAATGCCCAAACCGCCGTACTTGCGGGTCATTGAACCGTCGAGCTGGTGGAAACGCTGATACAGATCGCCCTCATGGACGAAACCGATACCACTGTCGCTGACCACCACACTTAATGGCAGGTTGCTACCCACGTTGCCGGCCAGGCCGACCTGCAGCGTCACGCCGCCCTCGCTGGTGAACTTGATGGCGTTGTCCAGCAAATAGCCGAGCGCCTGCGCCAGCTTGGTCGCGTCCCCTTCCAGGGTGTCGGGCAGGTTGTCATCGAGCTCCAGAGCGAACGTCAGCCCCTTGTCTTCGGCGCGCGAGGCATACTGGGCACGCAGGCCATCGAACAGCCCGCGCAGGCTGAACGTCTCACGTCGCGGATAGAGTTTGCCGGCCTGCAGCTCGGTGAGCGCGAGGATGTCGTTGACCATGCGCATCATGTCGCGCGCGGACGCTGCGGCGGTCTTCTGGTACTGCTCCAGTTCGATGTCCATTTTGACCGTCTGCATCAGCTCCAGTGAGCCGATTACCCCGTTCATCGGCGTACGCAGCTCATGGGTGACGGTGGCGAGGAATTCGTCCTTGAAGCGGTTGCTGTCGGCCAATTCCTGGTTCAGCGTTTCGAGCTTGCGTCCGGCTTCCTGGAGGATACGCGTACGTTCTTCCTTCATCGCGTTGATGCGGTCGGCCAGCGCCAGCGACAGCAGGCCCACCTCCAGCGCCGAGCCAATCTGGCTGGCGTACATGGTGAGAAAGATATTCGGCAGGTAGCCCAGCACCATCAGCGTGTTGACGAGGCCGCCGATGAGAAAGGCGGTCCAGGCGAAGATGAAGTAGCGCGCCACGCGCATGCCGCGCAGCCAGGCCAGTACCCCGGCAGCGGAGATCACCACGGTGAACAACAGCGCAAGGTAGGTGGCAAGACGCAGTGCGGTCGCATAGCTGACGCTCAGTGCCAGGATCATCACCACGGCACCACAGGCCATGAGCAGCAACAACAGGCGATCGACCCAGGGACTGTGCTCGGAGGTGTGCAGGAAGCTGCGGGCGAACTGGCAGCCGAACAAGGCAGCCGAACCGATCAGGAAGGGTGTCGCGGCATTGGCCCACCAGGGACTGTTGGGCCAGAAATACTCGATACCGGCACCGTTGACCGATACCTGATACAGACCGAACGAGGCGATGTAGAGAATGTAATAGAGGTAGCTGGTGTCGCGCACGCTGAGGAAGATGAACAGGTTGTAGACCAGCATCACCAGCAACACGCCGTAGATGATGCCGAGCACGTAGATGCGTCCCGGTTGCTCTTCCAGGTAGGCATTGGGCGCCCACAGGGTCAACGGCGCCTGGATCGAACCCTGGCTTTCCAGGCGCAGATAAATGCGCTTCTCCTGGTTTGGCTCGAGGTTCAATTCAAAGAGGTAGTTGTTCTGCCGGATCTGCCGGCTGTCGAAGGGCAAGGCATCACCGGTACGTTGAGCCAAGGCGAAGCCGCCCGCTTCGCTCGGCAGATACAGTTCCAGATGATCGAGCGGCGGATAGGCCAGCTCCAGCAACCAGTTGCGGGGGCCCTGCGCCTGCTGCGGCAGGTAGTGTAGATCCAGCCGCAGCCAGAACACAGAGCGCGAATAGCCGGCATTGAGCACGGGTTTGTCATGCAGGCGGAAGCTGCCTTGCACGGCCGGCGAGGCAACATCGTCGATGCTGGCGTCGCCACGCACGTCTTCGAACACGTACATGCTCTGGCCCAGCGGCAATGCACGCGTCTGTTCGTCGAAGGTAACGGCGCCCACGAGCGAGGAAAAAACGAAGCTCACGATGAGCAGGAGCAGCCGGTACATACGACTCCAGAACCCTGTCGAACGGCGCCCAGGCCCCCATTAGCCCATCAGATGGCACCGTCACGCACGGCAGACTTATATTCGAATCGCCCTACTCTAGGGACTGTTGGGTCGCTTTTCCAGATTCAGACGGCAGTTTAAGCAGCGCTTCACCTATGGCCTCGGCCAGATACTGCAGGGAAAACACGCCGCCATAGGTCCAGGTCGAGGGCATCGCGGCGAAGCGCTGCTCACGCACGAAAGGCATCGCCTTCCACAGTGGCGAGGCGAACAACTGCGCCGCCTGGGCAAAGGGTTCGATATGCAGCACGACACCCTCTTCGATGCGACCGAGCGCAGTGATCGGTACCTGAGTGATGCCCCAGGGGCTTGGCGCCAGGTCCATGGCCGGCTGCAGGCCGAGCAGCGCCAACGCATGTTGCGGCATGGAGTTGGGGCCATTGATGAAGGCAGCTGTCGGCGACGAGAACCGAATCACCGTGACCGCTGGCAAACGCTCCCGGTAATGTGCCCTTAGCTGCTCACGCAACTGCGCCAGTTCGGCGTCC
The DNA here is from genome assembly GCF_015712105.2 of Pseudomonas chaetocerotis. Taxonomy (NCBI): domain Bacteria; kingdom Pseudomonadati; phylum Pseudomonadota; class Gammaproteobacteria; order Pseudomonadales; family Pseudomonadaceae; genus Pseudomonas; species Pseudomonas chaetocerotis. The sequence continues at coordinate 223,235 of NZ_JACFYX020000003.1, forward strand.
ATCGCCTGCAGGCGTTGCTCGGCCAGCGTCTCGCGCCCCAGCGAGCGCGCCAGATCGAGAAACGCCTCGCGCTGCACCTGCTGATTGTCATGCTCCTGGCTGAAACCCTGATACACCTGCACCGGTGCGATACGTTCGAGCAACGGACGAATGTCTTCCAGCAAAGGCGCAATGACGATCAGCTCGGGCTGCAACTCGGCCAGCAACTCCAGGTTGGGCTCCAGACGCGAACCGGCCGACGGCACGCCTTCGGGCAGCGTTGGCCGCACCACCCAGGCGCGGTAGTCGCCAGCATCGGCCACGGTCAGCGGGGTCACGTCGAGCATCAGCAGGTGCTCGGTGGCCTCCCAGCTCAATGCCGCCACCCGTGGCGCGGCGCAGGCCCAGGCAGGCGTCAGCCAAAGCAGTAGAAAGCCAAGCAACCAACGCTTCACGCCAACCTCCCACGAATGAGCAGGAAGACGAAGTAGCCCCCACATAACACCGACGCAACGATGCCCACCGGAATCTGCAGCGGGAAGATCAAGGTGCGGCCGAGCCAGTCCGCCAGCAGCATCAGCACCGCGCCCAGCGAGGCTGCCAGCAACAGCTGCGGCATCACCCGACGCGCGCCGAGCATCACCGCGATATGCGGGGCCAAAAGCCCCAGGAAAGCCACCGGCCCGAGCAGGCTGGTCACCAGCGCACACAACAGTGCCACCAGCACCAGCAGCACCAGACGCAAACGCGGCACGTTCAGGCCACGGCTGGCGGCCACCCCGTCGCCGATGCCGATCAGCGTCAGGGCGCGCTGGCACAGCAGTGCCAGGGCACCGAACAGCAGCACGCCAAATGTCAGCCACAACGCCTGCGCAGGCGTGGCGCGATAGGTGGAGCCGGCCAGCCAGCCGAGCAACGCGAACGAATCCCCGGTCCCCTTCGCCAGCACGAACTGCAAGGCAGCGTTGAGCAGCGCGCCAAGGGAAATACCCAACAGCGCCATCAGTGCCGGCGAGTAGTGATGACGCCGCCCCAGCAGCATCAACGCCGCCAGCACCGCCAGGCTACCGACGAAGGCTGCCAGCGGTGCGACCGCGCCGAACACCGCGCCACCAAAGACGATCAGCGCCAGCATCACCGCCAGCGTGGCGCCTGCGGACAGGCCGAGGACATCCGGGCTGGCCAGCGGGTTACGCAACAGGCGCTGCAGCAGCAGACCGGCAATCGCCAAACCGGCGCCGGCAGACGCCGCGGTGAGTACACGCGGCCAGCGTAGCGACCACACCAGCGCCGACGGCCACTGCAGGTGCCAGCTATCGACACCACGGGCCAGCCCGAGCGCCACGATCAACGCCAACAAGGCAAAAGCCGCCACCCACAGCCCACTGCGCCAGCCGAACCGCTCGGTACCGCGCGGCAACTGCAGGCCGCGCGGGTCTTCCGCCGCCAGGTGCCGGCGCGCCAGCCACAACAGTACCGGCGCACCGATCAACGCTGCTGCGGCACCACTGGGTACCATCTGGCCGCTGACACTATTGGCCAGCAGCGCCAGAACGTCAGTGCCGAGTAGCAGCAAGGCGCCGAGTAGTGCGCTGTAGAAAAGCTCGTCACGCGCCGTGCGGGCGCCGAGCATCTTCGCCATGTTCGGTGTGAGCAGGCCGATGAAACCGATGAGGCCGACCGCCGTGATCGACACCGAGCACAGCCATAGCGCCGCCAGAAACAGCACCAGCATCACTGGCCACAAGGCCAGGCCACGGGCCTGTGCAGCAGCGCTGCCGATCTGCAGCAGGCTCAACGGGCGCGGCGCGAGGATCAGCAGCGGCATCGCCAGCAACAGCTTGGGCCACAGCCACTGCACCCAATGCCAGTCGATCTGCGCCAGATCACCCGCGCCCCAGACGAACAAGCCCTGGGTGTACTGGTTGTTGATCAGCACCAGCCCGGCGGCCAAAGCACCGAGCAGCAGGTTCATGGCCATGCCGCCCAGCACCAGCGGCAGCCCGCCTATGCCGCTGCGCCCGGCAATCAGCAGCACCAGGCCAACCGCTACCAGCGCGCCAACCAGCGCCGCCCACTGCCCGTGATTGGCGGCGAAGGTCGGCACCAGCAGGGTGGCGAGCACCAGCCCGAGCCAGGCCCCGGACGAGGCGCCGATGGTCATGGGGGAAACCAGACGATTCTGCGTGATCTGCTGCAGCAGGCTGCCGGACAAACCCAGCGCAGCGCCCGTCAGCAGTGCCATGCTCAGCCTGGGCAGCGCCGACAATTGCAGCTGGAGAAACGCGAAGCCGTGCTCGGCAGAATCGAGCATCGCCCACAGTTCGAACGGATCAAGATCGGCCGCCAGCCACAGATGCAGCAGTGCCAGGGGCAGCAACGCGAGCAGCGTCAGAAGGTGGCGTGACGGCGCCGAAACAGCCGTCATGCTCAGGTCACCACGGCAATCTTGCGGGCGCTGCCGGGCTGCTCGATCAGTTCGATATCGATGTCATAGAGTTGGCTGAGCAACGGCCCGCTAAGCAGCTCATCCGGGCTGCCGTCGAAGAAGATCCGCCCCTGTTTGAGGGCGATCACCCGGTCGGCATGCCGCGCGGTGAGGTTGATGTCGTGGAGGATGGCGACGATGCCGCGTCCGCTGTCGCGATTGAGTTGGCGCAGCAGGCGCATCAGCTCGTACTGATGCGCCAGGTCCAGCGCCGAGGTGGGCTCGTCGAGTAGCAACAGCGGTGATTGCTGGGCCAGCAGCATGGCGACCCAGGCGCGCTGGCGCTCGCCACCGGAGAGACTGTCGGCCAGGTGATCGGCGTAGTGGGCGACATCGGTCTGGGCCAGCGCCTGGTCAACGGCCGCATGGTCCTCGGCGCGCCAGCGGCCGAGCAGCCCGCGCCAGGGAAAGCGCCCCAGGCGCACCAGTTCACGTACGGTCAGGCCGGCGACATCGGGCAGATGCTGCGGCAGGAAGGCCACACGCCGGGCAAAGTCACGGGCGGAAAAACCCTCCAGGGCACGCCCGTCCAACTGCAGCGAGCCTCGGGTCGGCTGCAGCTGCCGCGCCAGCAGGTTCATCAGGGTCGACTTGCCCGAGCCGTTGTGGCCGAGGATCACGGTAAAACGATCACCGTCCAGATGCAGTTCGTCCAGCGCCAGCGTCACCCGCTCGCCGCGGCGTACTTCGATATCACGCAGGTTCAGCATGCCCGGACCAGCTCCTTGGGCAGGCCAATCGGTGCCCGTCGATGGCCAGCACGCCAGGACAGGCTGGGACGAATCACATCGAGCAGGTGATGGAGGTCTTGCATCGCGGCGAACCCGGACGACGGCAGCAGTGCGGAGGACGAATTTAATCATCGATACGCATCTGCATCAAATTATCATTCGCCACTCAAGACTCAGGCCGGCTCGGGCTTGCGCACCAGCAAGGGGAACAGCGCGGCGGTCAGCAGCAGGCCGACCGCACCGACCCAGAACGGCATGGCCTGGCTGTAATGGCTGACCAGCAGCCCCGCGCCATAGGCCGAACCCATGTTGCCCAGGCACTGGAAGATGTTGATCTTGCTGAAGTCCACCGCGTAGTGCTCTGGCGAACTGAGCTCGAACAACAAGGCATCGAGGCGCACGGTGACCTGATACAGCGCCCAGCCAAACAGCACGCGGCCGAGCAGAATCAGCCACTGATCACCGAAACCCTGGATGAAGGTGGCCGCCGCGCCCAGCAGCAAACCGGCAAGAATGCCGTCACGGGTATTGCCCTTTTTCGTCGCGCGGCGCCCCCACCACAGCGCCAGCACCGCCACGGCGCCGGGCAGCGCATAGACGAAGCCGGCCGCCATCTCGCTGTTCCAGTGCGCCACCTGTTGCCAATAGACGGCAAAGAACGGACGCGTGACGTAACCGACGAAATAGAACAGCAGCATCACCAGGCACAGACGGTAGATCGCCGGCAGACTGCGCGACTCGTTCTTCACCGGCGCCTCGTCGCTCGCCGGCTGCTCACCCGGTGCCGGCAGGTAGCCACGCACCAGATGCATGCAGATGGCCATCTGGATGAAGTCGCCGGCGGCCATTACCAGGAACACGTCGCCGATGTTCATGATCTGCAGAATCAGACCGCCCAGCGCGGCACCAAGAATGGCGCCGAAGTGCACCACCACCGACAACGTGCCAATGGTCTGGGTGTGGTTGTCCTGTTGCTGCAGGCTCATCACGTAGGGGTACATCAGCAGGTAACTGCCCTTGAACACCACCATCAGCAGCGACACCACCCAGAACAGCGGCAGCGAGTCGATGAAATAGCAGGCAGCGGTCAGGCTGCCGGCCATCAGTTGCGCGCTGATCAGAATGCGCACCGGGTGCACACGCTTGGCCAGGCGCGCCCAGAGCGGGAACACCGACATCACCACCAGGCTGACCACAGCCAGGTAGAGGCCGACATACTGCTCCGGCGGGTTGTCGAAACGCTCGGCGAAATACTGCGGATAAAAAGGAATGATCAGGTTATCGGTGATCACCGCCAAGGCGGTCATCATGATCAGGCAGGTACGCAGCGTCATCGGAGGCATTCGGGCAAGGCGGCAGGGCCGCGCATGATGCCATTTCCAGCCAGGCTAACGCCAATACGCACGAGAATCAGAAAGGCTACCAACTGGCATGGCGTGCAGCGACTCAAGGCCTGTTAGTGATAAGCTCGCGCACCATGAAAACGCCAAACTCCCGCCCCGTAGTGCTCTGCATGTCCGGTCACGACCCCAGCGGTGGTGCCGGCCTGCAGGCCGATATCGAAGCCCTGCTGGCTCAAGGTTGCCACGCCGCCCCGACGGTGACCGCCCTGACCGTGCAGGATACCGTCAACGTCTCCGACTTCCGCGTGCTCGACCGCGACTGGGTGCTGGCCCAGGCCCGCGCGGTAATCGCCGACATGCCGGTGGCCGCCGTCAAACTGGGCATGCTCGGCTCGGTGGACATGGTCGACACCGTGCTCGAGGTGATGAGCCAACTGCCGGGTGTACCCCTGGTCTGTGACCCGGTACTGCGCGCGGGCGGCGGCGGCTCGTTGGGCAAGGATGACGTCGGCTATGCGATGCGCGAGCGCCTGTTCGCCGCATCCACCATCGCCACACCGAACCTGCCGGAAGCGCGCATTCTCGCCGAACTGCCGCAAGGCAGCGCCGACGAGTGTGCCGACAAGCTTCTGCCTTATATTGAGCACCTGCTGATCACCGGCGGCCACGGCGACGAAGCCGAAGTGCACAACCGCCTGTACAGCCGCGACGGCAGCCGTCATACCTTCACCTGCGCACGCCTGCCGGGCAGCTACCATGGCTCCGGCTGCACCCTGGCCAGCACCCTGGCCGGTCGTCTGGCACTAGGCGAGGAACTGGTCAGTGCAGTGAAGAGTGCCCTGGATTACACCTGGCGCACCCTGCGCGACGCCGAACAACCCGGCCACGGCCAATACGTGCCGCGCCGACTGCCTTTGGACTTTTTGCAATGAAGAGTCGTTCGTGAACCTGCGCGGTCTTTACGCCATCACCGACACCCCGCTGCTGGCCGGCGGCAAGCTGCTGCCCTACGCCGAAGCGGCGCTGGTCGGCGGCGCACGTCTGCTGCAGTACCGCGACAAGTCGGGCGACACCGCACGCCGCTTCGATGAAGCCCAGGCCCTGGCCGAACTGTGCCAGCACCACGGCGCCACGTTGATCATCAATGACGACCTGGAGCTGGCCGCCCGCCTGGGCGTCGGCCTGCACCTTGGCCAGACCGACGGCTCACTGGCCGCTGCCCGCGCGCGTCTCGGTGCCGATATCGTGATCGGCGGCACCTGCCATGCTCAACTGGAGCTGGCCGAGCGCGCCGTCAGCGAAGGCGCCAGTTACATCGCTTTCGGCCGCTTCTTCAATTCCAACACCAAACCCGGTGCTCCGGCTGCCACCGTGGAGCTGCTGGACGAGGCGCGTGCGCGTTTTGCCCAGCCCATCGTCGCCATCGGCGGCGTGACCCTGGACACCGCACCGGGCCTGATCGCCCGTGGCGCCAGCATGGTCGCCGTGATCCACGCCCTGTTCGCTGCGGACTCCGCCACCGAGGTGGAAGACCGCGCCCGCGCCTTTGCCGCGCTGTTCGACTGATTCGTTTCCAGAGAGACCTGCCATGTCCCGTTCAGAAATCCTTTTCGCCAATGCCCAGAAACACATCCCCGGCGGTGTCAACTCGCCGGTGCGCGCCTTCCGCAGCGTCGGCGGCACGCCGCTGTTCTTCAAGCACGCCGAAGGCGCCTATGTCGTGGACGAAGACGACAAGCGCTACGTCGATTACGTCGGCTCCTGGGGCCCGATGATCCTCGGCCACAGCCACCCGGACGTACTCGACTCGGTGCGCCGCCAGTTGCAACACGGCCTGTCCTACGGCGCGCCGACCGCGCTGGAAACCGAAATGGCCGAGCTGGTTTGCAGCCTGGTGCCGTCGATGGAGATGGTGCGCATGGTCAGTTCCGGCACCGAAGCGACCATGAGCGCCATCCGCCTGGCCCGTGGCTACACCGGCCGCGACAGCATCATCAAGTTCGAGGGCTGCTACCACGGTCACTCCGACAGCCTGCTGGTCAAGGCCGGCTCTGGCGCATTGACCCAGGGCGTGCCGAACTCCGCCGGCGTGCCCGCGGCGTTCGCCAAGCACACCCTGACCCTGCCGTTCAACGACATCGACGCCGTGGCCGAGTGCCTGGCACAGGTCGGCCAGGAAGTCGCCTGCATCATCGTCGAGCCCGTGGCCGGCAACATGAACTGCGTGCCGCCGGCGCCGGGCTTCCTCGAAGGCCTGCGCGAACAGTGCGACAAGCATGGCGTGGTACTGATCTTCGACGAAGTGATGACCGGTTTCCGTGTCGCTCTCGGCGGCGCCCAGGCGCACTACGGCGTCACCCCGGATCTGACCGCCTTCGGCAAGATCATCGGCGGCGGCATGCCGGTGGGTTGCTTTGGCGGCAAGCGCGCGATCATGGAATGCATCGCCCCGCTCGGCCCGGTCTACCAGGCCGGCACCCTGTCGGGCAACCCGCTGGCCATGGCCGCCGGCCTGACCACGCTGAAGCTGATCAGCCGTCCGGGCTTTCACACCGAACTCACCGACTACACCTCGCGCATGCTCGCCGGCCTGCAGGAGCGCGCCGATGCCGCCGGCATCCCCTTCGTCACCACGCAGGCAGGTGCCATGTTCGGCCTGTACTTCAGCGGTGCCGACGACATCGTCACCTTCGCCGACGTGATGGCCAGCGACAGCGCACGCTTCAACCGTTTCTTCCACCTGATGCTGGACGGCGGCGTATACCTGGCCCCGAGCGCCTTCGAAGCGGGCTTCACCTCCATTGCCCACGGCGACAAGGAACTGGACATCACCTTCGCTGCCGCCGAGCGCGCCTTCACCGAGCTGAAAAAAGCCTGATGCAGTACAGCACCGCCTTCAGTGATGCGTTACTGGCACTGGCCTGCGCCGCCTGCGTCTGGATTATCGGTCGGGCACGCGGGCGCTACGGCGAGGGCGACCAGCCGGCGCTGTTCTGCGCCCTGCTCGGTTTCCTGTTGCCGGCGGCAGCGGCCAGCGTCGGTGTGATTCGCTACGGCTTCGACCCAAGCTGGCAGCCTGCGCACCTGTGGCTGAGCCAGGCCAGCAGCTTTCTCGGCCTGCCGCTGCTCGGCGCGGCGGCATTGGCGCTGGGTCGCCGCTGGGCCTGGAGCCGTCCGAACTGGGGGCGTGTCGTCCTTGGTTTGTGCGCCTTCTTCGAACTGTTCCGGCAGATGGGCTATCTCGAGGACTACCGCCTGGCACTGAACCTGACCACGCTGGTACTGATCCTCTATGCCGGCGCCGTGCAGTGGCCGCGCCGCGCGCCTGCGATCGGCGCAATCACTGTGGTGGGACTGTTCCTGCTGGCCGGTCTGGCGGTTGGTACTGAAGGTGTGATCGGGCCGTTGCGCCGTATCGATCTGTTCCATGTGCTGCTGACGCCGGCTTATCCGCTGCTGGCCTGGCTGCTGCTGCGCCTGCCGGGGAGTGCGAAACGACAGGCCAGGTAAAGCCTTTGTAACAAGCCCGCGGTTATTCCATAATGCGGCGGTCGGCACCTTCTGCGCCGACCGGGCACGTCACCCGACCTGAACTGCCGAGGTCCCGTTATCCAGATGAACCGCACCGGCCGCACCCTGTCCCTGGGCTGCCTGTTGCTCTTCCTCCCGTTGTTTGCGTTTGCAGGCGGCAATTCCCTGCTGATCCCGGCTAGCGGCAGCTGTGCGCTGAACGCCTCCCCCGAAGAAATGCCCGACGCATTGGCCAGTTGCCAGGAGATGGCGCGCGCCGGCAACATGCAGGCAGCTTATGAGCTGGGTGAGTACTATTACGACGGCAAACGCACCCCACGCGACCTCAAGCAGGCACTGACCTGGTTCGAGCGCGCCTCGCTGCAGGGCCACGCCGAAGCGCAGCTGCGCCTGGGCACCATGTTCTTTCGCGGCGAAGGCGTACCGGCCAACAACGTACAGGCCTACATCGTGTTGAAGATGGCATCGGTCAATGGCTCGGACGAAGCCATGGACAGTGCTGATCTGGTATCGGCGCAGATGCGCCGCGATGAACTGGAAATCGCCAGCCAGGTGCTGGGGCAGATTTTCCGCAGCTACCTGCTGGAGCTGCAGACCGCCGAAGGTCGCTCGCCCTTCGCGCCGCTGCCCTAACCCCACAGGGTGGGCCGGGCGGCGTTCCGCTTCAGCCCACCAAGTAGCATCTCGATACCGCTGGCGGGCTGAAGCCCACCCTACTGCTGGTACACACGACGCACCCTAAGGGCCTGCTCTTATTTATCCGGCATCGGCATGGGGAACGGCATCACGTTGCCGCCGCCCTTGGCCTCGCTGATCTTCGCCGTGCCCAGACGCTCTACCTCGTCGATGCGAATGATCGCGTGCATCGGCACGAAGCTGCGCACCACACCCTCGAACTGCGCCTTGAGCTTCTCCTCGCTGGGGTCGACCACCAGTTGGCTGCGCTCGCCGAAGACGAACTCCTCTACCTCCAGAAAGCCCCACAGATCGCTCTGATAGATCTGCTTGGCGTACATCTCGTACACCTGACCCTGGTTGAGGAAAATCACCTTGTAGATGGGATCGCGCTTGCTCATGAAGACTCGAAGTCAGGAAAAACGGGGTGCGCAGAATAGCACAGCGACGCATGCGTAGCCCGGATGCAATCCAGAGACGGACGTCGCAAGGCCCCGGATTGCATCCGGGCCACGGGAACTGAGCGGTAGCATCCCCCTTGGCACACGCCTATAATGCGCGGTCATTTTTTAACCACCTCAGACAGTGCCATGACCAAGAAGCTCTATATCGAAACCCACGGTTGCCAGATGAACGAGTACGACAGCTCGCGCATGGTCGACTTGCTGGGCGAGCATCAGGCCCTGGAGGTCACGGAAAAACCCGAAGACGCCGACGTGATCCTGCTCAATACCTGCTCGATCCGCGAGAAGGCGCAGGACAAGGTGTTCTCCCAGCTCGGCCGCTGGCGCGAGTTGAAGCAGGCCAACCCGGACCTGGTGATCGGCGTCGGCGGCTGCGTGGCCAGCCAGGAAGGCGCGGCGATCCGCGACCGCGCACCCTATGTCGACGTGGTGTTCGGCCCGCAGACTCTGCACCGCTTGCCGGAGATGATCGACGCCGCGCGCACCACCAAGACCGCGCAGGTGGACATCAGCTTCCCCGAGATCGAAAAATTCGACCGCCTGCCCGAACCGCGCGTCGACGGCCCCAGCGCCTTCGTTTCGGTGATGGAAGGCTGCAGCAAGTACTGCACCTTCTGTGTCGTGCCCTACACCCGTGGCGAGGAAGTCAGCCGACCGCTGGTCGACGTGTTGATGGAAATCACCTCCCTGACCGAGAAAGGCGTAAAGGAAATCACCCTGCTCGGGCAGAACGTCAACGGCTACCGGGGCGAAGCGCCAGATGGCCATATCGCGGACTTCGCCGAGTTGCTGCATGCCGTGGCCGCGCTCGAGGGTGTCGAACGTATTCGCTACACCACCAGCCACCCGTTGGAATTCTCCGATGCGATCATCCAGGCCCACGCCGAGATCCCGCAGTTGGTGAAATACCTGCACCTGCCGGTGCAGTCCGGCTCCGACCGTATCCTCGCGGCAATGAAGCGCAACCACACCGCCCTGGAATACAAGTCGCGCATCCGCAAGTTGCGCGCCGCCGTGCCGGACATCCTGATCAGCTCGGACTTCATCGTCGGCTTCCCCGGCGAGACCGAGAAGGACTTCGAGCAGACCATGAAGCTGATCGAGGACGTCGGTTTCGACTTCTCCTTCTCATTCATCTACAGCTCGCGCCCCGGCACACCGGCAGCCGACCTGGCCGACGACACCCCGGACGAGGTGAAGAAGCAGCGCCTGGCCCTGCTGCAGCACCGCATCAACCAGAACGGCTTCGAGAACAGCCGGCGCATGGTCGGCACGGTGCAACGCATCCTGGTCAGCGACTACTCGAAAAAGGACCCGGGCATGCTCCAGGGCCGCACCGAGCAGAACCGCATCGTCAATTTCCGTTGCGACAATCCGCGCCTGATCGGCCAGTTCGTCGACGTCCACATCGACGACGCCCTGCCCCACTCCCTGCGCGGCACCCTGCTGGATGCCAGCACCCTCAACTAAAGCCGTAATTGCCCACACTTTGCGTTGTGGGCGACCGGCGTTATGCTGCCTTTCCATACCCAGACACGTGACGATCACACCATCACCTTGAACGCCTCTCTAGAACCTCATCGCTTCACCCTCGAACCTTTCGAGGCCCGCCGTTTCGCCAACCTCTGCGGCCAGTTCGACGAACATCTGCGCCTGATCGAAGAGCGACTCGGCCTGGAAATCCGCAACCGTGGCAACCAGTTCGAGATGCTTGGCAGCACCGAAAAGACCCAGGCCGCCGAAACCCTGCTGCGCAAGCTGTACCGCGAAACCAAAGCCACCGAGCTGTCACCCGACCTGGTGCATCTGTACTTGCAGGAGTCCGGCGTCGAGGAACTGGTCAATCCCAGCAACCTGCCACAGGTCACCCTGCGCACCAAGAAAGGCGTGATCAAGCCACGCGGCGCCAACCAGCAGCGTTACGTCAAGGCGATCCTCGACAACGACATCAACTTCGGCATCGGCCCGGCCGGTACCGGCAAGACCTACCTGGCCGTGGCCTGCGCGGTGGACGCGCTGGAGCGCGAACAGGTGCGCCGCATCCTGCTGGTGCGTCCGGCGGTCGAAGCCGGCGAGAAGCTCGGTTTCCTGCCCGGCGACCTGGCGCAGAAGATCGACCCTTACCTGCGCCCGCTGTACGACGCGCTTTACGAGATGCTCGGCTTCGAATACGTGGCCAAGCTGATCGAGAAGCAGGTGATCGAGATCGCACCACTGGCCTACATGCGCGGCCGCACTCTTAACAACAGCTTCATCATTCTCGACGAGAGTCAGAACACCACCGTCGAGCAGATGAAGATGTTCCTCACCCGAATCGGTTTCGGCTCTACCGCCGTGATCACCGGCGACATCACCCAGGTCGACCTGCCGCGCGGTACCAAGAGCGGCCTGGCGCACGTCATTGAGGTACTGCGTGACGTGCCCGGCATCAGCTTCACCCACTTCAAGCCCAAGGACGTGGTGCGTCACCCGCTGGTGCAGCGCATCGTCGAGGCCTACGAGCGCCACGACGCGCGCCTGCACGGCAAGGCCGACAGCCACGATGCTTGAACTCGACCTGCAACTGGCCACTGACGGCCAGCACCCGGACGAGGCGCAACTGCGCCGCTGGTGCGAACTGGCCCTGCGCCAGCGCACGGCAGATTCCGAGCTGACCATTCGCCTGGTCGACGAGGCCGAAGGTCGCGAGCTGAACCACACCTGGCGGCACAGGGACTACGCCACCAACGTACTGTCCTTCCCGGCCGATATCCCCGACGGAATCCTCGATATTCCGCTGCTGGGCGACCTGGTGATCTGCGTGCCGGTGGTCGAGCGCGAAGCCGCCGAGCAAGGCAAGACACCCGAGGCGCACTGGGCACACCTGGTGATCCACGGCTGCCTGCACCTGCTGGGCTATGACCATATCGAGGAAGACGAAGCCCTCGAGATGGAAGAACTGGAACGACAATTGCTCGCCGAACTGGGTCATCCCGACCCTTATGCGGACGACGAATCCCCTCCTGACAAGGACCCCGAGTAAAACGCCATGAGCGAAGACCGATCGAGCAACGAGCAGAAGTCCTGGTTCAACAAGCTGACCCAGGCTTTTGCTCATGAGCCGAGAAACCGCCAGGAACTGCTGGAAGTCCTGCGCGAAGCCCACCAGAACAAGCTGCTCGACAGCGAAGCACTGGCCATCGTCGAAGGCGCCATCCAGGTCGCCGACCTGCAGGTACGCGACATCATGGTGCCGCGCTCGCAGATGATCAGCATCAAGGCCAGCCAGACGCCCCGCGAGTTCCTGCCCGCCATCATCGACGCGGCGCACTCGCGCTACCCGGTGGTCGGCGAGAGTCTCGACGACGTCATCGGCATTCTCCTGGCCAAGGATCTGCTGCCGCTGATCCTGCAGGGTGAACAACCCAACTTCAACATCAAGGACCTGCTGCGCCCGGCCACCTTCGTGCCCGAGTCCAAGCGCCTGAACGTGCTGCTGCGCGAGTTCCGCGCCAACCACAACCACATGGCCGTGGTCATCGACGAATACGGCGGTGTCGCCGGCCTGGTGACCATCGAGGATGTACTCGAGCAGATCGTTGGCGACATCGAAGACGAGCACGATGTCGAGGAAGACGGCTACATCAAGCCGCTGCCCTCCGGCGACTACCTGATCAAGGCGCTGACGCCCATCGACAGCTTTAACGAAACCTTCGACAGCCAGTTCTCCGACGACGAATACGACACCGTCGGTGGCCTGGTGATGAGTGCCTTCGGCCACCTGCCCAAGCGCAACGAAGTCACCGAGATCGGCGAGTTCCGCTTCCGCGTGCTCAACGCCGACAGCCGCCGCATCCACCTGCTGCGCCTGACGCCAGTCAGCCGCTGACAACCGCTACCCGGGGATGGCAACCAGCCTCCCCGGATTGCATCCGGGCTACCACTTGCCGCCCGCCACTGCCTGCCCCTACCCTTGCGCCACCCCGATTTCAAGGATCTGCTCATGTTGCAATGGATCACTCGCCCGGGCTGGCCCGGCCACCTGCTCGCCTGCGGCGCTGGCGCCCTGACCACCCTGGCGCTCGCGCCTTTCGATCTCTGGCCATTGGCCGTGCTGTCCATTGCCCTGTTGTATTTCGGCCTGCGCCATCTGCGCCCCGGACAGGCAGCGCTGCGCGGCTGGAGCTATGGCTTCGGGCTGTTCGCCGCCGGTACCAGCTGGGTCTATGTCAGCATCCACGACTACGGCGCCGCATCACCGGCACTGGCCGGCATTCTCACCCTGGGCTTCGTCGCCGGCCTGGGCCTGTTGTTCGCCCTGACTGGCGCCCTCTGGGCGCGCTGGATACGCCGCAACGAAGCGCCACTGGCCGACGCCCTGGCGTTCGCCGCGCTATGGGTCGCACAGGAAGTGTTTCGCGGTTGGTTCCTCACCGGCTTTCCCTGGCTCTATGCCGGCTACAGCCAGCTCGAAGGCCCGCTCAGCGGCCTGGTACCGGTCGGCGGCGTGTGGCTTTCGTCCTTCGTCATCGCCCTGTCGGCAGCGCTGATCATCAATCTGGAGCGCCTGCGCAAGCACAAACCACGCTACGTCTGCGCCCTGCTTCTGTTGTTGAGCCCCTGGATTGCCGGCCTGGCGCTGAAGGATCACAACTGGACCCGCGCCGCGGGCAACAGCCTTACAGTTGCCGCCGTGCAAGGTAACGTCGAGCAGAACCTGAAGTGGGACCCGGCCCACCTCAACGCGCAGCTGGCGCTGTATCGCGACCTCAGTTTCAGCACCGAGCGGGTCGACATTCTGGTCTGGCCGGAAACGGCGATCCCGGTACTCAAGGACATGGCCCAGGGCTATATCGGCGTGATGGATCGCTTCGCCCGTGATCGTAACAGTGCGCTGATCAGCGGCGTGCCAGTGCGCCAGTCCAACGAACGTGGCGAGCTGCGTTATTACAATGCGATCACCAGCTTTGGTGAAGGCCAGGGCACCTACCTCAAGCAGAAGCTGGTGCCATTCGGCGAATACGTCCCTCTGCAGGAAGTGCTGCGCGGCCTGATCGCCTTCTTCGACTTGCCGATGTCCGACTTCGCCCGTGGCCCGGCCGACCAGCCACCGCTGCTGGCCAAGGGGCATCGCATCGCGCCCTTCATCTGCTATGAAGTGGTCTACCCGGAGTTCGCCGCAGCACTGGCAGCGGACAGCGAGATCCTCCTTACGGTGAGCAACGACACCTGGTTCGGCACTTCCATCGGCCCGCTGCAGCACCTGCAGATGGCGCAGATGCGCGCACTGGAGGCCGGACGCTGGATGATCCGCGCCACCAACAACGGCATGACCGTGGTAATCGACCCGCAAGGACGTATCCAGTTCGGCTTACCGCAGTTCGAACAAGGCGTGCTCTACGGCGAAGTGCTGCCCATGCAGGGGCTCACGCCCTATCTGCAATGGCGCATCTGGCCGCTGGCGATTCTCTGCGCCCTATTGCTGGGCTGGGCACTGCTGGCCAACCGCATGGCCAAGACGCTTTAAGATGGTGTAGCCCGGATTGCATCCGGGCTACACGTAGGGTGCACCGCGCGCACCGGGAACACGACCGGCGCCGCTCATTTGCTGCGCATGGCGCACCCCACCCAGGCCACGGTAAGCCGTTCTTGCCATTCAACGCTGACCGTAGGTCAATGGGTACGCGAACAAACCGATGGCTTCGTTGAGCAATTGACTGCTCTGCCAGATCACTCTCGACTCCGGCAACCAGCCGCCCAGCGGGCGCTCGTAGCCGGCACTGAGATAGCCCATCGGCGCCGTGATCACCTCGAAGCCGGCCTGCTCGAAACTCCAGCGCGCACGCGGCATGTGCCAGGACTGTGTCACCAGCACCACACGACGAACGCCTTGAGGCTGCAACAGCTCAGCGCTCAGTTGAGCATTTTCCCAGGTGGTGCGGCTCTGCTCCTCCAGCCAGCGGATCTGCAGCCCATAGTCCCGGTGCATGGCATCGGCCATCAACGCCGCTTCACTGGGCGGCTGGCCGTAATGCAGGCCACCGGTTGCCGCCAATGGCAGGTCGGACGCGCGTGCCAGGCGAGCTGCATAGCGCAATCGCTCCAACGCCATCAGACCGGGCTGATCGGTGCCCCCCCAGCCCGGATCGTTCTGCTCACGCCCGGCACCGAGAATCACGATGGCGTCGGCACGCTGCGCCAGCGTCACCCATTGCGCCTCCTCCAGCACCGGCTCACGCTCGAGCAATCGAGCCCCCGCCTGCATCACCGCCGGCAGGCTCATCAGCCAGAGCCCACAAAAACCTGTCGCGAAACAAGCCATCGCCATCCGGGGAAACCGACGGCGCAGCCACCAACCCAACAGCATCAGCAGTAGCAGGACGCCTGGCGGCATCAACAGTTGTTTGAGGATGTAGCGAATCGGCATCAGGCACCTCCTGAGCGCACAAGCCTATCAGGCTGCTGAAACCGCAGGCGACGACTACATGGATGCAGAAAGTTCCGAGGCGAGGCAGCTAGCGGGGATTACCGCTACGAAACAACTTCGAGCCGCAGGCCTGACAGGCCTGGGCATTCTGCCCACGCTGCCAGGTCACCGGCGTGCCGCAGAGAGCACAACACAAGGCCTGGCGCCGCTTGAGCAGGGGTTTTGCCTTGGCCATAGGGCCGGCAGAAACACCCTTGCCCACGCGCATTGGCTGGCGCTGGATCAGCGCCAGCTCCTCGGCCGCAGCATGCCAGCCACGCAACCAGTTCAGGTCACGGTTGAGATAGGCTCGAATCAGATCCAGCTCCGCCGGGCTCAACCCATCGAGTTCCAGCTCACGCAGCGGCTCGGCATGCAGGCGGCTGGCGGTATCGGCTTCCTCCAGCGCCAGGGCAAGCCTTTGCAGCAGTCGCTCGTAAAGGCCACCTCCCCGCTCCACTTGCCGTGCATCCGCCATCTAACACCTCGCGAGCCCCGACAATCGCGGGCCTTGAATAAAGCTTAGCGAAGGCCCCGCACGCAGCCCGGCGCCGCGACAAACGGCGGACGCAGCACAATCTGGGTTTCCCTCGATAGACGGCGCTCATGTATGCTACGACGTTTTCCGCAAGCCCCATTCCTTCAGCGCCAGAGCCATGCACGAACAGTACTCGCCCCGTGAAATAGAAGCCGCCGCGCAGTCCCATTGGGACGCGCAGAAATCCTTCGTCGTCAGCGAACAGCCTGGCAAGGACACCTTCTACTGCCTGTCGATGTTCCCCTACCCCAGCGGCAAGCTACACATGGGGCACGTGCGCAACTACACCATCGGTGACGTGATCGCGCGCTACCAGCGCATGCAGGGCAAGAACGTGCTGCAGCCGATGGGCTGGGACGCCTTCGGCATGCCAGCGGAAAACGCCGCGATGAAGAACCAGGTGGCGCCGGCCAAATGGACTTACGAGAACATCGCCTACATGAAGTCCCAGCTCAAATCGCTGGGCCTGGCCATCGACTGGACACGCGAAGTCACCACCTGCAAGCCGGACTACTACCGCTGGGAGCAGTGGCTGTTCACCCGCCTGTTCGAGAAAGGCGTGATCTACCGCAAGAACGGCACCGTCAACTGGGACCCGGTGGACCAGACCGTACTGGCCAACGAGCAGGTCATCGACGGCCGTGGCTGGCGTTCGGGCGCGCTGATCGAGAAGCGCGAAATCCCGATGTACTACTTCAAGATCACCGCTTACGCCGAAGAGCTGCTGAGCAGCCTGGATGAGCTCGATGGCTGGCCCGAGCAGGTCAAGACCATGCAGCGCAACTGGATCGGCAAGAGCTTCGGTGCCGACATCGTCTTCGACTACGACGTCGCCAGCGTGGGTATCGAGGGGCAACTGAAGGTCTACTCGACTCGCCCCGACACCCTGATGGGCGCCACCTACGTCGCAGTGGCCGCCGAGCACCCGTTGGCCCAGCGCGCCGCCGAAGGCAGTGCGCAGATCGCTGCCTTCATTGCCGAGTGCAAGGCAGGCTCCGTGGCCGAGGCCGACATGGCCACCATGGAGAAGAAGGGCCTGGCCACCGGCCAGTTCGTCATCCACCCGCTGACCGGCGACAAGCTGCCTGTATTCGTCGCCAACTACGTGCTGTGGGGCTACGGCGAAGGCGCAGTGATGGCCGTGCCTGCACATGACGAGCGCGACTTCGAATTCGCCATCAAGTATGACCTGCCGATCCAGCAGGTCTACACCGGCGAGGGCAAGGACTACGACGCCAGCACCTGGCAGGACTGGTATGGCGACAAGACCGGTCTGACCACCATCAATTCCGGCAAGTACGACAACCTGGACTTCGGCGCCGCCTTCGACGCCATCGTCGGCGATCTGGAAGCCCGCAAGCACGGCGCCCGCAAGACACAGTTCCGCCTGCGCGACTGGGGCATCAGCCGCCAGCGCTACTGGGGCTGCCCGATCCCGATCATCCACTGCGACAGCTGCGGCGACGTACCGGTGCCGGAAGACCAACTGCCGGTCGTGCTGCCCGAAGACGTGGTGCCGGACGGCGCCGGCAGCCCGCTGGCGAAGATGCCGGAATTCTACGAATGCACCTGCCCGAAATGCGGCGCCCCGGCCAAACGCGAAACCGACACCATGGACACCTTCGTGGAATCGTCCTGGTACTTCGCCCGCTACGCCAGCCCAAACTACGAGGGCGGCATGGTCGACCCACAGGCGGCCAACCACTGGCTGCCGGTGGACCAGTACATCGGCGGTATCGAGCACGCCATCCTGCACCTCTTGTACGCGCGCTTCTTCCACAAGCTGATGCGCGATGAAGGTCTGGTGTCATCGAATGAGCCGTTCAAGAACCTGCTGACCCAGGGCATGGTGGTCGCCGAGACCTACTACCGCACCCTGGCAAATGGCGGCAAGGACTGGTTCAACCCGGCCGACGTCGAGGTCGAGCGCGACGCCAAGGCCAAGGTCATCGGCGCCAAGCTCAAGAGCGATGGTCTGCCGGTGGAAATCGGCGGCACCGAGAAGATGTCCAAGTCGAAGAACAACGGTGTCGACCCGCAGGACATGATCGACCAGTACGGCGCCGACACCTGCCGCCTGTTCATGATGTTCGCCTCGCCGCCCGACATGAGCTGCGAATGGTCGGATGCCGGCGTCGAAGGTGCCAACCGCTTCCTGCGTCGCGTCTGGCGCCTGGCTCAGAGCCACGTCAGCGCCGGCCTGCCGGGCAAGCTGGATGTCGCCACCCTGAGCGACGAGCAGAAGGCCGTGCGCCGCGCCATTCACCTGGCGATCAAACAGGCCAGCAACGATATCGGCCAGCACCACAAGTTCAACACCGCCATCGCCCAGGTGATGACCCTGATGAACGTACTGGAAAAAGCCGCCACCGCGACAGAGCAGGATCGTGCGCTGGTGCAGGAAGGCCTGAAGATCGTCACCCTGCTGCTCGCGCCGATCACCCCGCATATCAGCCACGAACTCTGGCAGCGCCTGGGTCACGCCGATGCCGTGATCGATGCGCAGTGGCCGCAGGTCGACGAATCCGCTCTGGTGCAGGACAGCCTGACCCTGGTGGTACAGGTCAACGGCAAGCTGCGTGGCGAGATCATCGTGGCGGCCAGCGCCAGCCGCGAGGACGTCGAAGCTGCCGCCCGCGCCAACGAGAACGTGCTGCGCTTCACCGAAGGCCTGAGCATTCGCAAGGTCATCGTGGTACCGGGCAAGCTGGTCAACATAGTCGCCAACTGATTAAGCTCGGCGCCACACATGTGTGGCGCCGTGATCCGCCAAGGGGATATGAGAATGATGAAACGGAATCTGCTGGTCATCGGCCTGGCCGGCCTGCTCAGCGCATGCGGCTTCCAGCTGCGTGGCACTGGCGATGTGCAGTTCGCCCTCAAGGAGCTCGACGTCAGCGCGCGCGATGCTTACGGCGACACCGTGCAGCAAGTGCGTGAAGTACTGCAAGACAACGACGTTCGCGTTTACTCCGGCGCGCCCTACAAGCTGGTGATCACCCGTGAAACCGAAGATCGTCGCGGCGCCAGTTACAGCAGCGGTGCCCGTACCGCCGAGTACGAGCTGACCATGGGTCTGGAGTATGAAATCCGCGGCGCGCGGAACCTGCTGCTGGCCGGCAACAAGGTGGAAGTCCAGAACTACTACCAGCAGGATGACAACAACCTGGCCGGCTCCGACCAGGAAGCGGCCCTGCTGCGCGGTGAACTACGCCGTGAAATGATCCAGCAACTGATGTTCAGCCTGCAGCAGATCACGCCAGAGCGACTGGACCAACTGCAACAGACCGCCGAAGCCCGCGCCAAGGCCGAAGCCGAAGCACTGGAAGCAGAGCGCCGGGCTCGCGAGAGCCAGGTCGCACCACAGCAGTCGCCGATCGAACTGCCGTCCCGCTAAAGGCCCAAGGGCCGCAACTACGGCCCGACGCCATGCCCGCCTGATGACATCACCTCGATGAAGCTCGCCCCCGCGCAACTCGGCAAACACCTGCAAGGCACTCTCGCACCTGTCTATGCGATCAGCGGCGACGAGCCGCTGTTGTGCCAGGAAACCGCTGACGCCATTCGCAATGCTTGCCGCCAGCAGGGGTTCGGCGAACGCCAGGTGTTCAATGCCGAAGCCAACTTCGACTGGGGCAACCTGCTGCAAGCGGGTGCCAGCCTGTCGCTGTTCGCCGAAAAGCGCCTGCTGGAACTGCGCCTGCCTTCCGGCAAACCAGGCGACAAGGGTACAGCCGCCCTGCTCGAATACCTGGCCCGCCCGCCCGAGGACACCGTCCTGCTGCTGAGCCTGCCCAAGCTCGACGGCAGTACGCAGAAATCCAAATGGGCCAAAGCGCTGATCGACGGCCAGGTGAGCCAGTTCATCCAGATCTGGCCGGTAGACGCCAACCAGTTGCCACAGTGGATTCGTCAGCGCCTGGCTCAGGCGGGCCTGAGCGCCAGCGCCGATGCGGTGGAAATGATCGCCGCACGAGTGGAGGGCAACCTGCTGGCCGCCGCTCAGGAAGTGGAAAAGCTCAAGCTGCTCGCCGATGGCAATCAGGTCGATGCCGAGACCGTACAGGCGGCGGTGGCCGACAGCGCCCGCTTCGACGTCTTCGGCCTGATCGACTGCGCCCTCGGCGGCGACGCCGCACATGCCCTGCGCATGCTCGAAGGCCTGCGCGGCGAGGGCGTGGAAACCCCGGTGATCCTCTGGGCACTGGCCCGCGAGATTCGCCTGCTGGCCGGCATCGCCCATCAGCAGAGCCAGGGCATACCGCTGGACAAGGCCTTCTCCAGCGCCCGTCCGCCCGTCTGGGACAAACGCAGGCCGCTGGTTTCCAAAGCCTTGCATCGTCACAGCAGCAAACGCTGGGGCGAGCTGTTACAGCAGGCACAGTTGATCGACGCGCAGATCAAGGGTCAGGCACCCGGTGATCCGTGGAGCAACCTGTCCATGCTGACCTTGCAACTGGCCGGACAGCGGCTACGCCTCGCTCCGTAGCACGCGTGCAACCTGCCATCTGGTGATGCGGCTGCACTCGCTCTACGCCTTATCTGGACATTTTCTGTACAGCGGCGCATAGTCCTCGCCGCCTGCATTGGCGCAGGCCAGTCTGCATGAGGAAATGCCATGAGCAAGAAAACCGGCAAACGGCCGAACAAGGCCAAATCCATCGTCGCCCAGCCACTGTTTCGCTCCCGCCAGGAACGACCGCAGAAAGGCAAAGGCAGCTACCGCCGCGAAGCCTCCCACACTTGGGAGGCTTCTTGCTTTATGGGGTATGTTGATTCACTGATGGCCCTGACTGTTGCCCGAGCATGCTAAGGTAAGCGCCTGCTTAAACGTCCTGAGATAGACATGCCACACCAGCTTCCTCGTCGCGTCCTGGCTCTGCTTCCTCTTCTGCTGCTGGCGGCCTGCGCCCAGGCCCCGGCGGAAAACCTGCCTAGCGCCACAGCCCCTGCAGCGCTCCAGACTACGGCCGAAAAACCCTTGCCCAGTTTCGCCGACTGGCGGCAGGCAATGCGTGGCGAAGCGATTGCCGCCGGCATCGATGCGGCGCTGTTCGATCGCGTATTCGCTGACGTCACCCTTGACCCTGCGGTGCTCAAGGCCGACAGCAGCCAGCCCGAGTTCACACGCCCGGTCTGGGAATACCTAGACGGTGCCGTCTCCTCCAGCCGCATTGGTCGCGGCCGGGTATTGCTGGCCCAACACAACACCGTGCTGCAACGCATCGAGCAGCAATATGGCGTCGAAGCCCAGATCCTGGTGGCCATCTGGGGCCTTGAGAGCAACTTCGGCAACAACATCGGTAGCCACAGCGTAATCCGCTCCCTCGCCACACTGGCCTATGACGGTCGCCGCCAGGGCTTCTGGCGTGCTCAGTTACTGGCCGCACTGCAAATCCTGCAGAACGGTGATGTACCCAGCGAACGCATGATCGGCTCCTGGGCCGGCGCCATGGGCCAGACCCAGTTCATGCCCACCACCTACAACCAACATGCGGTCGATTTCGACGGCGACGGCAAGCGCGACCTGTGGAGTTCCTCGACCGACGCCCTGGCCTCAGCCGCCCACTATCTGCAGGCATCCGGCTGGCAGCGTGGCCAACCATGGGGATTCGAAGTGAGCCTGCCGAACGACTTCGACTACGCCCTGGCTGACCCGGATCAGCGCCGCACACTGGCCGAATGGGCAGAGCTCGGTATCCGTCCTCTGGCACCGACCGGTACCGCCGCCAATGCCCGCGCCAGCCTGCAGTTGCCCGCCGGACATCAAGGCCCGGCCTTCCTGCTGCTGGATAACTTCCGCAGCATCCTCAAGTACAACAATTCCACGTCCTACGCGCTGGCCATCGGCCTGCTCGCCGACAACCTGCTGCGCACCAGCGAAATCAAGGGGCAATGGCCCCGGGGTGAGCGTCAACTGGGCCGTAGTGAACGTGTGGAGCTGCAGGAACTTCTGGCCCAGGCCGGCTTCGACCCAGGCCCGGCCGACGGCATCATCGGCGCCAATACGCGCAAGGCCATTCGCGCCCTGCAACTGCAGTTGAACTGGCCAGCCGATGGCTACCCCAACACCCAACTGCTGCAACAGCTGCGTACACGCTGAATCCGGGCGCTGCCCCCCCCGGGGTCTTGCCATCACTGACGAGCGCCTTGCCCCCAGAAACGCCTTTCCGGTGTTTTGTCGACAGGCGGCTCCAGCGTCTGCATACACCTTCTGTGATAGACTGGCCGGCGGCCAAAAGCCACCTGCCCACGGAGCCTCTACCGGAGCCCAGATTTCCGATGTCCGACACCTCCTCGCCCAAATCCGTCGCCAGCGGCGAAAAATTTCGCACCGCCCAAGGCATCACCGCGATCAAGGATGGTCAGAAGCGCCGCGCCTCGGCCGAACCCCAGGTTTTCGAACCCAAGCCCAAGTGGCTACGGGTCAAGGCTCCTGGCGGTAGCCGTTTCGAGGCGGTCAAGCGTAACGTCGGCGAACATCGCCTGAGCACCGTCTGCCAGGAATCGCACTGCCCGAACATGGGCGAGTGCTGGTCCAACGGCACGGCCACCATCATGCTGATGGGCTCGGTGTGCACCCGTGCCTGCCGCTTCTGCGCCGTGGACACCGGCAACCCCAATGGCTGGTTGGATCTGGAAGAGCCGCAGAACACCGCCAAGTCGGTGGAGCTGATGGCTCTGCGTTACATCGTGCTGACCTCGGTGGACCGTGACGACCTGGAAGACGGCGGCGCCGGGCACTATGCAGCCTGCGTGCGTGCGATCAAGGAAAACACCCCGCAGGTGGTGGTCGAGGCCCTGACCCCGGATTTCGATGGCGATCACCAGGCCATCGAGCGCGTCGTCGACTCCGGTCTCGAAGTCTTCGCGCAAAACGTCGAGACGGTCAAACGCCTCACCTACGTGGTACGCGACCCGCGCGCCGGCTACGAGAAGACCCTCAAGGTGCTCGAACACGCGAAAAAGCACCGTCCTGACGTGCTGACCAAGACCAGCCTGATGCTCGGCCTGGGTGAAACCGACGAGGAAATCCTGGAAACCATGGATGACCTGCGCGCCATCGGCGTGGATATCCTCACCCTCGGCCAGTACCTGCAACCCACACGCAACCACCTCAAGGTGCAACGCTGGGTCAGCCCTGAAGAGTTCAACCGTTTCCGCGAAATCGGCCTGGAGAAAGGCTTCATGGAAGTTGCCGCCGGCCCGCTGGTACGCTCCAGCTACCGTGCTGATCGCGTGTTCGAGAAGAACAACCTGGGCCTCGCCGCACCCGTACCGGTGCCCGGCCAGGAGATCAACGCCAGCCTGATTCCGGCGCTGAATCTGAACTGAGACAGGTCTTCACGGCAAACGAAAGGGACGCCTCGGCGTCCCTTTTTCGTTGCTGACAGTCAGGGTGCGCCATGCTGTCGCCTCATTGGTGCGCACAGCGCACCCTACGCTTGGCGCGATCATCCGTAGGGGGCACCGCGCGCACCGAGAAACCGCGAATATCGAGCCGCTGAAACGCTACGCGTAACCCAACCTTTTGCGTAGCGCCTGTTCCAGACGTTGCGCTACCTCGTCGAAGGCCGGCGGCGATGACAGCAGGTCACTCATCTGCACCATCTTCAGCCCGGCATAACCGCACGGATTGATGCGCAGAAAGGGTGACATGTCCATATCGACGTTCAGCGCCAAGCCATGAAACGAGCAGCCACGGCTGACGCGCAGGCCCAGTGAGGCGATCTTGTCACCTGCCACGTATACGCCCGGCGCATCCGCCTTGGGCGCAGCCTCGATACCATAACTGGCCAGCAGCTCGACCAGGCTCTGCTCCATGGCAGTCACCAGCTCACGCACGCCGAGATCGAGGCGACGCAGATCGAGCATCAGATAGGCGACCAATTGGCCAGGACCGTGATAGGTCACCTGCCCACCTCGCTCGACCTGAATCACCGGAATATCGCCCGCCGCGAGCACATGTTCGGCCTTGCCAGCCTGGCCCTGGGTGAACACCTTGGGATGCTGCAGCAACCAGATCTCGTCCGGGGCCTGTGCATCGCGCTCACGAGTCAACTGGCGCATGGCCTCCAGCGTGGGCTGGTAGTCGACCAGACCGAGATGACGGACGACAAGCTCGGACATGGGTATCACAGCACCATGTGCACGCGACCGGTGGCACGCAGGTCAACGTGAATCGCCTGCAATTGCTCGACGCCGGTGGCAGTGATCAGCACCTGAACGGAAAGGAAGTTACCGTTGCGGCTGTCGCGCATCACCAGCGTGGATGCATCCAGATCCGGGGCGTGACGCTGGATCACTTCGATCACCAGGTCGGAGAAACCCTCACCGGCGGTACCGATCACCTTGATCGGGTAACGCTCGCAGGGGAATTCGATTTTGGGCGGTTGAACATCGTTATCGGTCATGGCATCAGCGGGCTTGTGGCCCGTCCGTAAGAGGGCCGCCCCGAGCTGGAGCGGCCAGGCTAAATCAGTTGAACAGGCCGAAGAAGAACAGGCGAATGCTGTCCCACAGGCGACGCAACAGACCGCCCTCTTCTACCGATTCCAGCGCTACCAGGTCAGTGCTGCGCACCACTTCATCACCCAGTTTGACTTCGACCTTGCCGATCACGTCGCCCTGCTGGATCGGCGCGATCAGCTGCGGGTTGAGGACCATGCTGGCCTGCAGTTTTTCCAGCTGCCCCTTGGGCAAGGTCATGGTCAGGTCTTCAGCCAGGCCAGCCTTGACCTGATTAGCAGCACCTTTCCAGACGGTGGCCTGCGCCAGTTCTGCGCCCTTCTGGTAGAAGGTACGGCTTTCGAAGAAACGGAAGCCGTAGGTCAGCAGCTTCTGGGTTTCCGCTGCGCGAGCCTGCTCGCTGTCGGTGCCGAATACCGAGGTGATCATGCGCGCGCCATCACGCACGGCCGAAGCCACCAGGCAGAAGCCTGCCTCCTGGGTGTGGCCGGTCTTCAGACCGTCGACAGTGCGGTCACGCCACAGCAGCAGGTTGCGGTTGGGCTGTTTGATGTTGTTCCAGAGGAACTCCTTCTGCGAGTAGATCGCGTAATGCTCGGCGTCCTCATTGATGATCGCGCGGGCCAGAATGGCCATGTCATGGGCGCTGGAGTATTGCTCGGGATGCGGCAGGCCGGTGGCGTTCACGAAGTGGCTGTTCTTCATGCCGAGGCGCTGGGCGGTGGCGTTCATCATGTCAGCAAAGGCATCTTCGCTACCGGCGATGTACTCGGCAATGGCGATGCTGGCGTCGTTG
Source organism: Pseudomonas chaetocerotis (assembly GCF_015712105.2). Lineage (NCBI taxonomy): Bacteria > Pseudomonadati > Pseudomonadota > Gammaproteobacteria > Pseudomonadales > Pseudomonadaceae > Pseudomonas > Pseudomonas chaetocerotis. The sequence goes on from NZ_JACFYX020000003.1 coordinate 248,694, forward strand.
CCGGACTGGATGATGATGCCGTGCAACAGGTCGTCGACCGTCGCCTGGCTGTTCAGTGGCAGGAACATGGTGGAGCCACCGGAGGCGGCACCACCGGTGCGCCAGGCATGCTCGCTGATGGTTACCAGATCCTGCTCGCCGATCTTGCCGTTTCGGATTTCCAGGGTAGCGATGTAGGCAGTCATCAGCTTGGTCAGGCTGGCGGGCGGCAGGCGCTCGTCGCCATTGTTCTCGACCAGGATATTGCCGCTGGCGGCATCCATCAGAACGTAGGATTTGGCGGCCAGTTGCGGCGCCGCAGGCACCACCTGCTGGTTGGCCATTGCGAGTGGCGCGGCCAGAAGGGTCAGTACCAGTGAAGCACGTTGCACGAAGCTGGTGATGTTCATCCGTCTCTCGAAAAATCATTGCTTGGGTTGTACGGCCCCGAAGAGCCATCTTTCGACTCGCTATCAAGGCGAGCCTCGGATTTAGTCCGGCAAAAGCCGGTTAAGTTGCCATCAGTCAGCGCGCACCAGCGTAGGCTGCCCCAGGTTGGCCAGGCGCACGCTGCTCTGCAGCTGCTCAGCCTCGCCCTGGTTGCTGATCGGCCCCATTCGGACCCGATGCAGGATCTGCTGGTCGCGCACCACTGAGCTGATGAACACCGGCACACTGCTGGTCTGGCTCAGCTTGGACTTGAGCAGCTCCGCAGCGTCCGGATTGGCGAAGGCTCCCACCTGGAGATACAGGCCAGAGGCTCCGAGTGAATCGTTTTTTTTTGCGTCGATCTGCACGGGCACCACCGCAGCGGCGTGCTGCGCGGGCGGCGGCGCGTACTGCTCGACGACCTGCGGCACAGGCTGCACCACGGGCTGAGCAACGGCAGCCTTGGCCGGCTGGTTGTTGGCCAGTACCAGCGGGACCGGGCGGCCCTGCTGTGCCCACCACTCATGTGGGTCAATGCCTTCTACCTTGACTCGCGCAGTACCTTTCTCGGCATAGCCGAGCTTCTTCGCTGCAGCGAAGGACAGGTCGATGATGCGGTCCGAGTAGAACGGCCCACGATCATTGACCCGCAGGATCACGACCTTGCCGTTCTCCAGGTTGGTCACCCGTACATAGCTGGGCAGCGGCAATGTCTTGTGCGCTGCGGTCATGCCGTACAGATCGTAGGTTTCGCCGTTGGCGGTGGCCTGGCCATGGAACTTGGTGCCGTACCAGGAAGCCGGACCGACCGCCTGGTAGCGACGGGCGTCCTGAATCGGGTAGTACTGCTTGCCGAACACCACATAGGGGCTGGCCTTGACCGGCCCGTAATGGGGCATGGGGATGGCGTCCTGAATCTTCGAAACGTCGACGTCCCACCAGGGCGCGCCATCCCTGTGTGGTCGGTTGAAATCCTCCGGGCCAGAGATACCGGCAGACTGACCGGGCGTCACTGCTGGCTGCGGTGCACGCTTGGAAGAGCAGCTCGCCAGCAACAGCGCCGCCGTTACGCAGGCTGCCAGCGGCAGCAGTTTGGACGCACTCATCGATTACCCCGCGTTTCGACCAGCAGTTCAGCCAGTTGGTTGACCGCCATGGCATACATCACGCTGCGATTGTAGCGGGTGATGGTGTAGAAGTTGGGCAAACCGAACCAGTATTCGTCACCTTCCGCGCCTTGCAGACGAAACGCAGTCACCGGTAAATCCTCGGCCAGCTTGTCTCCGCTCTTCCAGCCCAGCTCGCGCAGCTCGGCTACGTTCTTCACCGGGTCCAGGCCTTGCGTCAGGCCTTCCTCGACGCGCGTACCGCTGGCTTCGACGCGACTGGCGACCTGACCGCCAGCCTGCCAGCCGTGGCGTTTGAAATAGCTGGCAACACTGCCAATGGCATCGGTGGGGTTGCTCCAGATGTTGATATGACCGTCACCGTCGAAGTCCACGGCGTAAGCACGGAAACTGCTCGGCATGAACTGCGGCAGGCCCATGGCACCCGCGTAAGAGCCTTTGAGGGTGATCGGGTCGACCTGTTCCTCACGGGTCAGCAGCAGAAATTCACGCAGTTCCTTGCGGAAGAACGGCGCACGCGGCGGGTAATCGAAGGCCAGGGTCGACAGTGCGTCCATCACCCGCCAGCTGCCGGTATTGCCGCCGTAGAACGTTTCCACGCCAATGATGGCGACGATGAACTGCGGCGGCACGCCGTACTCGGCTTCGGCCTTTTCCAGCGCTGCCTGGTTCTTGTTCCAGAACTCGACACCCTGGGCGATACGCTTGTCGGTGATGAAGATCGGGCGATAGTCCTTCCAGGGTTTGACCTTTTCAGCCGGACGCGAAATGGCGTCGAGAATCGCCTGCTTGCGCTCCACCTCGGCAAACAGGCTGACCAGTTGCTCACTGGCGAAGCCATAGTCACGCGTCATTTCCTCGACGAACTCGGCTACCTGCGGCGAGCCGTCGTAATCGGCAGCCAGCGCCTGGACGCTTGTGCCGAGCACGCCGGCGACACCGACTCCGATGAACGTACGAGCAGCCCAACTACGCAAAGAATGCATTGACTCAAAACCCCCAAAATCAAACCTGAGCGATCCACTTTCTGTGAGTGTGGATCGCCATCAATATCCCGAAGCCTGACAACAGCGTGACCAGATGGGTTCCGCCATAACTAATGAAGGGCAGCGGAACCCCAACCACCGGCAGCAGCCCGCTGACCATGCCGATGTTGACGAATACGTAGACAAAGAAGGTCATGGTCAGCGCCCCTGCCAGCAGCTTGCCGAACAGCGTCTGCGCCTGGGCGGTAATCACCAGGCCACGCGCCAGCAACAGCAGATACAGCAGCAACAACAGACAGACGCCGACCAGGCCGAACTCCTCCGCGAGCACGGCAATGATAAAGTCCGTGTGGCTTTCCGGCAAAAAATCCAGGTGCGACTGGGTACCCAGCAGCCAGCCCTTGCCCAATACGCCGCCGGAACCGATAGCAGCCTTGGACTGGATGATGTTCCAGCCCGACCCCAGCGGATCGCTTTCCGGGTTGAGGAACGTCAGCACGCGCCGCTTCTGGTAGTCGTGCATGACGAAGTACCACATACCCACCGCGATAGGCACAACAGCAGCGGCGGCACCGATGATCCAGCGCCACTGCAGGCCAGCCATGAACACCACGAAGGCGCCCGAGGCGAGAATAAGCAATGAGGTGCCCAGGTCCGGCTGTTTCAGGATCAGCACGAAGGGGATGCCGATCATCGTCAGGCTGACGACGATATGTTTGAACCGTGGCGGCAGGTTATGCCGTGACAGGTACCAGGCGACAGTCATCGGCATGATGATTTTCATCAGTTCCGAGGGCTGGAAGCGGATCACGCCTGGGATGTTGATCCAGCGCGTCGCCCCCATCGCCGTATGGCCCATCACCTCCACCGCTATCAGCAAGGCGACGCCCGCCACATAAGCCAGAGGTACCCAGCGCGCCATGAAGCGCGGGTCGAACTGGGCGATCACGATCACCGCGACCATGCCGAGGCCGAAGGACGATGCCTGCCTGAGCAGCAGGTCGACATTCTTGCCACTGGCCGAATAGAGAATGAACAGGCTGCCGGCACCCAGAATCAGCAGCAGCAACAGCAACCAGCCATCAATGTGCATACGCTGCAACAGACTGGCGCGACGACGAAGTACGTCCTCATCGGACAGGGTACGGTCGAAATTACTGATCATCGCTGACTGACCTCGGCAGTCTGGGGCAAGGCGAACTCGGCCTTGAGCTGACCGGTTTCCTTGTCCAGTAGCCAGGCGTCCATCACCTGCTTTACCACGGGTGCAGCAACGCCAGAGCCTGACTCACCGTTCTCGACCATCACCGCCACGGCGATCTGCGGCTTCTGCGCAGGCGCGAACCCAACGAACAGCGCATGGTCACGATGGCGCTCCTGTATCTTGTTACGGTCGTACTTCTCGCCCTGCTTGATCGCCACCACCTGCGCCGTACCGCTCTTGCCGGCGATGCGATAGACGGCGCTATCACCGACCTTGCGCGCCGTCCCGCGGGCACCGTGCAGTACCTCTTCCATGCCATGGATGCCATAGTCCCAGAACTTGGGATCGCGCAGGACGATATCCGGGATCGGGTTGGGGTCCGCAGGCCGGCGGCCGTCAACGCTCTTGGCCAGGTGCGGACGAATCCACTTGCCGCGCGTGGCCATCAGCGCGGTGGCCTGTGCCAACTGCAGTGGCGTGGTCTGCATGTACCCCTGTCCGATGCCAAGAATCAGCGTCTCGCCCGGGTACCACGGCTGGCGATAACGCGCCCGCTTCCAGTCACGCGAGGGCATCAGGCCGGCGGTTTCCTCGAACATGTCCAGCGCCACGCGCTGCCCGAGGCCGAAACGGCTCATGTAGTCATGCATGCGATCGACGCCCATCTTGTGCGCCAGATCGTAGAAATAGGTGTCATTGGAACGCGCAATGGCCAGGTTCAGATCGACCCAGCCGTCACCGTTGCGGTTCCAGTTACGGTACTTGTGGCTGTGATTGGGCAACTGATAGAAACCGGGGTCGAACACCCGCGAAGTGGGGGTAATCACACCCGCATCGAGCCCCGCCACGGCGACCATGGGCTTGATGGTCGAGCCCGGCGGATAGAGACCGCGCAATACCCGGTTATACAAAGGCTGGTCGATGGAGTCTCGCAACTCGCCATAGGCCTTGAAGCTGATGCCGGTGACGAAAGGGTTTGGGTCGAAGCTCGGCTGACTGACCATCGCCAGCACTTCGCCGTTGTTCGGATCGATGGCCACCACGGCCCCACGGCGACCGCCAAGCGCATTCTCCGCAGCCTCCTGCAACTTCACGTCGAGACTGAGGACGATGTCCTTGCCCGGTTTCGGATCGACGCGGTTGAGCACACGCAGCACGCGACCACGGGCATTGGTCTCGACCTCTTCGTAGCCGACTTCGCCGTGCAGTTCTTCCTCGTAGAAACGCTCGATACCGGTCTTGCCGATATGGTGCGTACCGGCGTAGTCGGTTGGATCCAGGCGCTTGAGCTCCTGCTCGTTGATGCGCCCGACATAGCCGACCGAATGCGCGAAGTGTTCCTGCTGCGGATAGTGCCGCACCAGTTGCGCAGCCACCTCAACGCCCGGCAGGCGGAACTGGTTGACCGCAATGCGAGCGATCTGCTCTTCGGACAGTTCGAACAGGATCGGTACCGGCTCGAACGGGCGCCGGCCCTGGCGCACCCGACGCTCGAACAGCGCGCGCTCTTCCTCGGAAAGCGCCAGCACCTCGACCACCGTATCGAGCACGCCGCGCCAGTCACCGGCGCGCTCGCGGGTCACGGTGAGGCTGAAGCTCGGCCGGTTGTCAGCGATGATCACACCATTGCGGTCGTAGATCAGCCCACGGGTCGGGGGCAACGGCTGCACGTGAATGCGGTTGTTTTCCGCCAGGGTGCTGTGATGCTCGTACTGAATCACCTGCAGATAGTACATGCGCAAGATCAGCACGCAGGTCAGCAGGATGATCACCGCGCCGCCGACGAGCACCCGGCGCTTGACCAGGCGAGCGTCCTTTTCGTGATCCTTGAGGCGAATCGGCTGCGGCATGACTAGGTGATCACTTGTGATACGGATGGCCGGACAGCACGGTCCAGGCTCGGTAGATCTGCTCGCCAAGCAGGATACGCACCAGCGGATGCGGCAGGGTCAGTGGCGATAGCGACCAGCGCTGATCGCTACGCGCGCAGACCTCCGGCGCCAGCCCTTCCGGGCCGCCGACCATGAGGTTGACGTTGCGCGCATCAAGACGCCAGCGATCCAGCTCCGCGGCCAACTGCTCGGTGCTCCATGGCTTGCCATGGACCTCCAGCGTGACGATACGTTCGCCGGGTTGTACCTTGCTCAGCATGGCCTCGCCTTCCTGACGGATCAGGCGGGCGACGTCGGCATTCTTGCCGCGGGTATTGAGGGGGATTTCCACCAGTTCCAGCGGTAATTCGGCAGGCAGACGCTTGACGTACTCCTGCCAGCCTTCCTCGACCCAGCGCGGCATGCGCGAACCGACGGCGATCAATTTGATCCGCACGGTTTGCGCTTACTCGGCGCTGTGCTGAGCGCGGCTCTGCTCGGCGCCTTGCCACAGGCGTTCGAGGTCATAGAACTGGCGCGCGGTAGGCAGCATCACGTGCACGACGATGTCGCCCAGGTCGAGCAGAGCCCATTCGCCGCTGTCCAGACCTTCGCTGCCGATCGGGCGCACGCCCTGTTCCTTGACCTTTTCCAGCACGTTCTCCACCAGCGACTTGACCTGACGGCTGGAGCTACCGCTGGCAATCACCATGAAGTCGGTGATGCTGGTTTTGTCCTTGACGTCGATCACGGTGATGTCGGTCGCCTTGATCTCTTCCAGCGCCGCCACGGCGATCTTGACCAGCTCTTCGCTGGGCATGTTCTGCTTGCTCATAAATGACTCATTTGCCTCGTGTAATGGACGCCAGCGCACATGCGCGACGTTTCAAGCATTGGGCGCACGGTACAGATCGTGCGCCTGGATGTAGGCCAGTACCGCATCCGGCAGCAGGTATCGCGCCGAGCGGTCGGTTGCCAGCAAGTGGCGAATCTGCGTGGCGGAAATCGCCAGCGGAGTCTGCCAGATGAAACTGATCTGCCCGCCAGCACCCTGCAGGCTCAGCGGGTCGCTGACACTGCGCGCGGCCAGCAGATCGCGCAGCGCCTCGGGCGCCTCGCTGTCGGCATCCGGCCGTTGCAATACCAGCAGGTGGCAATGCTCGAGCAACTCCTGCCAGCGATGCCAGCTCGGCAAGCCGCAGAAAGCGTCCCAGCCGAGCAGCAGAAACAACTGATCGTCCGCCGCCAACTCGGCGCGCACCGACTCCAGCGTGTCGACCGTATACGACGGTTTGTCGCGGCGCAGCTCGCGGTCATCAACCGTCAGCCGCATCTCGTCAGCCACTGCCAGCTCGACCATGGCCAGCCGTTGCTCGGCCGTTGCCTGCGGCGTGTCGCGATGTGGCGGTCTGGCGCTGGGAATCAGCCGCAGCTCGTCCAGCGCCATGAACTCGGCCACTTCCAGTGCGGCACGCAGATGCCCGATATGCACCGGGTTGAAGGTACCGCCGAGCAGGCCGATGCGTCGGGCGCCGATCCGTTTCATTTATGTGCGAATGTGTCCATCGCCAAAGACCACGTACTTCTCGCTGGTCAGGCCCTCCAGGCCAACCGGGCCGCGTGCGTGCAGCTTGTCGGTGGAGATACCGATCTCAGCACCCAGGCCGTACTCGAAACCATCGGCGAAGCGGGTCGAGGCATTGATCATCACCGAAGCGGAATCCACCTCGGTTAGGAAGCGCCGGGCATCGCTGAAGTTCTCGGTGATGATCGAGTCGGTGTGCTGAGAGCCGTAATGGTTGATGTGCTCGATGGCCGCATCCAGCGAATCGACGATGCGAATCGCCAGGATCGGTGCGTTGTACTCGGCGAACCAGTCGTCCTCGCTCGCTTGCAGCACAGCGCTGCCGAGCAGCTCGCGAGTAGCGGCATCACCGCGCAACTCCACGCCCTTGTCGCGGTAGATGGCAGCCAGCGGCGGCAGCACGCGCGCGGCGATGGCCTGGTGCACCAGCAGGGTTTCCATGGCGTTGCACGGCGAGTAGCGCTGGGTCTTGGCGTTGTCGCAGACGCGGATGGCCTTGTCGAGATCGGCAGCGACATCGACATAAACATGGCAGACACCATCCAGGTGCTTGATCACCGGCACCTTGGCGTCGCGGCTGATGCGCTCGATCAGACCCTTGCCACCGCGCGGCACGATGACGTCGACGTATTCGGGCATGGTGATCAGCTCACCCACCGCAGCGCGGTCAGTGGTTTCCACCACCTGCACGGCAGCCGCCGGCAAATCGGCCTCGGCCAGCCCCTTCTGGATGCAGCGGGCAATCGCCTGGTTGGAATGAATGGCCTCGGAGCCACCACGCAGGATGGTGGCGTTGCCGGACTTCAGGCACAGGCTGGCCGCATCGATGGTCACGTTCGGGCGCGACTCGTAGATGATGCCGATCACGCCCAGCGGCACGCGCATCTTGCCGACCTGGATACCGGATGGCAGGTAGCGCATGCCCTGAATCTCGCCGATCGGGTCAGGCAGGGTCGCAACCTGGCGCAGCCCTTCGATCATGCTGTCGATCACCTTTGGCGTCAGCGCCAGGCGGTCGACCATGGCTGGCTCCAGACCGTTGGCGCGGGCGGCAGCCAAGTCCAGTTCGTTGGCGGCGGCAAGCTCGGCGCGAGCGGCGTCGAGGGCGTTGGCAGCCGCCTGCAGCGCGCGATTCTTCTGCGCGGTGCTGGCGCGGGTGAGCACCCGCGAGGCCTGGCGGGCGGCCTGGCCCAGGCGGGTCATGTAGTCGTGCACGGACTCGGTCATGGCGGCGGAGGTCTGGCAATTGGAAAAAGGGGCTGATTATAGCGGGCTCGCAAGTCCACGCCCAGCGGCGTCTGGCAAGCGGTAGGCAGCTCGTCCGCCAGGTACTGAATGCCGAGCAATGCCGGACGTCGCGGGGGTAACGCGCCGAGGGGCAGACATGGGCGTGACGGGCGCAGGAACGTTCAGGCATTTTTAAGCTTCTTGTTGTTATGCTCGCCGCCCGAGACCTAGCCCATACGACAGATGACACCAGTCCAACCTACTCTCAGCGTGCCCTGGCCCGACGCCAGGCCATTGCCCGATACCTTCTTCGACCGCGACGCGCAGTTGCTGGCCCGCGAGTTGCTCGGCAAGGTCATCCGCCATCGCGTCGGCGCGCTGTGGCTGAGCGCGCGGATCATCGAGACCGAGGCCTATTACCTGGTCGACAAGGGCAGCCACGCATCGCTCGGCTACACCGAGAAGCGCAAAGCACTGTTCGCTGATGGCGGGCACATCTATATGTACTACGCACGTGGCGGCGATTCGCTGAACTTCAGTGCCCAAGGGCCCGGCAACGCGGTGCTGATCAAATCCGCGCATCCCTGGGTCGATGCCTTCAGCGGCCCCGATGCCCTGGCGGCGATGCAACGCAACAACCCGAGCAGCCTCGGCCAGCCCCGCGCGCCCGAACGCCTGTGCGCCGGACAGACACTACTGTGCAAGGCGCTGGCCCTGAAGGTACCGGACTGGGATGCGCGCCGCTTCGACCTACAGCAGCTGTTCGTCGAGGATGTCGGAGAACGACCGCATACGATCATCCAGTGCGCACGACTGGGTATCCCCAAGGGCCGCGACGAACATCTGCCCTACCGTTTCGTTGATGCTGCCTACGCCCGCCATTGCACACGCAACCCCCTGCGTCGTGGGCAGATCGAAGGGCGTGATTATCGATTATTGAGCGTTTCGGGAGCACAACGATGAGCGCCTGGCTGGACACCCTGACTACCTGGCTGAGTGGCAACCCACAATGGCTGGGTCTGGCGATCTTCCTTATCGCCCTGCTCGAGTGCCTGGCACTGGTGGGCATTCTGCTGCCCGGCGTGGTGCTGCTGTTCAGCGTTGCCCTGCTGGCCGGCAGCGGCATACTGACGCTGTGGCAGACCTTGCTGCTGGCCTACGCCGGCGCGCTGTGTGGCGACATGATTTCCTATTCGCTGGGCAGACACTTCAAGCACAACATCGGCCGCCTGCCGGTATTGCGTCACCATCCGCAATGGATCCTGCGCGCCGAACTCTATTTCCATCACTACGGTGTGGCCAGCCTGCTGGTCGGTCGTTTCATTGGCCCACTGCGGCCGATGCTGCCCATGGTGGCCGGTATGCTGAACATGCCACTGCTGCGTTTCATTCTGGTCAGCCTGGTGGCGGCAGCCGGCTGGGCGGTGGCTTACCTGTTGCCGGGCTGGGCGACCGGTGCCGCCCTGCGTCTGCCGATAGCGGAAGGCTTCTGGACCGAAGCAGCGGTGCTGCTGGCCGGTATTGGCTTGATCCTGCTGCTGACCATTCAGGCCAGCCTGGCGGAAAAACCGCGCGCCAGTCTGTTGGGCGGCGGCCTCAGCCTGTTGCTGTTGATAGCCATCGTCATTGGCTGGCCGCATCTCGATGCACTGGATCAGGGCCTGATGACGCTGATCCAGGAACAACGCCAGGCGCACCTGGATCGCTGGATCGCCACCATCACACGACTGGGCGACTTCCATATCCAGCTGGTTGCAGCAGCGGTACTGTGCACCTTGTTGCTGCTGGCACGCCGCTGGCGTCACCTGCTGTTCGCCGGCTCGACGCTACTGATCACGGCCCTGGGCAACACCACCCTCAAGCATGGCTTTGCCCGGGCGCGCCCCGACGTACTGAGTGAGCCACTGACCACTTTCAGCTTTCCCAGCGGCCATAGCTCGGCAGCCTTTGCCTTCTTCCTGGTGCTGGGGGTGCTGGCCGGTCGCGGTCAATCGGCGCGACTGCGCCTGGCCTGGCTGGTAGTGGCAAGCCTGCCGGCTCTGGCGATCGCCTTGTCGCGGGTCTACCTGGGCGTGCACTGGCCCAGCGACATCATCGCCGGCGCACTGCTGGCCTCGGCCGTCTGCGGCCTGAGCCTGGCGCTGTGTCAGCGCCAGGAAACGCTGCCGGCGCTATCGGCGCGTCTGTGGTGGATTGTCCTGCCGGCCTGTATCGCGGTACTAGGCGCCATGGCGACCTGGCAGCTGTCCACCGCGCTGCTGCGCTATGCGTATTGACACGTCGACTCAGGCATCGCCCTGGAGCATTTCCAGCATGACATGCAGTTGCTCCAGGCGCAGAGCGGGATCATCGAGCTGAAGTAACTGCAGTTTCTGCGCCGGCTCCAGTGGCAGCAGATAGGCCAGCTGATTGGCCAGCTGCTGCTGCCCGGCGACCACGCTCGTCATGCCTAGGCCAGCCACCAGCGGATGCTCGGCCAGGGCAACGTGCAGGGCGGCCAGATCGGCATGTTCGGCCTGCAGCGGGCTGTTTGCCTGCTCCTCCAGCCACTGCACCTCGGCGACGGTCAGTTGGTCAGGCATAACCTGAGCTCGCTCGACATGAAAACGCCGCCCGCCTTCCACACGAATCCCCAGCAGACCATTGGTGCGCTGCTGAAAGTCGCGCACCAATGCCTCGCAGCCAATAGCGGAGAAACTACTGGCGGCTTCGCCGACTTCATCCCCCTCGACGATGCACACCACCCCGAAGCCACTGCCCTGTTTCATGCAGCGGCTGATCATGTCCAGATAGCGCGCCTCGAATATCTGCAAGTCGAGCACGCAGCCGGGAAACAGTACGGTATTGAGAGGGAACAGCGGCAGATTCATGGTTTCACAGCCTGTTATCAACGCAGTGGTGCCAGGGCATCAGTGATCGCCTGGCAGGCTCTCACAGCAGCAGAGCAATCGCCAGAGGCAACAGCACGGCGGTAATCACCCCCATCAGGCTCATCGCCAAAGCCGCGAAAGCACCGCATTCGTCGCTCTCCTGCAGTGCTCGCGCCGTACCCACGGCGTGCGCCGTGATACCCAGCGCCATGCCCTGCGCGGCCGGATGATGAACCCTGCACAGACGCAGAATGGACGGCCCGACGATGGCACCGATGACTCCGGTGATCATCACGAACACCGCCGCCAGCGCCGCGATACCACCAATCTGATCGGCCACCAGCATGGCGATCGGCGAGGTCACCGACTTGGGCGCCATGCTCATCAGCATCAGCCGCTCGGCGCCGAACAACCAGGCCAGCCCCGCGCCAAGCACGGTGGCGAAGGTGCCGGCGACCAGCAGGGTCAGGATGATCGGCCAGAACAGCTGGCGAATCCGCCGCAGATTGAGATACAGCGGCACCGCCAGGGCCACGGTAGCCGGGCCGAGCAGCAGGGTCAGCGCCGCGACGCTGCTCCGGTATTCGGCGAAACTCAGACCGCACAGCAACAGAATGCCGATCACCGTGAGCATCGATACCAGCACCGGCTGCAGAAATACCCAGCGGGTGCGTTCGTAGGCGGCCATGGCCAGTTGATAAGCGCCCAGGGTGATGCCGATGCCGAACAACGGGTGATGGGTCAGCGCCTGCCAGGCGCCCTGCCAATCGGGACTCATACGTCCTCCCGGCGCTGCTGGCGCTGCTGGCGCTCGATCAGTTTCTGCATCAGCCAGCCGGCGAAGGCCAGCGACACCAGCAGCGACAGCACCAACGCACCGACCACTGCCCAGAAGTCGGCGGCGATGTCGCTGGCGTACGCCATCACGCCCACGGCGGGCGGTACCAGAATCAGCGGCAGGTACTTGAGCAGGCTGCTGGACGCGACGCTCAGCGGCTCGCCCACCTCGCCGCGCAGCATGAGAAAGGCGAACAAAAGCAGCATGCCGATGATCGGGCCAGGCAGCATCGGTAACAGCAGGACATTGAGAACGGTACCCAGCAACTGGCACAGCACCAGCCAGGAAAGGCCGCGAAGCAGCATGTTTGAGGTCTCCAGAAGACGAGCGATGGCCGCGTTTCCGCTCGCGAGTAGGCCGCTGAAAAACGTAGGCGAGGCAGTCAGTGCAAGGCAAAAACAGGCGAGGAAGCGCAGTTTACGAGTTGTAAATGAGCATTCTGATCGGACTCGCGCACGAGCCTGTTTTTAACGCAGCAATGGCAACGTAGGTAGTTTTTCAGCGACCTACCAGAGGGGATTCCGGGCATCTATTGAGGCATGTCGGCCATTATAGGCGCGATGCCCCCTCGCTGGCCCCTGTATTGCTTCGTCGGGCTGGCCTATGCCGCGTCATTCATTACGCCAAGGCAGGCTTGACCCGCTGCCGGCCCCGTGATGATCTAGGCCGCAACGGTTCCACGCACACAAGAAAAACACCCGCGTCCTCAAGGAGGAACTATGCCGTTCGTACCCGTAGCAGAGCTCAAGGATCATGTTGGCAAGGAACTCGGCAAGTCCGAGTGGCTGACCATCGACCAGCAGCGCATCAACCAGTTCGCCGAGTGCACCGGCGACCACCAGTTCATCCACGTCGACCCGGAAAAGGCCAAGCTGACCCCCTTCGGCACCACGATCGCCCACGGTTTCCTCTCGCTGTCGCTGGTACCGATGCTGATGGAAGGCATCATGATCATGCCTCAGGGCCTGAAAATGGCTGTGAATTACGGCCTCGACAGCGTGCGTTTCATCCAACCGGTCAAGGTTGACTCCAAAGTGCGCCTGACGGTGACCCTGACCGACGCCACCGAGAAGAACCCCGGCCAGTGGCTGCTCAAGGCCCGCGCCGTACTGGAGATAGAAGGCCAGGAAAAGCCGGCCTATATTGCCGAACCCTTGACCCTCTGCTTCGTCTGACCCTGACTGCTCCCGTTTCCGGCAGCAGCCGCCGCCGGGGCGGGAGCGTTCTCGCATCAGCAAAGCGTGCGATTCGGCAACGCAAGCGTCCAGGCTTGCGGCATACTGCGGACAAAGCACCGACCTGGACGTCCGTCATGAATCCCCTTGCCCTGCGCTTACTGCCTCTTTGTCTGTCCCTGCTGCTCGCCGGTTGCGAGGAAGCGCGCCCGCTGCTGCCGGCCAATGCTACGCTGCCGGACGGTGGGCAGTATCGCGGCGAGATAGTCGATGGGCTATTGCAAGGTCCGGGGCGCCTGGACTACCGCAACGGCAGCTGGTTCGTCGGTCACTTCAAGGACGGCATGCTCGAAGGTAGCGGCGAATGGCAAGGTCCTGGCGGCGAACACTACCTGGGGGAATTCCACCAAGGCATGTTCCATGGCCAGGGCACCCTGACCTACAGCGATGGCAGTCGCTATCAGGGCGGTTTCGAACGCAACCGTTTCAGTGGCGCAGGCCTGCTCGAACAAGGCGGCCAACGCTACCAGGGCGAATTTCTCAACGACCGCTTCCATGGCCTGGGCAAACTGGAGATGGCCGATGGCAGCAGCTTCCAGGGCCAGTTCGTCAAGGGTCAGCCAGAAGGCCAGGGCGTGCGCAGCGATGCCTATGGCAACCAGTACAGCGGCGTGTTCGCCCAGGGCCTGCTCAGTGGCCAGGGCAGTTACCACAATGCCGATGGCGATAACTACAGCGGCGGTTTCCAGAATGACGAATTCCACGGCAAGGGTCGCTACCAGAGCGCCAGCGGCGAAACCTGGGCCGGGGAGTTCATCGAGGGCGTGATGCAGGGCCCCGGTGAATACACCGACGGCGCCGGCACCCGCTACCTCGGCGAATTCACCGACTGGCAATACGAAGGCGAAGGCCTGCTCACCCTGACCGATGGCAGCGCCTACCGCGGACATTTCTCGGGTGGCGAGTACAGCGGCGAAGGCACCCTGACCCTGGCCGATGGCAGCCGCCAGTCCGGCACCTGGCAACGCGGCCGCCTGGTGCGTGACGAACAGGGCCAGGTGCTGCCCGACAGCCTCGAACTGGGTCTGCTGCAGCAAGGGCAACTGCTCGATCAAGCCATCGCCGCGATCCCAGCCTCAACCTCGGCGCGCGAACTGTATGCGCTGACTCTGGCCGGCGACGGCAAGCAAAGCGTATTCATGCGCGAAGCCGACTACGTCAGCCGGCTGATGCGCGAGCGCTTCGGTGCCTATGGCAGCATCAGCCTGATCAACCATCGCGACCATCTCGCCGACCGCCCGCTGGCCACCCGCGAGAATCTCACCCGCGCGGTTCAGGCCCTGGCCAAGCGCAGCGGCGAAGAAGACCTGATTTTCATCTACTTGACCAGTCACGGCTCGCGCCGTCACGAGCTCAATCTCGACCAGCCACGCCTGCAGCTGGCCGACCTGCCCGCCAGCGAGCTGGCCGCTCTGCTTGCTCCGCTCAAGCAGCGCAACAAGGTGGTAGTGATCTCTGCCTGCTATTCCGGCGGTTTCATCCCGCTACTGAAAGACGAGAAGACTCTGGTGATGACCGCCGCACGCGCCGATCGGGTGTCCTTCGGCTGCAGCGAGGAAAACGACTTCACCTACTTCGGGCGTGCCCTGTTCGCCGAGGCGTTGGGCGAGACCGACAACCTCGAGCGTGCCTTCGAGCTGGCCAAGGAACGCGTCGCCGAGCGTGAGCAGAGCGACGGCTTCGAACCTTCCGAACCGCAGATCTGGGCACCACGCGGCGTACTCCAGCACTGGCGTAACCTGCGCCAGAGCCAGGCCGAGCGAGCGCTCAGCGCCGTGGCCAGCGGCCCTGCAAAGGACTGACAGGCCGTTGAAAATCGTAGACGACGCATGGATGCAGAAGGTAGAGCGACGCAGGAGGCCAAAGCCGAGGTAGTTTTTCAACAGCCTGTTAAGCTGAACTGTAATGGACAAGAGACAATTGCATGTACCTGACCCCGCAGCACATCCTTCTCGCTGGTGCCACCGGACTCACCGGTGAACACCTGCTCGACCGCCTCCTAAGCGAGCCGACGGTCGCCCGCGTGCTGGCGCCTACCCGCCGGCCGCTGGCCACGCACCCTCATCTGGAAAACCCGGTGGGCGACCTGCAAGCGCTGCTGCCGCAGTTGTCCGGCCAGGTCGATACCGCTTTCTGCTGCCTGGGCAGCACCCTCAAGCAGGCCGGCTCGCAGGAAGCCTTCCGCGCCGTCGACCATGACCTGGTGCTGGCCTTCGCTCGCCGCGCTCGCGAGCTGGGCGCACGGCATCTGGTGGTGATCAGCGCCCTGGGCGCCAACCCCGGATCAAAGGTGTTCTACAACCGCGTCAAGGGCGAGACCGAAGCGGCGCTGAAGGCCATGGACTGGCCGCAACTGACCATCGCCCGCCCGTCGCTGCTGCTCGGTGCGCGGCACGAATTTCGTCTCGGCGAGCGCCTGGCGGCGCCGCTCCTGCGCTGGCTGCCGGGCAAGTACCGCGGCATCGACGCCTGCGCCCTTGCCCGTGCATTGTGGCGCCTGGCTCTGGAAGAGGAAGACGGCGTGCGCGTGATAGAGTCTTCCGACCTGCGCCGCCTGGGGCGCTGATGCCGTGGGTGATGCGATGAAACCGACAAGCCTGATCGAGGCCCTGCAGGACGCCGACATGCTGGAGATCGATGGTCTGTATGCCTGGCAGTTCGACATCGACACCGAATTGCTGGCGCAGATCAGCGCCGGCACGGCGGGCAGCGACAGCTCTGCCAAACCCCTGCTGCAGGTGCACTGCATCGATGGCCGCGAACGCCGCCTGTGGAAGTTTTCCCTGGCGTCGGTGCAGGCTGCGCGGTACAGCGAAGCGGACGACAGCTGGCTCATCGAAGGCAACGAGGCTAGCCACAGCCTCAAATGCTTCGCTGCCTATCGCGGCGACAACGATGACGACGTCGAGCAAGACGAAGCCTGAACCATGGGGCTCTATGACCGCCATGTGCTGCCGTATCTGATCGATTTCGCCTGCGGCATGGGCGCGGTCATGAAGGCACGCTCGCAGGTCGTACCGCTGGCCAAGGGACGGGTGCTGGAAATCGGCATCGGCAGCGGCCTCAACCTCAGTTTCTACGATCCGCAGCGCGTCGAGGTAGTCGTCGGCGTCGACCCGTCCGCCGACATGCAGCGCCTGGCTCGCGACCGCGCCGCGCGCTGCCAGATGCCGGTGGAAATGATCGCCCTGGAGCTGGGCCAGATTCAGGCTGAGGACGCCAGCTTCGACGATATCGTCTGTACCTTCACTCTGTGCACCATCCCCGATGCGGTCGCCGCCCTGGGCGAAATGCGCCGGGTGCTCAAACCCGGCGGCCGTCTGTTGTTCTGCGAACACGGCCTGGCGCCGGATCTCTCTGTGGTGCGCTGGCAAAAACGCCTCACCCCACTGTGGAAGCCGCTGGCCGGCGGCTGCCACCTGGACCGCGACATACCCGCGCTGATTACCGCCGGTGGTTTTCATATCCGCCAGCTGGATACCGGTTACCTGAAGGGGCCCAGGCCCATGACCCACGTCTATTGCGGCTGGGCCGACTGAGCACCGTCCTGAGCTCGCATACTCGGCATAGGCGGCCATACTGCAGAACAGGTTGCTGGAACTTTGCCAATGGAAGTCGACCCGCGCATGAAGCCGCTCTCTTCACCCCGCCTCGTTCACCTGCTGCTGTGCCTGTGCCTGCTGGGCTGCGCCTGGAACATTGCCGCAGAGACACGCACGGTCAGGGTCGGTGTCTACGCCAACGAGCCAAAGATCTTTGCCGATGCCAACGCACAGCCATCGGGCATTCTCGGTGAACTGCTGCAGGCCATTGCCAACGAGGAGCGCTGGCATCTGCAGACAGTGCCCTGCGCCTGGCAGCAATGTCTGCAGATGCTGCAGGACGGCGAGATCGATCTGCTGCCGGACGTCGCCTTCAGCGAAGAACGCGCACAACTGATGGACTTCCACCAGGTGCCTTCGCTATTCAGTTGGTCACAGTTGTACAGCCACGAAGAGCTGCATCTGCAGAGCGTGCTCGACCTACGCGACCTGCGTATCGCCGCCCTGGAGGGGTCGATTCAATACCAGTATCTGCAGAGCCTGCTCGACAGCTTCGGCCTGCAGGCGCAGATGATTCCGCTCAGCGACCTGAGTCAGGGCTTTGCCATGGTGCTTGCCGAACAGGCCGATGCGGTGGTGGCCAATCAGCTGTTCGGTGACTATCACGCCGCCAACTACCGCCTGAGCGCGACACCGATCATGTTCCAACCCGCACAGTTGTTCTATGCCACGCGCAAGGGTGCCAACGGCGAGCTGCTCAGCGCCATCGACCAGCACCTGCAAAACTGGCAATCAGCGCCTGGCTCTATCTACTTTCAGGTGCTGCAACGCTGGAGCGGCGCACCTCAGCAGCGCAGCGTTCCCGTCCTGCTCTGGTGGGGCCTGGCGCTGCTAGCCGCGCTACTGACGTTGGCCATTGGCGGTAGCCTGCTGTTGCGCCGCCAGGTCGCGGACAAGACCCGACATCTCAAGACCAGCGAAGCGCGCCTCAATACCATCCTCGACAGCGTCGAGGCGCATATCTACATCAAGGACCCGCAACTGCGTTATCAGTACGTCAATCGCAAGGTCTGCGAGCTGTTCGGACGCAGCGCCGAACAGGTCATCGGCCATAGCGATACCGACTTCTTCGACAGTGACACGGCGCAAGCACTGGGCCTCAACGACCGACGCGTACTGGCTGGCGAGCGCATCGAGAGCGAGGAAACCAACCGTGATCGCTACAGCCGTAACGAGCGCACCTACTTTTCGGTGAAGCTGCCGCTGCGTACGGCCGATGGCAAGATCTACGCCCTGTGCGGCATTTCCACCGACATCACCGAGCACAAGAAGAACCTCGAACAGATCCATCAGCTCGCCTATTACGACGCGCTCACCGGCCTGCCCAATCGCCGCCTGCTGCTCGAACACCTGCAGTTCGCCCTGGCCCGCAGCGCACGCAGTCGACGTGAGGGCGCGCTGCTGTTCATCGATCTGGACAATTTCAAGCAGCTCAATGACACCCTCGGCCACGACATGGGCGACCTGCTGCTGCAACAGGTCAGCGACCGTCTGCTCAATCAAGTGCGCCTCGAAGACAGCCTGGCGCGACTCGGCGGTGATGAGTTCGTACTGACTCTGGAGAACCTCGACCCCGAACCTCAGGCAGCCATCGCCGCCATCGAGCATGTCGCAGAAAAACTGCTGCGCGCTCTGGCCACCCCGTTCGAGCTGCCCGGCTATAGCCACAGCGGTAGCGCCAGCATTGGTGTCGCATTGTTCTCGCAACCGCACGACAAGCCCGAGGAGCTGCTCAAGCACGCCGACCTGGCGATGTATGAAGCCAAGGCCGCCGGGCGCAATACCCTGTGCTTCTTCGACCCGCGCATGCAGCAGGCACTGGCGGCCCGCGCTACCCTGGAGCACGAGTTGCGTCACGCCCTGAGCGAGGCTCAGCTGCTTCTGCACTACCAGCCGCAGGTAGATGAACGGGGGGAGCTGCTCGGCGCCGAGGCGCTGGTACGCTGGCAGCACCCGCAGCGCGGTCTGGTACCGCCTGGCGAGTTCATCCCGCTGGCGGAAAGCACCGGGCTGATCCTGCCCATAGGCCGCTGGATTCTGCACACGGCCTGCCAGCAAATAGCCTCATGGGCCAATGACCCGGAGCGCGCGGCGCTGACCGTGGCGATCAACGTCAGCGCCCGCCAGTTCCATCATCCGGACTTCGTCACCGACGTACTCGCTGCACTGCAGGAGACCGGAGCCAACCCGCACAGGCTGGAGCTGGAGCTGACCGAAAGTCAGCTGGTCCAGGATATCGAAGCGCTTATCAACAAGATGGTCCAGCTCAGAGCCCATGGCGTGCGCTTCTCGCTGGATGACTTCGGCACCGGCTACTCATCGCTCAGCTACCTGAAGCGTCTACCACTCGACCAGTTGAAGATCGACCGCAGCTTCGTTCGCGACCTGCTCGACAACGCCAGCGATACCGCCATCGTGCGGACCATTCTCGCCCTGGGTCAGGCGCTGGAGTTGCGCGTCATCGCCGAAGGCGTGGAGAGCCAGGCACAGCGCGATGCGCTGTTACGTCTGGGCTGCCGCTACTTCCAGGGTTACTTGTATGGCGTCCCGCAGCCGGTCGAACAGATCGGTACTTATGGCCGAACCACCCTCGACCTGCACCCGGGCACAGCCTGAAGGCTCAGGCGCGCGCCGGCTTACGCAACGCCAGGCTGTCCACCAGACCGGCGGCGATGGCCATGCCCACCAGTTCCGGCAGGCTTTCGGCCTGCATGCGCTTCATCACCCGTGAGCGATAGAGGTCGACGGTTTTCACGCTGATATCGAGCTGCTCGGCCACTTCACGGTTGGTGTAGCCGCGCACCAGTGGCAACAGCACGTCACGCTCACGCGGGGTAAGTTGATCGAGCCGTGCCTGTACGTCGGCCAGACGCGGATCCAGCCGGACCGGAGGCGCACGACGCTCCAGCGCCTGCTGCACACTGTCGAGCAGCAATTGCTCGTTGTAGGGCTTTTCGATGAAATCCACCGCGCCGGCCTTGAACGCGCGCACGACTATGGGTACGTCGGCATGGCCGCTGACGAAGATGATCGGCAGGTCGATGCCGCGCGCACGCATCTCCTCCTGCACGTTCAGGCCGCCCATACCCGGCATACGCACATCGAGCAGCACGCAGGCATTGGCCAGCGCATCGCAGGCCTCGAGAAAGGCGCGACCGCTGGTGAACGGCAAGCCCTTTAGGCCTACCGATTCCAGCAGCCAGAGGGTCGAGTCGAGCATGCCCTGGTCGTCATCGACCACATAAACCAGTTGTTGCATCCCTATGCAGCTCCTCTTGTTGTTATCAGTGACTCGGCCGCTCGTAGGGCAGATTCAGGAGCGCCAGCGAACAGTCCGCCGATTCGCGTCGCGCCACGAGTCCTGATCACCGGCAAGCCGGCTCCTACAGATCAACCTAATCCTCTCTGCCCAGCGGCAAACGACACTCCAGGCACAACCCGCCACCCTCGGCAGGCAATGCCTCCAGCGCCCCACCAAAACCCTCGATGATACTGCGACTCATGGACAGACCCAGCCCCAGGCCGTCCGCCTTGCTGGTGTAGAACGGCGTGAACAGCTTGCCCAGTTGCTCGTCGCTGGCGCCCGGTCCCTGGTCGATAACCCTGATCGTCAGGCTGCCGTTGCCTTCACGAGCCTCCAGGCGTATCTGCGATGCGCTGCCTGGATGCTGGTCGCGATTCGCCTCGATGGCATTGCGCAGCAGGTTCAGCAACACCTGCTCGAGCAATACACGGTCGGCGAATACCAGCGGCAGATTGTCCGGCAAGGCGTCGCTGACCGCCACCTGTGCTGCGCCCGCCTCCCAGTTGCACAAACGCACGGCCTCGCGTGCCACCTCGGCCAGGTTCAGCGCCTGCATGCGCCGCTGGCCTTTGCGCAGGAAGGCGCGCAGACGCTTGATCACCGCCGAGGCGTGATTGGCATGTTCAGTGATTCGCGCTAGCCCCTGCGCCACCTTGTCGACCCCCACCGGGTCTCCACCAACACCCTGCAGGTAGCGCTGACTGGCGCTGGCGTAGTTGACCACCGCTGCCAGTGGCTGGTTGATCTCATGGGCGATGCCCGACGCCAGCTCGCCCAGGGTGATCAAACGCGTGGTGTGTGCCAGTTCGTCCTCCAGGCGCCGCTTGTTCTCTTCGGCATGGATACGCGCGGTGATATCGCGCGAAACGCTGACCACCTCCACCACCGCGCCGGTGTAGGTCTCGCGGATGGCACGACTGGCGGTCTCGAACCACAGGTAGTGGCCGTCGCGGTGGCAGATGCGGTAGGTCATGGTGTGATAACCGTCCTGCTCCAGCGCCTCGCGCGCCTGCTTGGCCTGCTGCAGTTGGTCCTGTGGATGCAGCAGGCCGTCGACCGCCATGCCGCGCAACTCTTCCGGCCAGTAGCCGAGCAACGTCCAGCTTGCAGGCGTGGCATCGAGAAACACGCCGTCCGGCGTATGCCGGGAAATCAGGTCGGTGGTGTTCTCGGTGATCAACCGATACAACCTGCGTGCGCGCGCAGCTTCGCGCTGCTCGCGAATTTCCTGGGTCGCTTCGCGGCAGCGTGCCAGCACGCGACGTTCGGCGAGGTCGGGGATGAAGCTCCAGATCAGGATGCGCTCGCCGTCCTGCGCCTCCACCGCCTCGATGGCACGGGCCTGCTCCAGACAGGCACGCACCAGCGGCACATGATTCACCGGCAACAGCGCGCCCACCAGCGCCAACGCGCGCTCGCCTAGCAGCGTCAGCAACGCGTGGTTGAACTCCAGCGGGCGCGCCTGTTCGTCGAGCAGCAGCGCCGGCTGCGGATCTGCCGACAGCAGCGGCGCGCTGCGCGCCATACCGCCGGACAGCGCGATCAGTTGCGCCAGCAGCTCGCGCAGCCAGGGCAGCCATTGCAGACCGGCGTCTTCGTCCACCTGCAGCAGCAACAGACCGGCACCACCCTCCTTCAGGCTCAGCACCAGCGCCTGGCCGTGATGAATCGCGGCGCGGCGCAGTCGCCCGGCCAGCCAGCACGGCATCTGACGCAAAGTCTCCAGGCTCAGGCAGGGCTGTGTCGTCAGCACCTCGAACAAAGCCTGATCGCTGGCAGCCAGCGGATCCCCCTGCCCCGGAGGCAGGCGCGGCCCATCATCGTCCTGGGCATAGGTACGACTGGCCGGCTGCCAGGTCAGGTACCAGGCCTGGCGCACCTGTGGACAACCCAGCACGGCGCGGCGCAAGGCCGCCGCCCGCTCGTTGAGGGATGGCGCTTCACGCTGGATGCGCAGCCAGGCCTGCAGCGGCACGGCCGCTTGATCACTCGAAAGACTCATATAGTAATTATTCTATAAAACCTTGGTGCAACTTCCATAAAAAATAGAAATAAACTATAAATAACCGTCAGAAAACTTCGGTAATACCTTCATCATTACCGGAATAACCAGAGCTAACAATCAGCCAAAGGTGTATTCGCCATGTCGATCTACGAGCAGGGCCTCGGCCGCGCCGCCGTCAACCATGTCGCCCTCAGCCCCCTGAGCTTCATCGAACGCACTGCGGCGATATACCCACACTACCCGGCAGTGGTGCATGGCTCGATTCGGCGTAACTGGGCCGAAACCTACGCGCGCTGCCGGCGCCTGGCCTCGGCGCTGGCCGGCCGAGGCATCGGCAAGGGCGATACGGTGGCGGTGATGTTGCCGAACATCCCGGCCATGCTCGAAGCGCATTTCGGCGTGCCGATGATCGGCGCAGTGCTCAACACCCTCAACGTACGTCTGGATGCAGAGGCCATCTCCTTCATGCTGCAGCATGGCGAGGCCAGGGTGGTGATCGCCGACCGCGAGTTCCATGACGTGATCCACGCCGCCATCGGCATGCTCGACCACCCGCCTCTGGTAATCGATGTCGACGACCCTGAGTACGGCGAAGGCCAGGCAGTCAGCGATCTGGACTACGAGGCCTTCCTCGCCGAAGGCGACCCCGAGTTCGCCTGGCAGTGGCCGGCGGACGAGTGGCAGGCCATCAGCCTCAACTACACCTCCGGCACTACCGGTAACCCGAAAGGCGTGGTCTATCACCACCGTGGCGCCTTCCTCAACGCCATGGGCAACCAGATGACCTGGGCCATGGGCAACCACCCGGTCTATCTGTGGACCTTGCCGATGTTCCACTGCAACGGCTGGTGCTACCCCTGGACCATCACCGCCCTGGCCGGCGTGCATGTGTTCCTGCGCCGCGTCGACCCGGCGAAGATCCTCACTCTGATCCGCGACGAGCAGGTTACTCACCTGTGCGGCGCGCCCATCGTGCTCAATGCCCTGGTCAACATGCCGCCCGAAGCCAAGGCCGCCATCGATCATCCGGTCAAGGCCATGGTGGCTGGCGCCGCACCACCGGCCAAGGTGATCGGTGCGGTGGAAGAGATGGGCATCACCGTGACCCACGTCTATGGTCTCACCGAAGTCTACGGCCCGGTCACGCTGTGCGCCTGGCACGCCGAATGGGATGAACTGCCGCTGGAAGAGCGCGCCACCATCAAGGCGCGCCAGGGCGTGCGCTACCCGACCCTGGAAGGGGTGATGGTCGCCGACCCGAAAACCCTGGAGCCGGTGCCGCGCGATGGCCAGACCATCGGCGAGATCTTCATGCGCGGCAACACCGTGATGAAGGGTTACCTGAAGAACCCCAGCGCCACCGCCGAGGCCTTCGAGGGCGGCTGGTTCCACACCGGCGACCTGGGCGTGTGCCATGCCGACGGCTACGTGGAAATCCGCGACCGCCTCAAGGACATCATCATCTCCGGCGGCGAGAACATCTCCACCATCGAAATCGAGGGCGTGCTCTATCGCCACCCCGCCGTGCTGGAGGCGGCCGTGGTGGCGCGCCCGGACGAGAAATGGGGCGAGACGCCCTGCGCCTTCATCACCCTGAAGACCGGTCAGCAAGCCAGCGACAGCGAGATCATGAGCTTCTGCCGCGACCACATGGCCGGCTTCAAGGTGCCCAAGACCGTGGTCTTCACCCAGTTGCCCAAGACCAGCACCGGCAAGATCCAGAAGTTCGTCCTGCGCGATATGGCCAAGGCGCTGTAGAAGCGACCCTCACCCCCGGCCCCTCTCCCGGTGGGAGAGGGGTGAATGAACCGTTTGCACAACAACAAGAACCGGCCCTGGCGGCCGACGGAGAACCCTCATGCAAATTTTCAAGCGCCGTGACGGCGACGAACAACCACACTGGCCCCTCGGGCCGTTCAAGGTGCGTCTGCCCTTCGTGCATTACCGCTGGGAAACGGCGGAAATGCTGCAAGCGCTGATCATGTTCGTGGTCAGCCTGGCGATGATCCCGCTGCTGGAGAAATACCTCGGCCTGCCCTATGACGTGGCCCTGGCCTATGTGGTGGTGTGTGGCATCGGCTTCATGCTGCCAGCGCTGCTCGGAGTGCCCTTCGTACCCGGCTGGATCACCCCTGGCATCCCCGTGGTGCTGCTGTTTCTCGGCGACTTCGAGCCGGGCCCGCAGGCCATCCAGGCGCTGTTCGCCCTGCAGTTCCTGGTGTTCGTGATTTTCCTCGTGCTCGGCGTCACGCGTCTGGGCAGCGCCTTGGTGCGGCTGATCCCCAACTCGATGAAGGGCGGCATCATCATCGGCGCCGGCATCGCCGCACTGATGGGCGAGATCAGCGCCGGGGGCCGCCTGGCCAACACGCCGATCTCCCTGGTGCTGGGTAGCCTGATCTGCCTGTACCTGATGTTCTCCGTGTCGTTCAAGGGCCTGACCGAGCGTGTGCCGATGGCGCGCAAGATCGTCAACTACGGCATGGTGCCAGGCATGCTGATCGCCATTTTCATCGGCATCGGCGTGGGTGAGTACAAGATGCCGGACGTGAAATGGGGCATCACCGCGCCGGCCTTCACCGAGATGTGGAACTACCTGCCGTTCAGCGTCGGCTTCCCCGGCCTGGACGTGTTCCTGCTGGCCGTGCCCACGGCGGTGATCGCCTATGTGATCGCCTTCGGCGACATCATCGTTGGTCAGTCGCTGATGCAACGCGCCGATGAACTGCGCACCGACGAGGTGATCGAAAACAACGTCGACCGCGTGCATCTGGTGACCGCCATCCGCAACGCCCTGCATGCCTTCTTCGCACCCTACCCGGGCCTGGCCGGTCCGCTGTGGACGGCGGTGGCGGCAACCATGGCCGAACGCTACAAATACGGACGCAAGGCGATGGATTCGATCTACAGCGGCGCTGGCACGTTCTGGATCACCGGCTTCGCCGCGCTGTTCATGCTGCCGCTGGTCAGTTTCTTCCAGCCGGTGCTGCCGATCGCCCTGTCGCTGACGCTGATCCTCACCGGCTACATCTGCCTGATGGTCGGCTTCGAGCAACTCAACAACAACACCGAGCGCGGCATCGCCGGCACCATGGGTGTGGTGCTCGCCGTCTACGGCGCGGGCTGGGGCCTGGCTGCGGGCGCGGCTCTGTACATCCTGGTCGAACGTACCCATCTGCTTAAATTCACCAGCGTCAAGGATAAGCCGCAAAGTCCGGCGGAAGCCGACTGACGGATTTCGTTCCACACGCGCCGCGCTCGTCGCGGCGCCACTGCTGTCGAGGTTGCACCATGCCCGAGTTCAACGCCCCGCTGCGCGATATGCGCTTCGTCCTCCATGAAGTCTTCCAGGCGCCGAGCCTGTGGGCACGTCTGCCGGCCCTGGCGGAAACCGTCGATGCCGACACCGCCGACGCCATCCTCGAAGAAGCCGCCAAGGTCACCGGCAGCCTGATCGCCCCGCTCAACCGCAGCGGCGACGAGGAAGGCGCGCAGTGGGTCGACGGCGACGTGCGCACCCCAGCCGGTTTCCGCGAGGCCTACGCCACCTACACCGAAGGCGGCTGGGTCGGCCTGTCCGGCAACCCGCAGTACGGAGGCATGGGCATGCCCAAGATGCTCGCCGTGGCCTTCGAGGAAATGCTCTACGCCGCTGGCTCCAGTTTCGCGCTGTATTCGGCGCTGAGTTCCGGCGCCTGCCTGGCCATCGACGCCCATGCCAGCGAAGAACTGAAAACCACCTACCTGCCGCCGATGTACGAGGGCCGCTGGGCCGGCTCCATGTGCCTGACCGAGGCCCACGCCGGCACCGACCTGGGCATCATCAGAACCCGCGCCGAGCCGCAGGCCGACGGCAGCTACAAGGTCACCGGCAGCAAGATCTTCATCACCGGCGGTGAGCAGGATCTGACCGAGAACATCATCCACCTGGTGCTGGCCAAGCTGCCAGACGCACCGGCTGGGCCGAAGGGCATTTCGCTGTTCCTGGTGCCCAAGGTGATGGTGAATGCCGACGGCAGTCTGGGCGAGCGCAACGCCGTGAGCTGCGGCTCCATCGAGCACAAGATGGGCATCAAGGCTTCGGCCACCTGCGTGATGAACTTCGACGGCGCCACCGGCTATCTGATCGGTGAGGTCAACAAGGGTCTGGCGGCGATGTTCACCATGATGAACTACGAGCGCCTGTCCATCGGCATCCAGGGCATCGGTTGTGCCGAGGCGTCCTACCAGTCGGCCGTCAGCTACGCCCGCGAACGCGTCCAGAGCCGCGCCGCCACGGGCCCGGTGACTCCCGACAAGATCGCCGATCCGATCATCGTCCACGCCGACGTGCGTCGCATGCTGCTGACCATGAAAGCGCTGAACGAGGGTGGTCGCGCCTTCGCCTGCTGCGTCGGCCAGCAACTCGACCTGGCCAAGTACGCCGAGGAGGCTGATGAGCGGCAGAACGCCGAAGCCCTGGTCGCCCTGCTGACGCCCGTGGCCAAGGCCTTTTTCACCGACACCGGGCTGGAGAGCTGCGTGCACGGCCAGCAAGTGTTCGGCGGCCACGGCTATATCCGCGAGTGGGGCCAGGAGCAGCTGGTGCGTGACGTGCGCATCGCGCAGATCTACGAAGGCACCAACGGCATCCAGGCGCTCGACCTGCTCGGGCGCAAGGTGGTGGCCAACGGCGGCGCCGCGCTGCGCCTGTTCGCCGGCGAAGTGCGCGACTTCGCCCATGCTCACGAATCGCCTCACGGCGAGCGCCTGGTGGAAGCGCTGGAACGTCTTGAAGCGGTCAGCGGCTGGCTGCTGGAGCAGGCCAAGAGCGATCCCAATTCAGTCGGTGCCGCCTCGGTGGAGTACCTGCACCTGTTCGGCTACGTCGCCTACGCCTACATGTGGGCGCGCATGGCCGCCGTGGCACAGGAAAAGCAGAGCGAGGACGACGCCTTCTACAGCGGCAAACAGGCCACCGCCGAGTTCTTCTTTGCCCGCCTGCTGCCACGCACCCTGAGCCTGGAGGCGAGCATTCGTGGTGGTAGCCAGTCGCTCTACGGCCTGGCCGCCGAGCAATTTTGAACGTAGGGCGGGTGCAACCCGCCACCGCCGAGCTGGCGGGTTTCACCCGCCCTGCAGGGTTGAGCGTGTTGCGCGGCGCTTCGGCGCCGCGCTTTTTTATTCAAGTCTCGGCTGGCCCTGCCCAGCCGACGAGGAGTCCTTATGCGTGAAGTCGTGATAGTCGCCGCCTGCCGTACTGCCATCGGCAGCTTCCAGGGCGCGTTGAGCCGCATTCCAGCCCCGCAGCTGGGCGCGGCAGTGATACGAGAACTCCTCACCCGCACAGGCATTGCAGGCGAGCAGATCGATGAAGTGATTCTTGGCCAGGTGCT
Organism: Pseudomonas chaetocerotis; assembly: GCF_015712105.2. Classification (NCBI taxonomy): domain Bacteria; kingdom Pseudomonadati; phylum Pseudomonadota; class Gammaproteobacteria; order Pseudomonadales; family Pseudomonadaceae; genus Pseudomonas; species Pseudomonas chaetocerotis. The sequence continues at coordinate 276,331 of NZ_JACFYX020000003.1, forward strand.
TACTGCGGGCTCAGGGCAGAATCCGGCACGGCAGAGCGTGCTGCTCGCCGGCCTGCCACATACGGTGCCGGCCATGACCCTGAACAAGGTCTGCGGCTCCGGCCTCAAGGCGGTGATCCTCGGTGCCCAGGCCATTCGTGGTGGCGATGCCGAGATCATTATCGCCGGAGGCCAGGAGAACATGAGCCTGGCGCCCTACGTCATGCCCGGCGCCCGCAGCGGCCTGCGCATGGGCCATGCCGGGCTGGTCGACACGATGATCCAGGACGGTCTGTGGGACGCTTTCAATAACTACCACATGGGCATCACCGCCGAGAACCTGGCCGAGCAGTACGGCGTCACGCGCGCCGAACAGGATGCCTTCGCCCTGCGCTCGCAGCAGCGCACCCAGGCAGCCATCGAGTCCGGCCGTTTTGCCAGCGAGATCGTCCCCGTGGAAATCCCCCAACGCGGCGCCGAACCGCTGCGTTTTGCCCAGGACGAACAGCCGCGCGCCGGCACCAGCCTGGACAGCCTCGGCAAGCTGCGCCCGGCCTTCAAGAACGACGGCACGGTGACCGCCGGCAACGCCTCGACGCTCAACGACGGCGCCGCTGCCGTACTGCTGATGAGCGCCGAGAAGGCCGATGAACTGCAACTGCCGGTGCTGGCGCGCATTGCCGCCCACGCCAGCGCCGGGGTCGACCCGGCGGTGATGGGCATTGGCCCGGTATTCGCCAGTTGCAAGGCACTGGAGCGGGCAGGTTGGAGCCTGGAACAGCTCGACCTGATCGAGGCCAACGAAGCCTTCGCCGCCCAGGCCATCGCCGTCGGCCGCGAGCTGCATTGGGACAGCGCCAAGGTCAACGTCAACGGCGGTGCCATCGCCCTCGGCCACCCCATCGGCGCCTCCGGCTGCCGCATCCTGGTCAGCCTGATCCACGAGATGCAGCGCCGCGATGCCCGCCGTGGCCTGGCTACCCTGTGCATCGGCGGTGGCCAGGGCGTGGCGCTGGCCATAGAACGCTAGCCTGGAACAAACGAGCCGGTGGATGTAGAAAGCGTGATCCACCCTGGGTGGATCACGCTTCACCGATCCAACACGCAATCCCAGACAAGAACAAGAGAACACCCATGCGAACCCTGACCACCCTCACCGGCAACAGCCAGAAACTCGACGGCGGCGCCATGTTCGGCAACGCGCCCAAGGCTCTCTGGCAACGTTGGATGCCGGCCGACGAACTGAACCGCATCGACCTCGGCTGCCGTGCCCTGCTGGTGCAGGAGGACGAGCGCAACATCCTCATCGAAACCGGCATCGGTGCCTTCTTTAGCCCCGAACTCAAGCAGCGCTTTGGCGTGCAGGAAGATCGCCACGTGTTGCTCGACAGCCTGGCGGCCGTGGGCTTGACTGACGCCGACATCGACATCCTGGTGCTCACCCACCTGCACTTCGACCATGCCGGCGGCCTGCTAGCCTCCTGGCAAGAGGGTCAGCCCGCGCGATTGCTGTTCCCCAACGCGCGCTTCATCACAGGCCGACGCCAGTGGCAGCGTGCCTGCAACCCACACGCCCGGGATAAGGCCTCCTATATTCCGGAACTGCTCGACCTCCTGGAAAACAGCGCCCGCCTGCACCTGATCGACGAAACCGAGTACTGCGAATTGCTCGGCCCCGACTGGCGCCTGCACTGGAGCGACGGCCACACGCCGGGCCAACTGCTGCCGGAAATAGCCATGCCGGGCGGACCGGTGGTGTTTCCCGGTGACCTGATTCCCGGCGCGCCCTGGGTCCATCTACCGATCACCATGGGTTATGACCGCTTCCCCGAAGGCCTGATCGAGGAAAAGCAAGCACTTCTCGGCGACCTGTTTTCCCGTGACGGCCGGCTGGTGTTCACCCATGACCCGCAAGTGGCCATGGGACGGGTAACGCGAGACGAAAAAGGTCGCTACGGGCTCGTTGAGGCGGTAAAAACAGCACATCTGCTGGCAAACTGACGCCATCAGGCCTTGACGCGCCGTTCATGCAGCGCGAGCATGGCCGCTTGTTTTTTCGCCGTGGTCACGACCACACCAGCACCCCAGGAAGGGGGCTGCGCTTGGCCAGCGAGAGACTGGCCGTCGTGCCATGCCCACCTCGACAGCCCTGGGGGATCGTTTCATGAGCCTGGCCTCTGTACGCGCCTTCTTCGCCGCCAAGGCGCCCGATATCGCGATCATCGAACTGCAGTCCAGCACCGCCACCGTGGCGCTGGCAGCCGAAGCGCATGGCGTATCGCCGGGACAGATCGCCAAGACCCTGGCCTTTCGCATCGCCGAACGCGACGTGCTGATCGTCGCCCGCGGTGACGCCCGTATCGACAACCGCAAGATGAAGGAATGCTTCGGCGCCAAGGCGCGCATGCTCGATGCACAAACCGTTGTCGAGCTGACCAGCCACCCGGTCGGCGGCGTCTGCCCGTTCGGCCTGGCCACACCGCTCAGCGTCTACTGCGACCGCTCGCTGCTGGCCTTTAACGAAGTGCTGCCAGCCGCCGGCGCCACCCACAGCGCCGTGCGTATCGCCCCGCAGCGCATGGCCGAGCTGGTCGATGCCGAGTGGATCGACGTGTGCCAGGAAGTGGAAACCGAACCCTGCTGAACAGCCTTCCGTAGGGTGCGCCACGCGCACCGGGCTTTCCCGGATGACATCCCAGCCTACAACCTTAGGCCGCACCACTGCAGCCGAGATTCGGTGCGCACGGCGCACCCTACGGTGTCATGGCACTAGCGCCTTTCCCGGATTGCATCCGGGCTACAACCCGCCGCTGACGCCCAGGCTCACACCCAGCGCCGTGGCCAGCGAGAGCGGCAGCAGCAGGGTATCGAGCAGCGCACTGGCCGGCAGATCCAACCCTGGATAACGCGGCGCCTCGGCGCCGAAACGATCCAGCGGGCAGCAGCCGCCATTGATCGCATACCAGTCCAGCCGCGTCCCGGCGTATACCACCGGCGCATCGGGCTTGGCCGCGTCCAGGGTGCGCACGGTGGCGCAGCCGGTCAGGCTCAGCGTCAGCAGCAAGGCAAACACTGAAGACCGTCTCATCCGCGCTCGGCCCTTATTTCCACCAGCTTGCCATCGAGGAAGCGCAAATAACGATAGACGCCATTGCGAGGCCCATACACCCATTGCTCCACCGTCACCCCCCCGCCCTGCGGGTTGCTGGGTGGTGTCACCTCACGCTGATCGGGCTCACCGCATTTGCGCAGCACCTCGACGCTACGCTCGCCTTCATAGACCAGGGCGGTTCCACAACGCATCGAGGCCTCGGCCACCGGCAGCAACGACAGTGTGAGGATGCTTCCCAGCAAACAGCGACTCGCAATGGACATCAGTACTCTCCTTAGTCATCCGTCACCAAATGATGCTCGCCCCAGCGCGGCAGCATGTCCTGAGGGATATTCAGGCAATTGAGGATGCGCGCGACAACGAAGTCAACCAGATCATCCAGCGTCTGCGGCTGGTGATAGAACCCGGGCGAAGCCGGCAGAATGGTCACGCCCAGGTTGGACAGCTTGAGCATGTTCTCCAGATGGATGCTCGAATACGGTGCCTCGCGGGGCACCAGGATCAACTGGCGGCGCTCCTTCAATGCCACGTCGGCAGCGCGTTCGATCAGGTTGTTGCAGGCACCGGTAGCGATGGCCGACAGGGTGCCGGTGCTGCAGGGCACCACCACCATCGCGGTCGGCGCGCCGGAGCCGGAGGCGGCTGGCGCCATCCAGTCCTCCTTGCCGTAGACGCGAATCTGCCCCGGCGCCGCGCCGGTGTACTCGGTGAGGAACTGCGCCATGGACTGCGGTTTGGCCGGCAGCGCCACGTCGGTTTCGGTGGCCATGACCAGCTGCGCGGCCTTGGAGATCAGGAAGTGCACCTCGCGATCCTCCTGCACCAGACAATCGAGCAGGCGCAGACCATATTGCGCGCCCGAGGCGCCGGTCATGGCCAGGGTAACTCTATCGGGACCGCTCATACATTCACTCTCAAAGCTGCTGCGCTTGCCTATGCTGCGTAGGGCGGGTGCAACCCGCCGGGACTTGAACCATGGCGGGTTTCACCCGCCCCACTGCCAGCTTCAGGCCAGGGCCTTGGCCAGCTTGCCATGCAAACCACCGAAGCCGCCGTTGCTCATGATCACTACCTGGGTGCCGGGACGCACCAGCGCCTTCACACCGTCGATGATCGACTCCAGCGAATCGCACACCTGGGTCGCATTGGTCGCCCCGGCAACGGTCGCGCCCAGGTCCCAGCCGAGATTCGGAGGGGCGTACCAGAACACCGCATCGGCCTGTTCGGCCGACTCGGCCAGGCCATCGCGATGGGCGCCCAGCTTCATCGAATTGGAGCGCGGCTCGATCACCGCGATCACCTGAGTATCGTCACCGACGCGCTTGCGCAGCCCGTCCAGGGTGGTGGCAATGGCGGTCGGGTGATGGGCGAAGTCATCGAAGACGGTCACGCCATTCACCTCGGCGACCTTCTCCATGCGCCGCTTGGCGTTGATGAACTGACCCAGCGCCTCGATGCCCAGCGCCGGCACCACGCCGACATGGCGCGCTGCAGCGAGCACGGCCAGGGCGTTGGCGACGTTGTGCTGGCCAGTCAGGTTCCACTGCACGGTACCCTCGACCTTGCCGTCGAAGCTCACCTCGAAGCGCGAGCCATCCGCGCTGAGCAGGCGTGCCCGCCATTGCCCGCCTTCGCCGGTGGTCTGCACAGGTGTCCAGCAGCCCATTTCGATGACTCGCGCCAACGCGGCTTCGCTGGCGGGGTGGATGACCAGGCCCTCGCCGGGAATGATGCGCACCAGATGGTGAAACTGTCGCTCGATGGCCGCCAGGTCCGGGAATATATCGGCGTGGTCGAATTCCAGATTGTTGAGAATGGCCGTACGCGGGCGGTAATGGACAAACTTGCTGCGCTTGTCGAAGAAGGCGCTGTCGTATTCGTCAGCCTCGACCACGAAGAAAGGCGTGTCGCCCAGCCGCGCGGAAATGCCAAAGTTCTGCGGCACGCCGCCAATCAGAAAGCCCGGACTCATGCCGGCGTGCTCCAGCACCCAGGCGAGCATGCTGGAACTGCTGGTCTTGCCGTGGGTACCAGCGACCGCCATCACCCAGCGCCCCTGCAGCACGTGATCGGCCAGCCACTGCGGGCCGGAAACGTAGGGCAGGCCCTTGTTCAGCACGTACTCCACCGCCGGGTTGCCACGGCTCATGGCGTTACCCACCACCACCAGATCGGGCGCCGGCTGCAAATGCGCGGGGTCGTAGCCCTGCATCAGCTCGATACCCTGGGCTTCCAGCTGGGTGCTCATGGGCGGGTAAACGTTGGCATCGGAGCCCGTGACGCGATGGCCAAGCTCTTTGGCCAGAACGGCCAGCGATCCCATGAAGGTGCCGCAGATGCCGAGAATATGAATGTGCATTAATGACCTCTGAACGCGCCCTACTCACAGGGCTTGAAGCGATGGCGGCAGGTTAGCACAGCGCCCGCCAGGCGGCTGCTGCGCCCTGTTCAGACAGATGTGCGAATACCAAATTGCCTCGCAGCAGGAAAATCAAACGCTTGCTTGGATTGCGCTTTCAACTGGCTTTGAGGCAGCATCGACTAACCCGCTGGCACAACAGCTGCATCGCCACTGCTGCCCCACCACAGAGAGAAGCCGAGGCCCACCATGCGCATCGTCCAAGCCACCCTGGAGCACCTGGACCTGTTGACCCCGCTGTTCGTCAAATACCGCGAGTTCTACAACGAACTGCCCTACCCCGAGTCGTCGCGCAAGTTCCTCGAGAAGCGCCTGCGCCGCAAGGAATCGGTGATCTACCTGGCCCTGGCCGACGACGAAGACAAGCTGCTCGGCTTCTGCCAGCTCTACCCCAGCTATTCCTCGCTGTCGCTCAAGCGCGTGTGGATTCTCAACGACATCTACGTCGCCGAGGATGCTCGCCGCCAACTGGTTGCCGACCGCCTGCTGCACACTGCCAAGCAGATGGCCAGGGAAACCAACGCCGTGCGCATGCGCGTGGCTACCAGCCGCGACAACGAGGTGGCGCAGAAGGTTTACGAGTCCATCGGCTTCGTCGAGGACGAGCAGTTCAAGAACTACGTACTGCCGATCAACTCCGATTGAGCGAGCAGCAGGCACAGCGGCTGCCCGTCAGCCGCCAAGACTGAGCAGCAGCCCGAACAGCAATGGCAACGTGACCAGGCCTAAAACAGCCAGCCGTGCCGGTTGCAACGGCAACCGCCGCAGCGCCTGACTGCGACGCGCCTGCAACGGCTGCTGCAATGCCAGCTGAAACTCCGACAGTGCATCGAAACGTGCCTGTGGCTGCGGCGCCAGGGCACGTGCCAGCACACCATCCCAGCCTTGCGGTACATGCACGCCAAAGGTCGCCAGCGGCACGTAGCAGTGACCGGGCCTGACGTCGCTGCGCGCCGCCTCCGGCCATTGCCCGGACATCAGCCAGTAGACCAGCGACGCAAGTGCGAACTGATCAGCACGACCATCCAGCGCACGGCCACTGCGCAGCTCCGGCGCCAGTGGTACAGCCTGTTCAGGCACAGATTGACGCGCAACGCCGGGCAGAATGACAGCCGCTCCGGGCAGAAACAGCACGCGCCCGTCATCACCGAGCAGAATCTGCCTGGGACTCAGCCAAAGCCCCTGCATGCCACGGCGCTGCAGCGAACGCACGGCAGCGATCAGCTGCGTCACTATCCCCATCAGCGTCTGTGTATCCGGCGCACCATGGGCGGCCACCCAATCGAACAGATTGCGCATGCCGCGGGGCGGTTTGGCCAGTACCAGATACGCGTGACTGCGCGCCTGATGCGGCGACAGCACCTGCGGCAACGCCTGCTGCGCACTACGCCGCAACGCCCACTCGCGCTGCCAGAAGGCTTCCCCTGCGTCTTCCTCGGCGAACCAGAGCACGGCTTCCCGCCCGGATTCATCACACCCGATATACAGCCGCCCGGGCGGCCCATAAGGACATTGGCTCAGCAGCGTCCAACCATCGAGCTGCTGGCCACAGGTGATCTGCGTCAACGCCGGGCGCGCCGGCGCGGACGGCGCCGGCGTCAGGCACTGGGTTTCGCCCACGCAGAGCAAAACTGCAGCGCCGGGGGCCTGCAACAGCGGCTGCAGCCGCTCGCCAAGCGCACCCTCCGCCTGGAGACAGAGCCCTTGCAGATCACTCACATCGAGCAGCGGTTGCGGTGCCAGCAGCAGATGCTCGCCGCAGCTTGGCACCAGGCTGTGCTGAACCAGCGCCAGCTCGGCCTGGGCGCCGAGAGCCTGCCCCTCACACCCCGTGAGGATTTGCAAGGTGCCTTTATGCGCACGCGCCAGGCCGACACTGCCCGCCTGCAGAAACTGCAACTCATCGCCTTGCATCAAAAGCACACCGGCATGCAAGTCGGCGACGCCCTGCCCAGCCTGCTGCTGGCGAAACAGCTGAAGATTCAGGGCTGCCAGCACCTGTCGCACAGCCTGGGTTTCGCTCCAGGCCTCAGGCGTACAGCGAAAATCGGCGAACAGGGCGTCCAGATGACGTTCAAGGCGCTGCACCACATCGGGGCAATGGCGCGCCCAAAGCAGCACAACCAGCAACAAGGGTGGACGTTGTTGGCGACCGGCCAGCCATATCGCCCGAGCGCGCGCAGCCTGGTGCGGCAAGTCCAGCCCGGTGCCGGACGCCAGCGTGATTCCAGGGTGTTCCAGCAGTTGCGGCGCCATGCTCAGCCCTCCTGCATCAGCGAAGCTGCCAGTAGCGTTGCAGCCTTTGTGCCGACTTGTAGCCAGGCGCTGGCGCCCTTATGGTGGAGTGGTCATCCCAAAGAGCCTGCATGCATGTGGTCCTTCAAGGCCTGGCGCCGTCGGCGCACCCTCGAAAGCAACCCTGTCGACCCCGCCCACTGGGCCGAAGTACGCAGGCGCCTGCCGATTCTCGACGGCATCGACGAACGCGAAGAGCGTCATCTGCGCGAGCGCGCCGTATTGTTTCTGCATGACAAGCACCTGACCGCCCTGCCCGACCTGGAACTCGGGCCAGTCGAGCAACTGCTGCTGGCAGCTCAGGCACAGTTGCCACTGCTGCACCTGGGCGACCTGGACTGGTACCAGGGCTTTCACGAAATCGTCCTTTACCCGGACGACTTCCTCAGCCCCCAGCGCCACCGCGACGCCAGTGGCATCGAACATGAATGGGATGACGCCCGCAGTGGTGAAGCCTGGCAACAAGGCCCGGTGATCCTCGCCTGGCCCGGGGTTGAAGCCAGCGGCGGTTGGGAAGGTTACAACCTGGTGATCCACGAATTGGCACACAAGCTGGACATGCTCGAAGGCGGCGCCAATGGCCTGCCGCCGCTGCACCGCGACATGCGCGTGCAGGACTGGGCCAATGCCATGCAGAGTGCCTATGACGCACTGAACGCCGAGCTGGACGCCAACCCCGACGCCGAAACCGCCATCGACCCGTACGCAGCCGAGGACCCGGCGGAATTCTTCGCGGTGACCAGCGAATACTTCTTCAGCGCACCGGATTTGCTGGCGGATGCCTTCCCGGACGTCTACCGCCAACTGGCATTGTTCTACCGCCAGGACAGCCTGGCACGACTGCGGCGTCTGCAGGCAGAACACCCTGACTACAGGCAGGTCGAAAACGCGACCAATGGCTGAGTAGGCCGCCGTAGTAACGCACTGCGAATACGCCTATAATGCGCCCCACTTTTTTGGCCCTCCCTGGGAGTTTCCCCCATGAGCTACAGCAAGATCCCGGCTGGTAAAGACCTGCCGAACGACATCTACGTTGCCATCGAAATCCCGGCCAACCACGCGCCGATCAAATACGAAATCGACCACGACACCGACTGCCTGATGGTCGATCGTTTCATGGCCACCCCGATGTTCTACCCGGCCAACTACGGTTTCATCCCGCACACCCTGGCTGACGACGGCGACCCCCTCGACGTGCTGGTCGTGACCCCTTATCCGGTTGCTCCGGGTTCGGTGATCCGCGCCCGTCCGGTCGGCGTACTGCACATGAGCGACGAAGCGGGCGGCGACGCCAAGCTGGTTGCCGTTCCGCACGACAAGCTGAGCGTTCTGTACAAGGACGTTCAGGAATACACCGACCTGCCCGCGCTGTTGATCGAGCAGATCAAGCACTTCTTCGAGAACTACAAGGATCTGGAGAAGGGCAAGTGGGTCAAGGTAGAAGGCTGGGGCGGCGCTGAAGAAGCCCGTGGCCTGATCAACAAGGCAGTCGCGGCTTACCAAAAATAAGCCCTGACCACCTCCGAAAAGCCGGCCACAAGCCGGCTTTTTTATTGCCTTTCGCCAGGCAACCGGTACACATTCGTTACACCCAGGCAAAACGGCGACACGCCGGTGTGCTGTAATCGATTAGCAAAACTGACCTGCCAGGCCCAATGGACATGATGAACCTGACCGTACGTAATCGAATCATTGTCAGCTTCCTGCTGATCATCGCCATTCTGGTTCTGCTGGCTGGCGCCTCTTACGCTCGCCTGGTGCAGATCGAGAAAGAGGCCAATGGCATCCGCAACGGATCTATCCCCGGCCTCTATCATCCGAGCAAGGCGCAGGAGCTCTGGTCCCGTCACATGCTCGACACCCGCCGCCTGCTGCTACGTGCCGTCGATGAAGACGTTGCCATCGTGCTCGACACCTACCGCGACCAGTTCGCCACGTTGGAGCAGGCGCTCGATGAGGAATTCGGTCGTTACCAGAGCGCTACGGCGGACGCGCAGGAGCTTGCTCTGGCAGAGCAATTCCGTCAGGTGCAGCTTCAGTATCTGAACCGCCACGGGCAACTGCTCGACAGCTTGCCAAGCATCGAACTTAAGCAGGCTCGTCAGTTCAGTGCCGAACGCGTGTTTCCCGAGTGGGACAAAGGCGAAAGCCTGCTGAGCGAGCTGATCGAGATGAATCGCAGCCAGGCCGAGGCCGCCGCGCACGAAATTCGTGGTGCGGTGCGCATCATGGAAGCAGGTTTGCTGATTGCCATCCTGCTGGCCATCCTCGTCTCCGCCGTGTGCGGCTGGCTGCTGATGAACGCCATCACCAAACCGGTGAACCGCATCGTCAGCACCCTCAAATCCCTGGAAAGCGGCGACCTGTCAGTGAAGCTCGACCTGCACCGGCGCGACGAATTCAACGCCATCGAGCTGGGCTTCAACAGTATGGTCGGCGAGCTCAAGAATCTGGTCGGCAACACCCAGCGTTCGGCTGTGCAGATGACCACCTCGGTCACCGAGATTGCGGCCACCTCGCGCCAGCAGCAGGCCACGGCCACCGAAACTGCCGCCACGACCACTGAGATCGGCGCCACTTCACGGGAGATCGCCGCCACTTCGCGCGACCTGGTCCGCACCATGGGCGAGGTATCGGACAACGCCGAGCAGACCTCGATTCTCGCCGGCACCGGCCAGCTGGGCCTGGCCCGCATGGAAGAGATCATGCATCAGGTGATGGGCGCTGCCGACGTGGTCAACGGCAAGCTGTCGATCCTCAACGAGAAGGCCGGCAACATCACCCAGGTGGTCACCACCATCGTCAAGGTGGCGGATCAGACCAACCTGCTGTCACTCAACGCCGCCATCGAGGCGGAAAAAGCCGGCGAGTACGGCAAGGGCTTCGCCGTGGTCGCCGTGGAAGTGCGTCGCCTGGCCGACCAGACCGCCGTGGCCACCTATGACATCGAGCAGATGGTGCGCGAGATCCAGTCCGCCGTATCGGCTGGGGTGATGGGCATGGACAAGTTCTCCGAAGAGGTGCGCCGCGGCATCGGCGAGATGGCGCAGATGGGCGACCAGCTCAGCCAGATCATCCAGCAAGTGCAGGCCCTGGCGCCGCGCATCCAGATGGTCAACGAAGGCATGCAGGCGCAATCCACCGGCGCCGAACAGATCAATCAGGCATTGGTGCAGCTCGGCGAAGCCAGCAGCCAGACCGTCGACTCGCTGCGCCAGGCCGGCGCGGCCATCGATGAACTCAACCAGGTGGCCAACAACCTGCGCGTTGGCGTCAGCCGCTTCAAGGTCTGAACATGCCAGCCACCAGCAAAGCAGCCGCGGGCGAACTGCACCTGCAGTTTCAGCTCGGTGATGATCGCTATGCCCTGCCCGCCAGCCAGGTGGTCGAAGTGCTGCCGCTGCGCCGCCTGAAGCAGGTACCCGAAGCACCGCAGTGGGTCGCCGGGCTTTTCGAGCATCGCGGCCGTGTGATTCCGGTGATCGATCTCAGCCGCCGCGTGCTCGGGCGCCCCGCCCAGCCGCGCAGCAGTACGCGGCTGGTGCTGGTGCGCTTTGACATGCAACTGGATGAGCAATCGCCGGTGCTCGGCCTGATTCTGGAGCAGGCCACAGACACCCTGCGCCTGCCCAGCGAGGCATTCAAGGCCAGCGGCCTGGAAGCAGGCCAGGCGGATTACCTGGGGCCACTGCAACGCGATGCCCGGGGCATGATCCAGCGTATCGAGGTCGCCGGGCTGCTCGACGACGAAGTCCGTGCCTTGCTGTTCCAACCGACGCAGCAGGGCTGACGGCATGATCGAGCACATCGAACGCCTGCTGAAGAGCCGCATCGGTCTGGAAGCCGAATCGGTTGGGCGCACAGTAATCGAACGCGCTGTCCGCCAGCGCATGAGCGCCCTCGGTCAGCAGAACCTGGAAGACTACTGGACCACCCTCGGCGGCTCGCCACGCGAGCAGCAGGCGCTGGTGGAAGCCGTGGTGGTGCCGGAAACCTGGTTCTTCCGCTACCCGGAATCGTTCAACGCGCTGGCCAGCCTGGCGCAGGAACGTCACGCCCAATTGCATGCGGCCAGGCCGCTGCGCCTGATCAGCCTGCCCTGTTCCAGCGGTGAAGAACCCTACTCCATCGCCATGACCCTGCTAGATGCCGGTTTTGCCGCCGAACAGTTCCAGATCGAGGCACTGGATGTCAGCGACAAGGTGCTGGAGCAGGCTCGCAAGGGCCTGTACGGGCGCAACTCGTTCCGCGGCGATACCCTGGCCTTTCGTGATCGCTTCTTCCACGAGCAGGACTCCGGGGGCTTTCTCCTCGACGAGCGGGTGCGCAAGTGCGTCAGGCTGCGCACCGGCAACCTGCTCGATCCCAGCCTGTTTGCCGGCGAGCCCAGCTACGATTTCATCTTCTGCCGCAACCTGCTGATCTATTTCGACCGCCCGACCCAAGTGCGCGTGCTGGAGCTGCTCAAGCGCCAGCTGCAGGAAGGCGGCACACTGTTCATTGGCCCCGCCGAGGCCAGCCTGGCCAGCCAGAACGGTTTGCAGCCGCTGGGCCGCCAGCAGACCTTTGCCTTTCGCATGGCCCCGGCCCAACCGGTCATAAGCGTGCCGACGCGGGCACCCGTCAGCCGCTCGCGCCCAGCTGTGGCCATACCGATGCGCGCCATCCAGCCAAGCAGGCCACGCTCCACGAGCAGAGCGCTGGATACAGCGGCGCCAAACTTACAGGCAGTGGATGTCTGGAGCGAAGTCGCCAACCTGGCCAACGCCGGCCGCACCGACGAGGCGCGCCAGCGCAGCGAAGAGCATTTGCAGCAAAACGGCCCCAGCTCCGCAGCCTATTATTGGCTGGGTCTGCTCTGCGACGCGGCAGGCCAGGGCGACCAGGCGTGCGCCTACTACCGCAAGGCGATCTATCTCGAACCGCAACACCGCGAGGCACTCACCCATCTGGCCGCGCACCTGGAAGCGCAGGGCGATCAGACCGGCGCCCTACGCCTGTATCGACGCGCGCAGAACCCCGAGGTAGGCGAACGTGACTGATCAGGATCTGCTGCACAGCCAAGCAGCCGTGGACGACTGCTGGAATCGCATCGGCGTGTTCGGCGACAAGAGCTGCCCGCAGCTGGAACGGCATATCCATTGCCGCAACTGCGAGGTTTACGGCGCAGCGGCAATCGCCCTGCTCGACCGCTATGGCAGCGCACTGGAACGTGGCGATGACGACTACGCCCAAGGCGAAACCGAGGACGTTCAGGGTGCGCAGCGCTCACTGCTGATCTTCCGCCTTGGCGAGCAATGGTTGGCCATCGCCACGCGCTGCCTGGCCGAGGTGATGCCGGTATCACCGATCCACGTGCTGCCGCACCGTAACAGCCGTGGCCTGTTGGGTGTGACCAACGTACGCGGCACCCTGGTCGCCTGCCTGTCACTGGCCGAACTGCTCGATCTCGACACGCAGCAGGATCCGCGCCGTGGCGAGCGGCGAGTGATTCCGCGCATGCTGATTATGGAGAGCGACAGCGGCCCACTGGTGACACAGGTGGATGAGGTCAGCGGCATCCAGCGCATCCCCGTGGCGCACATCCGCAATGCCAAGCACGACGACAAGCGCACCATTAGCCGCTTCACTGCGGGCGTTCTGCAGTGGCAGGAACAGAGCATTACCCTGCTCGACGACGAACAGTTGCTGCAAACCATGATCGGGAGCCTCGCGTGACACCGGACCAGATGAGGGATGCATCGCTACTCGACCTGTTCCGGCTGGAGGCCGAGGCGCAGAAGCAGGTGCTCGACACCGGCCTGCTGATTCTCGAGCGCGATCCGACCAACGCCGGCCAGCTGGAAGCCTGCATGCGCGCCGCGCACTCGCTCAAGGGCGCGGCACGCATCGTCGGCCTGGACAATGGCGTGCAGGTCGCCCACGCCATGGAGGACTTGCTGGTCGCCGCCCAGGAAGGCCTGCTGCGCCTGCTGCCCGATCATATCGACGCCCTGCTGCAAGGCTCCGACCTGCTTCTGCGCATCGGCCAGGCGCAGCAGGACGCCGAGCTCGAAGCGCGGGTGGAAACCGTCACCACACGCCTGCAGGTGCTGCTTGGCAATGCCGTGCCGGCACTGCGCGTGCAGCCTGGTGACAGCACCCTGTTTGCCGCCGAAGCCACACCGACCAGCCCGCACGAAACGCCCATTGCGCCTAGCCCTCAGCCAGCCGAGCCCGTGGCCGACGAACGCATCAGTCGCGTATTGCGGGTGTCGGCCGAACGCTTCGACCACCTGATCGACCTGTCCGGCAAATCGCTGGTGGAGTTCCAGCGCACCAAGCCGCTGAACGATTCGCTGCATCGCCTCAAGCGCCAGCAGGAGTCGGCACGGCGCACCCTGGAGACATTGCGCGAGCATCTACTGGGGACCGATCTGGACGCCTCCGCCCAGGCGCTTTTCGCCGAGAGCCGCAACCTGTTGATCGAATGCCAGCAACAGCTGCAGGCCCACCAGGAACTGTTCGACGACTTCGTCTGGTACGGCGGGCAACGCACGCAGCAGCTGTACGACCTGGCACTGGCCTCGCGCATGCGCCCGTTCGCCGATGTGCTGACCGGGCACACGCGCATGCTTCGTGACCTGGGTCGCTCGCTGGGCAAACAGGTGCGTCTGGAGATCGAGGGCGACAACACTCAGGTCGACCGCGACGTGCTGGAGCGCCTGGAAGCCCCCCTGACGCACCTGCTGCGCAACGCCGTCGACCACGGCATCGAGCCACCGGCGCTGCGCGCCCGCAAGGGCAAGCCGGAAGAAGGCGTGGTGCAACTGCGCGCACGTCATCATGCCGGCATGCTGGTGCTGGAAGTCAGTGACGACGGTGCCGGCATCGACCTCCAGCGCGTCGCCGAGGCGGTGATCAAGCGTCGTTTCGCCACTGCCGAGCAGGTCGAGCAGATGACCGAGGAAGAGCTGCTGGCCTTCCTCTTCCTGCCTGGTTTCAGCATGAGCCAGCAGGTCACCGAGGTGTCCGGTCGGGGTGTCGGCCTCGATGTGGTGCAACACGAGATTCGCCGCATGCGCGGCAATGTGCGCCTGCTGCAGAACCCTGATCAGGGCTGCCTGTTCCACCTTGAACTGCCGCTGACCCTCTCGGTGGTGCGCGCGCTGGTGGTGACCATCGGCGGCGAGGCCTATGCCTTCCCGCTGGCGCAGATCGAACGCATGCTGCGCCTGCCTCGCAGCGCCATCGTCCAGCTCGAGGGGCGCCAGCACTTCTGGCTGGAGGACGAGCACGTCGGCCTGATCTCCGCCGCACAGCTGCTGCAATGCAACGAGAAACAGGGCGACGATGACAGCATTCCCATCGTGCTGATTCGCGACCGCGAGCAATACCACGGCCTGGCGGTCGAAGCCTTCCTCGGCGAGTTCACCCTGGTGCTGATGCCGCTCGATGGGCGCCTGGGCAAGGTGCGCGACGTTGCCGCCGGCGCCCTGCTGCACGACGGCACGCCGGTGCTGATCCTCGACGTTGACGACCTGCTCAACTCGGTGGGCAAATTGCTCGGCACCGGTCACCTGGAGCGCGTCGACCATGCCAGCCATGCGCGCCAGGCTGTCAGCAAGCGTGTGCTGGTGGTGGATGACTCACTTACCGTGCGCGAACTGGAGCGCAAGCTGCTGCTCAGTCGTGGCTATCAGGTGTCGGTCGCCGTGGATGGCATGGACGGCTGGAACGCCCTGCGCGCCGAGACCTTCGATCTGCTGATCACCGATATCGACATGCCGCGCATGGACGGCATCGAGCTGGTCACACACGTGCGCCAGGACCCTCGCCTACGCTCTCTGCCAGTAATGGTGGTGTCGTACAAGGACCGCGAAGAGGATCGTCGTCGCGGCCTGGAGGCGGGCGCCGATTATTACCTGGCCAAGGCCAGCTTCCATGACGAAGCGCTGCTGGATGCCGTACAAACCCTGATCGGTGAGGCCCGCGAATGAGGATCGCCATTGCCAACGACATGCCCCTGGCAGTCGAAGCCCTGCGCCGCGCCCTGGCGGCAGAGCCCGAATACCAGCTGATCTGGGTCGCCAGCAACGGCGAAGAGGCGGTCAGCCGCTGCCGCGACGACCTGCCCGACCTGCTGCTGATGGATATGCTCATGCCCGGTATGGACGGCGTGGAAGCGACCCGGCGGATCATGCACGACACGCCCTGCGCCATCCTCATCGTCACCTCGGACGTCGAACGCAACATGTCGCGGGTATTCGATGCCATGGGTGCCGGTGCGCTGGATGTGGTCGCCGCGCCGTCGCTCGGCCCGCAACAAGTGCTCGATGCTGCGACGGTAAGGCGCAAGATCCACAACATCGCCTGGATGATCGGCCACAAGACCTCGCGCTCGGTCAAACCGACGCCTGTGCGCAGCACTGAGAACCGTGGCAAGCGCCTGGTGGCCATCGGCGCATCGGCCGGCGGCCCGGCTTCGCTGGTAGAGCTGCTGCGACAGATACCACCGGATTTTCCCGCCAGCATCGTGCTGGTGCAGCATGTCGACGAAGTTTTCGCGGCCGGCATGGCCCAGTGGCTCGGCAGCGAATCGCACATGCCGGTGCGCCTGGCCCGAGAGGGCGAAGTACTGCAACCGGCCACCGTGCTCCTGGCCGGAACCAACAATCACCTGTACCTGGCGCCGGAGGGGCGCCTGGTGTATCGACCCGAGCCGACCGATCAGGTCTACCGGCCCTCTATCGATGTATTCTTCGAGAGCGTGGCCACCTACTGGCGAGGCGATGCAATTGGCGTGTTGCTGACGGGGATGGGGCGCGATGGCGCCAGGGGCCTGAAGCTGATGCGCGAACGCGGCTTTCATACCATCGCCCAGGACCAGGCCAGCAGCGCCGTCTACGGTATGCCCAAGGCCGCAGTGACTCTGGGCGCCGCAGCAGAAGTGCTGCCTCTGGACAGAATTGCGGCGCGCCTGCTCGAGCGCCTGGGCTAAGAACGCCAACCCGCGGCCAAAGCAGCCGCGCAACCTACCAAGACAAAGGCGGAGACGCACTTATGCAACGGCCTCAAGGGAACTCCAATCATCATTACGGCCTGCCCGATTACTCGATGATGGTGCTGCTGGTCGATGACCAGGCCATGATCGGCGAAGCCGTGAGGCGTGCGCTGAGCGAAGAGAGCGACATCGACTTTCACTTCTGCTCCGACCCGCATCAGGCGCTTAGCGTGGCCCAGCAGATCAAGCCGACGGTGATCCTGCAGGACCTGATCATGCCCGGTGTCGACGGACTCGAACTGCTCGCCCAATACCGCGCGGCGCCCGGCCTGCGCGATGTACCGATCATCGTGCTGTCGACCAAGGAAGACCCCAAGGTCAAGAGCGCCGCCTTCACCGCCGGGGCCAACGATTACCTGGTCAAGCTGCCGGACGTGATCGAGCTGCTCGCACGCATCCGCTACCACTCGCGCTCCTACCTGACCCTGCTGCAGCGCGACGAGGCCTACCGTGCCCTGCGCGAAAGCCAGCAGCAATTGCTCAATACCAATCTGGTGCTACAGCGCCTGATCAAATCCGACGGCCTCACCGGTCTGGCCAACCGCCGCTACTTCGACGAGTACCTGGAAATCGAATGGAGCCGCGCCTTGCGTGATCAGAGCGAACTGTCGCTGCTGATGATCGACGTCGACTACTTCAAGGCCTACAACGACCAGCACGGCCACGTCGCCGGCGATGAAGTGTTGCGCCGCGTCGGTGAGTCGCTGCGCGGCAGTTGCACGCGCGCCTCTGATCTGGCTGCACGCTACGGTGGCGAAGAGTTTGCCGTGATCATGCCCGGCACCGCCGCCGGCGGCGCGCGTCTGCAGGCAGAAAAGATCCGTCGTGCTGTCGAGGCACTGGGCATTCCCCACGACCTGCCCAAGCCCGGCTCTCCGATCAGCGTGAGTATCGGTATCGCCACCATCCGGCCCTCTGTGGAACATGATCCGCTGAGTCTGGTGATCAAGGCCGATGAAGGCCTGTACCTGGCCAAGCACAGCGGCCGCAATCAGGTGGCGCAGGCTGGCGAAAACGGCTAAAGCGCCGGGCGATAATCGCCCACTTTACAAGCCCCCTTCTGCCTGGCCGAACTCTTCCACAACCCTTGATTTTACTGAGCCTGACGCCCTGACCGAGGGCGCCAGGCTTTTTCTTGCATGCTTACCAGACAACCACTGAATTGACTGAATTAACCAGTTAGTACATTTTTCTCGCAGTCACGTCACAACAACAAGAGATACCCCATGACGCCCTGCATTCTTGTACTCAATGGCCCCAATCTGAACCTGCTTGGAACCCGCGAACCGGCCACTTATGGCCATGAAACCCTGGCCGACATTTCCCGGCTTTGTGCCGACACTGCCGCCGAACACGGCTTGAAGATCGAGTTTCGCCAGACCAACCACGAGGGCGAACTGCTCGACTGGATTCACGCCGCGCGCGGGCGCTGCGCCGGCATCCTGATCAATCCGGCAGCCTGGACTCACACGTCGGTGGCCATCCGCGATGCCCTGGTAGCCAGCGAACTGCCGGTCATTGAGGTGCATCTGTCCAACGTGCACAAGCGCGAACCGTTCCGCCATCACTCCTTCGTCTCGCCGATCGCCGTCGGTGTCATTTGTGGGCTCGGCAGTCAGGGCTATCGACTGGGCCTGCAGTACTTCGCTCAATCGCTCAAGGGTTAAGACCATGTCCTCCGTTACCAGCGGCATTCTCGCCGGCCTCATCGGCAAAGGCATTCAGGCTTCCCGCACGCCCGCCATGCACGAACGCGAAGGCGATGCGCAGGGGCTGCGCTACCTCTACCGCCTGATCGACCTCGACCAGTTGGGCCTCGACCTCGATGCGCTGCCGAGCCTGCTCGATGCGGCGCAGCACATGGGCTTTACCGGTCTCAACATCACCTTCCCGGCCAAGCAGGCGATCATCCCGCTGCTCGACGAGCTGTCGAGCGAGGCCCGTGGCATTGGCGCGGTGAACACCGTGGTGCTCAAGGACGGCAAGCGTGTCGGCCACAACACCGACTGCCTGGGCTTCGCAGAGGGCTTGCGCCGTGGCCTGCCCAACGTGGCTCGCCGTCGCGTGGTGCAGATGGGCGCAGGCGGTGCCGGCGCAGCCGTGGCCCATGCCCTGCTCGCCGAAGGCGTCGAACGCCTGTGCATCTTCGAGGTGGAGCCCGGCCGCGCCCAGTCCCTGGCGGACAATCTCAACGCTCACTTTGGGGCCGAGCGCGCCATCGCGGGCGAAGACCTGGCAGGTGAAGTCACCGCTGCCGACGGACTGGTCAACACCACGCCGGTGGGCATGGCCAAACTGCCGGGCACACCGCTGCCGGTGGAGTTGCTGCATGCCGGGCTGTGGGTCGCCGAGATCATCTACTTCCCGCTGGAAACCGAACTGCTGCGCCACGCCCGTGCCCTTGGCTGCCGCACGCTGGATGGCGGCACCATGGCGGTGTTCCAGGCGGTCAAGGCGTTCGAACTGTTCAGTGGCCGCCCGGCAGATGCCGAACGCATGCAGGCGCACTTCGCCAGTTTCTGAGCACACTCATGCAAAAAGGGCCCTGGCAGCGACAACGCGGCCAGGGCCCTTTTCATATCCGCACCGATCTTCAGCCCTGGATATAACGCAGCACCGCCTCGCAGATCATCGCCTTGTGTCGCTGCTTGACCTGCTCGTCGGGCAGATCGATCTGGAAGATCTCGCCAAAGGTGTGGCGGTTGGACACCCGGTAGAAACAGAACGAACTGATCAGCAGGTGTACATCGAGCACATCGATACCGGGGCGGAACACGCCCTCTTGCTCGCCGCGACGCAGGGTCTTGCCGAGGGTATCGAGCACCACGTTGCTCATCTGGCGGATGACCGGCGACTGCTTGACGTACTCACCGTAGTGGATGTTCTCGATGCTGACGATGCGCACGAAGTCGACGTTGCGGTCATGGTGATCGAAGGTGAACTCCACCAGCCGACGGATCGCCAGCACTGGCGGCAAGGAGGCCAGATCGAGGCGACTCTCGGTGCCGCGGATATCGCCGTAGAGCTTGACCAGCACTTCGAGATAGAGCTGTTCCTTGCTGCCGAAGTAGTAGTAGATCATCCGTTTCGAGGTCGCGGTGCGCTCGGCGATGGCGTCCACACGGGCGCCGGAAAGGCCCTGCTGAACGAACTCCGTGATGGCGGCCTGGAGAATGCTCTCGCGGGTTTTTTCCGGGTTGTTCTTACGTACCTTGCGCACTACCTCGAGAGGTTGAGTGGTCAGGTTGGCAACGGCTTCGGTCATACGGCAATGGTCTTTTTTATAGGTATTGGTGGAGCGGATTATGGCAGGCCGCAGCGGTAACCGGACAGGCAGCCACCTGCACCCACTTATAACCGTGGACGCTTCAAGCCACCGCTGCGCGCCTTGGCCATGGCCGCCAGACGCACCGCGACATTGGCCGCGCCATAGCCCACGTAGCCGCCCTTGCGCTGAATGATTTCGAAGAAGAAGCGCTCCTCGAACGGCTCGGTGTAGACGTGGAACAACTCGCCCCCCTGGGTATCACGATCATAGAGCACGTTGTAGTACGCCAGCTCGCTGAGGAACTCGTCGTCGAAATCGAAGCGCGCGGCCAGATCATCGTAGTAGTTCAGCGGAATTTCCAGAAGCGGCACGCCCGCTTCCTTGGCCCGCGCCACTTCGGCGAAGATGTCTTCGCAGGAAAACGCGATGTGGTGCACGCCAGAGCCCTGGTAGCTGGACAGGGCATGGGCAATGGCGGTGTTGCGGTTCTCCGAGATGTTCAGCGGCAGGCGAATCGAGCTGCAACGGCTGCGAATCGCGCGGCTTTTTACCAGGCCGTAAGGATCGGGCAGGACGACTTCGTCGTCTGCCTCGAAATCCAGCAGGCTCTTGTAGAACAGCACCCAACTGTCCAACGACTCGGCCGGCAGTGCCAGCGCCATGTGGTCGATGCGCTGCAGGCCACCACTGGTCTCGGCCGCCTGATTCAGGCTGAAGTCAGTGTCATAGATGGTCTGACCCGCTCCCGCCTGCTCCACCAGATAGATCAGGCTGCCATCGGGAGCGCGCACTGCCGGCACTTCCCGCTCGTTGGGGCCGACCAGGCCGCGATAGGGCTGACCCCGGTAGTCGCAGGCGCGCTGCAACGCAGCGGCACCATCCTTCACCCGCAACGCGGTGGCACACAGCGACGGACCGTGCGACTCGAAGAAGTTGTGCGCGAAAGAATAGGGTTCGGCGTTGAGCACGATATTGATATCGCCCTGACGCAGCAGGCTGACGTCCTTGGAACGATGCTGGCCGGCATGGGCAAAGCCCAGTCGCTTCAGCCAGCCGGATAGACGCGCGCCGACGGCTTCGTCGACGGCGAACTCGAGAAACTCCACGCCGTCGTAGCGGTGTGCCGCAGGCGGGGTGAAGAGCACGCCCGGCTCGATCTGATGGCCCTCTTTCTCAAGACGCTTGTGGGTCTTTTCCTCGAGATAGAGCAGCGAGCGCAGGCCGTCGGCGGCGTTCTGACGCGGCGGCGCGGCACGGAAACCATCGTTGAAGATTTCCAGCGACAGCGGACCGCGGTAGCCGGTACGCAGGATCGGCGCGAGGAAACCGGCCAGATCGAATTCGCCCTGCCCCGGGAAGCAGCGGAAATGGCGGCTCCACTCCAGCACGTCCATGGCCAGGATCGGTGCATCGGCCATCTGCACGAAGAAGATCTTGTCGCCGGGGATATCGGCGATGGCTGCCGGATCGCCCTTGAGCGACAGCGTATGGAAACTGTCGAGGATCACCCCGACGGCCGGGTGATCGGCCTGACGAACCAGATTCCATACCTGCTGGTAGGTATTGACGTGACGGCCCCAGGCCAAGGCCTCGTATCCAATTCGCAGGCCGCGCGCACCAGCGCGCTCGCCCAGCAGGCGCAGGTCGTCGATGAGGATTTCATCGTCGCCCAGCGAGTCGGCCGCGACGTTGCTGCACACCAGCACCAGGTCGGTGCCCAGTTCCTGCATCAGGTCGAACTTGCGCTCGGCACGGTCGATGTTGCGCTGCAGGCGGTCGCGGCGGCAGCCTTCGAAGTCGCGAAATGGCTGGAACAGGGTGATGGCGATGCCCAGGTCAGCGCAGCGCTTGCGAATTTCGCTGGGGCTGCCGTCGTAGTAGAGCAGGTCGTTCTCGAAGATTTCCACACCGTCGAATCCGGCGGCAGCAATGGCTTCGAGCTTCTCGGGCAGGGTACCGCTGAGGGAAACGGTGGCAATTGAACGCTGCATAGACGGCTCCGGGCTGAGGCGGCGCCGTGGCGGGCAAAGTGAGGGAGGCGAGACGCGCTCATGAGCCCTCACTCGGCCGGTTGGTCGGCGCTCATGGATTGTTCGTAGCCTGGATTATTGGCAGGGTCAGGGAGATCAGCAATTCAAAATGAACGAACTGGTTAGTTTTCCGTTCGATAATCGAACATCATCACTTCCGGGGCTGTTTCCGGTTCTGCCAGGCAGCCGCCAAACCGCTCAGGCAGATGATGAGAATACCGATCATCGCCGTGGTATCCGGCTTGTGCTGGAACACCAGCAGCCCCAGCAGCCCGGCGAAGACGATCTGCACGTAGCCGAACGGCGCCAGCAAAGCCGGCGCGGCATGGCGGAAGGCGTGGGTCAGCAGCAGGTGCGCGGCCATGCCACAGCCGCCCAGCGCCAACATCATCAGACCGTGCGTGAGGCTCGGCACATGCCAGAAGAACGGTACCAGCAGACTCATCACCAGCGTGTTGACCAGGCCGGCGAAGAAGTTGCTGGTCGTCGCGCTGTCCACTTCACTGAGACGCCGGGTGAGGATCTGATAACAGCTGAAACACAACGCCGCGCTCAGCGGCAACAGCACGGCCGGAGTAAACAGGCTGCCGCCCGGATGCACGATGATCAGGACCCCGACGAAGCCGACTATCACCGCAGCCCACTGGCCCGCGCTGACGCGTTCACCGAGCAAGGGCACCGATAGCGCCGTGACCAGCAGCGGCGCCAGAAAGATCACCGAGGTCGCCTCGGCCAGCGGGATGAACATCAGACCCGTGGTGAACAGCAGGCTCACACCCAGCAGGCACAGCGCCCGCAGCACCTGCAGTCCAGGCCGCTTGGTACGCAGCACGCGCAAGCCGGATTGCGGCAGGAAGATGCCGGCCATCAGCAAGGTGTGCACCAGGTAGCGCGCCCAGACGATGAGGATGATCGGATAGAAACCCGACAGGTATTTGGACATGGCATCGTGACTGGCGAACAGGAAGGTCGCCAGCACCATCAGGCCGATCCCCTTGAGCGGGTGATTGGCGCCAGACAATGGAGTGAGACTCATGAAATACCCGGAAGGCGGACTCGCCGCAAAAAGATAGCAAGACAACCAACTATACAGACCACGACGGATCAACACCTACCTCCACCGCGGCCGGCGCTGACTCCATCACGACTGACGGTCGAGCAACTGCCGGGTCTTATCCAGCGCCATGCGGGCTCGCTGCAATGCGCTGACACCCTGTTCCATCAGTTGCCGGGTCGGAATTTCCAGGCTCAAGGGGATGTCCATCGGCAGGGTTCGCAGCAAGCCAAGCAGATCGCAGTCGCCGTCGCCGGGGAAGCGCCGTTCATTTCGCGCCTGACGCAGGATTTCGTCCATGTCCTGTGGGCACGGCCCGGCCACATCGCACAACTGAGCGTAGCGCAGACGCTCGGCGGGCACCGCCGCCAGATCCTGCAGGCGCGAGGCTGAACGATCGAAGTGGAAAGCATCGACCAGCACGCAGCCATTGGCTCGCCCCGCCGCGGCGACGATACGCGCCGCCTGGGTGAGGTCGCGGGCATCGGTCCAGGGCATGAATTCCAGGTGCGGGTGCAAGCCGTACTGCTCGGACAGATCACAGAGCGCAGCGAAGTTGTCGGTCAGTCGCGCTTCATCTGGATCATTGCCGGCCACCAGCAATTCGCCGGCACCACACTCGGCGCCTACAGCGAGGATGGCCTCGAAGTCGCTGACGCGGGTTTGCGCCTTCAGGCGCAGAATTTCCACGTCGAGGACCTGGATGCCGGTATCGCGCAAACGCTTCAGAGTCTGCGCACGCAGCGCGGCATCGGCCACCAGTGGGAAGTGATGTTCTTCCGGCGTGGCCGGCACCAGGCGCAGGCCGACGTGGCTGTAGCCGGCACGTGCCGCCACCTCGACCATCTCGGGCGGCGACAGCTCGAGCACAGTCAGGGCGGCCAGGGAAAGAATACGTTCGCTCATGATGACTCTCTGCTCAGAGGGTTTCGGGGACGCAGGCCTGGCCACTTTCCGCCGCCAGACGGATGGCCTCGATCAGCGCCAGGGTGCGACCGGCATCGGCAGCGCTGACGAGCGGCTGAACCAGGCCACGGGCGACCTGGACGAAATGCTGCAACTGGCGATACAGGGCCTCGCCTGCGTCGAAGTGCTCCTGCACCTGCTGCAGCGGCTGGTGCCAGCCAGCGCCCGCCTCGCTGTAATGCCAGCGCTTGAGCTGCGGAATGCTCAGGGCACCTCGGGTGCCGGCGAGCAGGTAACAGGGCTGATCGGCCTGATGCGGGTAGACCGGGTTCTCGCCGGAATCCAGCTCCCAGCTCCAGGGCGCAGCGACCGCATCGGAACCGGTCAGGCTGCCCAACGCGCCACCTTCGAACTGCAGCAGCACCGCCGCGCTGTCCTCGTTGGCGAAACCGCGTACGCCATTGCTGGTGATGGCTTGCACCTGACGCACTTCACCACACAGATGGCGCAGCAGATCGAGGTCATGAATCAGATTGGTCAGCAGCATCCCGGCACCGGCTTCGCGGCGCCAGGCGATGTCGTAGTAACTATCGGGTTTCTGCACCTGCCACAGCGCAGTCACCGTGGTCAGTCGGCCCAGAGCGCCCTCTTCGATCAACTCGCGGGCACGTGCGATCAGCGGATTGTGCCGGCGATGATGCCCCACCAGCACCGGCACGCCACTGCGTTCGCTGGCCGCAACCAGCTCGCGAACCTCGTCCAGGTGGACGCCCACCGGTTTTTCCAGCAGCACCGGCACACCCGCTGCAATGCAGTCGAGCGCGGTACTGACATGCAGCGCATTGGGGTTGGCAACGATCACTGCTTCAGGCCGCACCTGCTCCAGCATCTGCTGGTGATCGGCGAAAAAAGGCACGCCGCATTGCGCCGCAAACTCGGCGGCCTGTGGGCCGGGATCGGCGATGGCACAGAGTTGCGCTTCGGCCAGACTCTGCAGGTGCTGGTGGTGCTGACGGCCCATGACACCAGCGCCGATCAGGGCAATACGCAGGGGGGAAATCACGCGTTGATCCTCTTTTTGTCGTATTTGCGCGGGCGCTGCCAGGGAGGTCCTGCAGCGCCTCTTTTTTAATTTAGAACTCAGTTCCAGAAAAATCGCAAGCGCGAATTGGGGCTAACGGATTGCCCTTGATGGGAAGTCGGCGAGAGGAAGAAGTTGAAGCCGGTGGGCGCGGCGCACCTTACAAGCCAGTCGCATCAACCGATGCATTGCGCCCGTGACGACTCAGTACGTAGGGTGCGCCGTGCGCACCAGAACCGACGCAAGCATCGGATCCGGCATCAGCCCGCAGATCAGCTGCAGGCGCGACGGTGCCAAGAAGGACGCTGATTCGCGGCTGAAGCGGAGTGCCGCCCAGCCGCTCCGACAATGAGGTGGGCGTGTCGCTTTCCAACCGATCAGACGAACAGTTCGGAAGCTGGGCTGGCGGCGGACAGCTCGGCGGCGGCGGCCAGCAGCTCAGGCGCCAGTTGCTCGATACGCGCCAGCGACAGGCGCGCACTGGGCCCGGCAATGCTGAGCACGCCGATTACCCGTTCCTCGACGGGGTGACGCACCACAGCGGCCAGCGCAGCGGTACCCAGCGACGAACTTTCCATCACCCAGGCGTATCCCTGCTGGCGCGCCAGGGCCAGCCGCTGCAGCAATTCCTGTTGGTTACGCGGCGCATTGGGGCCGAACTCGGCAGGGTCGGCGATACCCTGCCGCGCCACCAACGCCAGAGCGTCTGCGTCGCTCATGCTGGCCAGCCAGGCATGCCCGGAAGCGGTGTAGAACAGCGGTGCGTCACGCCCCATGTCCGGGTCGTAACGCAAACCAGAGCGAGCCCCCTGGCTCTTGGCGATCCAGGTCTGGCGCTCGCCCTCGATCACGCCCAGGCGCACCAGCTCGCCGCTGGTTTCAGCCAAACCATCGAGAATCGGCTGCACCACGTCGGCGCCGCTATTGGCCAGATAGCGAAAGCCCAGCGCTACCAGTTTGGTCGAGAGCCGATAGCGACTGGTGAGCGCATCCTGGCGCACATAGCCCAGACGCATCAGCTCGGCGAGCATGCGATGCGTGGCGCTCTTGGGAATATCCAGCTCATCGGCCAGCGCCTGCATCTGCATGCCACGGGCATCGCGAGTGAGGCTTTCGAGAAGGCTGAGCGCGCGTTCGATCTGACTGCCGGCCATGAGAATGTCCTGAAAAATTTGCGCCGATTCTAAGAGACAAGCGCCCGGTGACGCGAGCCAGACCGGCGCATGCCTCTGGATGCTGGGCCACGGACGCGCGATACTGCCAGCGCGACGCACAATGTACTAACCGGTTCGTTCTTGTTCGGTTATCGAACAAAACCCCGTTTAGCGAATTGAAATGGCCAGCCTGGTCGGCCCACTATTCCTACCACGCCTGAAACCGAAGTGATCTTCTGCCTGGTGCATCACGCTTCGAATGTTCAGCAGCCAATAAATATAAGAAGGTCAATTGTCATGTCACAGCCTATGCACCTGCGTGCCCCGGCCACCCACGCCACAGCGAGGATCGCTCCTCGTCCGACGCCCAGCTCGTTGCTCGACGACTGGTCCTCTCTATCCACTCTGGCTATGCCCGTCCTCGCCCCTGCCCATCAGGGCATGTGCAAGGTCTCCTGGCGGCGCCTGATCAGCGCGCTGACAGCCAAATGGCAACCTGCGTGCGAATCCTGACCAGCCCCCTCCCCAACCCTGTCGGAGCGATAGCATGAACAAGACAGACAAGATGCTGGTCGGCGAGCGCACCTTCTGTGTCCTGCTGGTGCTGGCGAGCCTGGTGGTGTTCTACCTGGCTTACCAGATTTCCGGTTTCTCCTCGATCAATTCCCCCGGGGCATTTCCCATCGGCGTCGCGCTGGTGATGATCTTCTCCGCAGTGAAGATCGGCGTCGAACTGATCGGCAAGGCCAAACCCGACTGCAGCGGCTGGCTGGATGCCTTCCAGCAGTTTCGCGACACCCACTTCCCGCGCCGCACCCTGGTCTTCGGCCTGCTGGCCGTGGCGTATCTGGCGGCGATCCAGTGGGTCAGTTTCTACGTCAGCACCTTCCTTTTTCTGGTGCTGTCGATCGTTTACCTGCGCAAAGGCCGCGTCCTCAACGCCATCCTGATCGCAGCTGTGTTGCTGGTGCTGATCTATCTGCTGTTCAGCCTGGCGTTCAGCGTTTACCTGCCATAACGAGGCACCCGAGATGAGCGATACCCTTTCCTACCTGCTGATGGCCTGGAGTGACCCGCAGCTGCTGATGCTGACTGCGCTGGGCACCTTTGCCGGCATCTATATCGGCGCCATCCCGGGCCTGTCGGTGACCATGGCAGTGTCCATCCTGGTGTCCTTCACCTTCTCCTGGGATGTCAACGATGCGCTGGCGCTGATCGTAGGCATCTTCATCGGCGGCGTTTACGGTGGCTCACGCAGCGCCATCCTGCTGAACATCCCCGGCGCGCCCTCCTCGGTGGCCACGGCCTTCGACGGCTACCCACTGGCACAACAGGGCGAAGCCGGTCGCGCCATCGGCCTGAGCACCGTGATGTCGGTGGTCGGCGGTATCGTCGGCACCATCATGCTCGCCAGCGCGGCACCGCTGATCGGCGAACTGGCCCTGCGCTTCGCCCCGCGCGACTACTTCCTGGTCGCCGCCATCGGCCTGCTGCTGGTCGGCAGCCTGGCCGAAGGTTCGCTGGCCAAAGGCATCTTCGCCGCAGCCCTCGGCGCGGTGATCGGCCTGGTCGGTATGGACCCGGTGACAGCGCAAGGGCGTTTCACCCTTGGCCAGGTCGAACTGATGGGTGGCATCCACTACGTGGTGCTGATGATCGGCCTGTTCGGCGTCGCCGAGGCCTTCTATCAACTGCACAACCTCGACAGCCCGGTCATCCGCCAGAAGGTGGACAAGATCCTGCCGTCCTTCGCCATGGTGCTGAAATTCCTGCCGTTGTCGATCCGCACCTCGATCATTGGCGTCATCGTCGGCGTGCTGCCGGGCGTCGGCGGCGACATCGCGGCGCTGATGGCCTATGACCACGCCAAGCGCACCGTGAAGAATCCGTCCAGGCCGTTCGGCAAGGGTGCCTACGAAGGCCTGGTAGCCCCGGAAACCGCCAACAGCGCGGCGGTCGGTGGCGCCTACGTGCCGATGCTGACGCTGGGCATGCCCGGTGATGCAGTCACCGCAGTGATCATCGGCGCCCTGGTGGTGCATGGCCTCAATCCCGGCCCGATGCTGATGGTGGAAAACCCGCACATCTTCTATTTCACCGTCGGCAACCTGCTGCTGGCCAACGTGTTTCTGATGATCTTCGGCCTGATGGGCATCAAGCTCTTCGCCAAGTTCGTGGAAATGCCCAAGGCCGTGCTGATTCCACTGATCCTGGTGCTCTGCGTGGTCGGTACCTACTCGATCAACAGCAGCATGACCGAGGTGTACTGGATGCTCGGTTTCGGGGTACTCGGCTATCTGCTGAAGATCTTTGGCTTCCAGATGGGCCCGATCATCCTCGGCGCCATCCTCGGCCCACTGATGGACACCTCGTATCGCCAGGCCATGTCCTCGGCCGGTGACAACCCGGTGGAGCTGCTGCAAGGACT
Organism: Pseudomonas chaetocerotis; assembly: GCF_015712105.2. NCBI lineage: Bacteria > Pseudomonadati > Pseudomonadota > Gammaproteobacteria > Pseudomonadales > Pseudomonadaceae > Pseudomonas > Pseudomonas chaetocerotis. The sequence goes on from NZ_JACFYX020000003.1 coordinate 305,100, forward strand.
GGTCACCAGCCCGCTGTCGCTGATCCTCAGCGCTGCGGTGGTGCTGATCCTGCTGGGCAACACCCCGCTGCTGAAGAAACTCAAGAGCAAGTTCAGCCCCGCTTCGGCGCGCGGCTGATACCCAGGTTCCAAGGCGTGCCCCGGCCGACAGGGGCTCACAACAACAACCGATGGAGAGTCTCCACATGTTCAAATCGCTACTGACTGGCGCCGCTCTCGGACTCAGCGCCCTCACCATGGCTCTGCCAGCCCACGCCGAATACCCCGAGCGCAGCATCCAGGCGGTCATTCCCTGGGGCGCAGGCGGCGCCACCGATAACGTCATGCGCAGCCTGACTCCGTACGTGGAAAAGGAACTGGGTGGCAAGTTCATCCTCAACAACCGCCCGGGTGGCACCGCCGTGATCGGCAGCACCCACGTCATGCAGCAGCGTCCTAACGGCTACACCGTCCTGCTCGGCGCCGAGAACCCGCAGCTCTATAAAGTGCTGAAACTCGCCGACTTCGATTACGCCGACTTCTACCCCGTCAACATCATCGGCCAGAACGTGGTGGTGATCGCCGCCAACGCCGACGCGCCGTTCAACAACATGGCCGAACTGATGGCCGCTGCCAAAGCCAACCCGGACACCCTGCGCATGGGCTCCACCGGCGCCGGCGGCCTGCCGAGCACCGTCAGCGCGATGATCAACGCGGTGGACGAGCTGAAAGTGCGTGAAGTGACCTTCGGTGGCGACGGCCCCGGCATCACTGCGCTGATGGGCAAGCACATCGACTTCATGCCCCTGAGCCTGGCCGCCGCCCGTGAACTGGTACGCAGCGGCAAGCTCAAGGCACTGGCCGTGTTCGCCACCGAGGAAACCCCGGAACTGCCGGGCGTGGAGCCGATCACCAAGTCCCTGCCGGCCATCGCCGAGTACCTGCCCTGGGGCCCGTTCTGGGGCGCCTTCGTGCACAAGGACACCCCGGACGACGTCAAGCAGAAACTGGTCGATGCCTACGCCAAGGCCGTTGCCAACCCCGAGTTCCAGGGCTTTTTGAAGAACTTCGGCGCGCAGAGCCTGAACCTCAACGGTGCCGAAGCCGAAGAGTTCCTCAAGCGCTGGCAGTCGGTCACCACCTGGTCGATGTACAAGGCCAAGGCCATCGAAATTTCCCCGGACTCGGTCGGCATCGCCAAGCCCTGAGCCCTTCCCCAGCGGGTGCCTTCGGCGCCTGCCTCTCTTTCGCCTGCATCGCTGTTCAGCGATGCAGGCGAAACGCCTTGGGCGAAAGCCCGCTGCCACGCTTGAAGAAGCGGGAAAAATAGCCCGGCTCGGAAAAACCCAGACTGTCTGAAATCTGGCTCACCGTCATGGTGGTGTACACCAGACAGCGCTTGGCCTCGAGCAACAGACGCTGATTGATCAGCTGCAATGCGGATTGCCCGGCCAACCGCCGGCACAGCGCATTGAGGTGAGCGGCACTGATCCCCAGGCGCGAGGCGTAATGTTCGATCGGTAGATGCTCGCGAAAGTGCACTTCGAGCAAATGCACGAAGGCCTGCACGTGCTCGCGCCCTCGGCCATCGGCAGGCTCCTGCGCCTCGCTTCGCGCCAGTTGCCGGCGCGCGATGGCAACCAGCAGGACACTGATCAACGATTGCAGCATGAGCTCCCGCGCTGGCTCCAGACGGCCGTACTCCTGGCTGATCGATTCGAACAAGGCATCCAGATAACGGCGCTGCTCGCCAACCTCATAGCACATGGGACTCTGCAAGCATTGCTGGCCCAGCGGCGCGGCCAGTTGCTCCACCAGAGGCCGCGCCAGGCTCAGCACATAGCCCTGAACATCACACGAGAAACGAAAGCCGTGCACGCACAGCGCCGGCACGACCTGCAGCGAAGCACTGCGCACCAACCGCACCTGCCCCTCCACCTCCAGCTCGGCTTCACCTGACTGCATATAGAGCAACTGCAACAGATCAGCGTGACGGTGCGGTTTGATTTCCCAACCGTGCAACTGGCTGCGCTCGGGAATCGATTCACAGTGGATAAGGTCGGGGGTTGGCCATTCGGCCGTCTCACCGTACAGCTTGAATACCGGCACCAGGGGAGCTTTCGAAGCAGTCATGAGCGGGCTCTTAAAATCATCGAAAAGTCCAAGAATCCTTTTCGATATTGCCTTCTACCCGGGCATGTATCCACAAAAAATACAGACCTGAGCCTGTGAATCGACATACAGCCGATCACGTACTGGAGAACAATAATGAACACTCAGGTCGCCATCATCGGCGCTGGCCCCTCCGGCCTGCTGCTCGGCCAACTGCTGCACAACGCCGGCATCGACAATGTCATCCTCGAACGCCAGAGCCCCGACTACGTGCTCGGCCGCATCCGCGCTGGCGTGCTCGAACAGGGTATGGTCGACCTGCTGCGCGAGGCCGGCGTGGCCGCGCGCATGGATCGCGAAGGCCTGCCGCACGATGGCTTTCAGCTGGCCTTCGATGGCCGCTGCGAGCGCATCGACCTCAAGGGGCTGACCGCTGGCAAGAGCGTGATGGTCTACGGCCAGACCGAAGTCACTCGCGACCTGATGGAAGCACGCCAGGCCAGCGGCGCCGTCACCCTTTACGACACCAGCCAGGTGCAGTTGCACGAACTCAAGGGCGAGCGCCCTTACCTGACCTTCGAGCATGAGGGCCGCACGCAGCGCCTGACGTGCGATTACATCGCGGGCTGCGATGGCTTCCATGGTGTATCGCGACAATCCATTCCGGCTGGGGTACTTCAGGAGTTCGAACGGGTGTATCCGTTCGGCTGGCTGGGCATTCTTGCCGACACCCCGCCGGTGCATGAGGAACTGATCTACGCCAACCACGCGCGTGGCTTCGCCCTGTGCAGCATGCGTTCGCCGACACGCACGCGTTACTACGTGCAGGTGGGCGCCGAGGAGAAGGTCGAAGACTGGTCCGACGAGCGCTTCTGGGACGAACTCAAACGCCGCCTGCCAAACGAGATCGCCAGCCAGTTGGTCACCGGACCTTCGATCGAGAAGAGCATCGCGCCGCTGCGCAGCTTCGTGGTCGAGCCGATGCAGTACGGCCGCCTGTTTCTGCTCGGTGATGCCGCACACATCGTTCCGCCGACTGGCGCCAAGGGCCTGAACCTGGCAGCCAGCGATGTCAGCACGCTGTACCGCATCCTGCTCAAGGTCTACCGCGAAGGCCGCGTGGATCTGCTCGAACGCTACTCGGCGATCTGCTTGCGGCGCATCTGGAAGGCCGAGCGCTTCTCCTGGTGGATGACCTCGATGCTGCATCGCTTTCCCGACACCGATGCCTTCAGCCGCCGCATGCAGGAGACCGAACTGGACTACTTCGTCAGCTCCGAAGCCGGCCGCAGGACCATCGCCGAGAATTACGTCGGCCTGCCCTACGAAGCCATCGAATGACTCATTTCTCAGCCCTAGGGTGCGCCACGCGCACCCAGCCAAACTGCGGGCCATTGGTGCGCACGGTGCACCCTGGCCCTCGCACAGGAGCCCTTGATCGATAATCGCCCGGCGCGCTTCTGGCACGTCCCAGGCTCACGCAATTCGTTCGTTTATCGCACACTAAGTCGTTAATCGAATTGAATAGCCCCTCGCTAACTCGCACCATGCGAGCAGCGAATCCTAGCGGCGGCAGTCTTGCAGCCGAATTTGGCTGTACCTGAATCGCCTACTAACAATGAATAAGAAAGGACATTTGCGATGCACAAGCTTTCCAAGGCTTTGCTGACGCTGCTTGCCACCAGCGTCATGACCTGGGCCAACGCCGACGAGGCCGAGGTCACCCTCAAGGTTCACCACTTCCTGCCGGCGCACTCGGTGACCCAGGCCGACTTTCTCAAGCCCTGGGCAGAGAAGATCACCGCCGAATCCAATGGTCGAATCCAGTTTCAGTTCTACCCTTCCATGCAGTTGGGCGGCACCCCGCCGCAACTGATCGACCAGGCGCGTGACGGCGTCGCCGACATCGTCTGGACCCTGCCTGGCTACACCAGCGGCCGCTTCCCACTGGCATCTGCATTCGAGATGCCGTTCATGAGCCGCTCTTCGGAAGCCAGCAGCCAGGCCATGTGGGATTTCCTCGAAGCCCACGGGCAGAAGGAGTTCGCCGACGTGCATCTGCTCGCGACTCACCTGACCGATGGCGCGCTGCTGCACACGGCGAAGAAGCCGGTGCGTAGCCTGGCCGACTTCCGTGGCCTGAAACTGCGCTCGGCCAACCGCATCTCCACCAAGCTGATCTCCATGCTCGGTGCCACCCCGGTGGCCATGCCGGTACCGCAGGTGCCGGAAGCGCTGTCCAAGGGTGTGGTCGACGGCGCCGTGCTGCCCTGGGACGTGGTCCCTGCACTGAAGCTGCAGGAACTGGTCAAGTACCACACCGAAATGGCGCCGGGTCAGCCAGCGTTGATGCACACCGCGCTGGTACTGGCGATGAACCCGGCCAAGTACGCCAGCCTGCCCGATGACCTGCGCAAGATCATCGACGCCAACAGCGGCCGTGAACTCTCACGCCAGGCCGGCCATATCTGGGATACCAACGTGATCGAGACCGGGCACAAGCTGGCGCAATCGCGTGGCAACGAGATCTACGTACTGCCCGCCGAAGAACAGGCCAAGTGGATGGCCATCGGCCGCAAGCTGGACAACGACTGGATCAAGGAAGTCGAGAGCAAAGGCAACGACAACGGTGCTGCGCTGCTGCAAGAAGTACGCGACCTGATCGAAAGCTACAACGCCAAGCTGCCGCACTGATCGTTAACCCTCGTAGTGTTGGCCGGCACCTGCGGTGCCGGTCTTGCGGAGTCCTCTCATGATCGAAAACCCTGCGTTGCCCGGGCAGCATCAGCGCACGCGCCCGTTCGGCCAGTTGCTCGATGTCCTGGCACGTTGGCTGGCACTGGCTGGTGGCCTGGTGCTGGTCGCCATCACCCTGCTGTCGGCCTACAGCATCACCATGCGCAGCCTGTTCGATGCGCCACTGCTCGGTGACGTCGAGCTGGTGCAGATGGGCTGCGGCATTGCCGTGGTGAGTTTCCTGCCGCTGTGCCAGTTGCGTCGCAACAATGTCATCGTCGACGCCTTCACCTTGCGCGCCTCAGCCAGCACCCGGCGCTATCTCGACACGATCGGCTGCCTTCTGATGGCCGCCTGTGCAGCACTGCTGGCCTGGCGCTCGATAATCGGCACCCTGGATACTTACCGCAACGGTGAAGAGTCGATCATCATGGGCATTCCGATGTGGTGGTCGATGACGCCCTTCGCGCCTTCTTTCGCTCTGCTCGCCGTCGTTTCCCTGTACACCGCCTGGCTCGACCTGCGCGGTGAGGGAGGCCAACAATGAGCAGCGTCGCATTGGGCGGACTCTTCCTCGCCTTCCTCCTGGTTCTACTGGCCATCCGCATTCCAATCGCCATCGCCATGCTGCTGACCGGTATTGGCGGCTACGTCTCGATAAGCGGTTGGGACCCCTTGCTCAACTACCTGAAGACGGTGGCCTACGCCCGCTACACCGTGTACGACCTGTCGGTGATCCCGCTGTTTCTGCTGATGGGGCAGTTCGCCTCGCGTGGCGGCCTGGCTACCGGCCTGTTCCGTGCCGCAGCCGCCATGGTCGGGCACTGGCGCGGTGGCCTGGCGATCTCCGCCATCGGTTCCTGCGCAGCCTTCGGCGCGGTCTGTGGCTCATCGGTGGCAACCGCCGCGACCATGGGCCAGGTGGCCCTGCCGGAGCTGCGTCGCTACAAGTACTCCAACTCGCTGGCAGTGGGTTGCCTGGCGGCCGGCGGCACCCTGGGCATTCTCATCCCACCCTCGGTGGTGCTGGTGATCTACGCCATCCTCGCCCAGCAGAACATCTCCACGCTGTTCATGGCCGCCTTCGTGCCGGGCATTCTCGCCGTCATCGGCTACATGATCGCCATTGCCATCTATGTGCGCCTGTTCCCGGACTCCGGGCCAGCGCAGGAGCGCTCGAGCTGGAAACAGCGACTGCAGGCGCAGCAGGGTGTGTGGCCGGTACTGCTGATTTTCCTGGTGGTGCTCGGGGGTATCTACGGCGGCTGGTTCACCCCTACTGAAGCTGCAGCCATCGGCACCGTGGGCACGGGGTTCTTCGCCTTCACCCTGGGCAAGATGCGCCTGACCGAACTCAAGGAGGTGCTGCTGGGCACCGGCGTGACCACAGCCATGATCTTCATGATCCTGCTCGGCGCCGATGTGATGAATGCCTTCCTGGCCATCTCGCAACTGCCCAACTTCATCGCCGAAACCATCAGCGGCGCAGGTCTGCCGCCCTTCCTGGTGCTGGCCGGAATTCTCGTCCTGTACCTGATCCTCGGCTGCGTGATGGACACCATGTCGATGATCCTGCTGACCATCCCGATCTTCTTCCCGGTGATCATGGGGCTGGACTTCTATGGACTGGACCAGACCGAGAAGGCCATCTGGTTCGGCATCCTGGCCCTGATGGTGGTGGAAATCGGCATGGTCACCCCGCCACTGGGCATGAACGTGTACGTGATTGCCGGCATGGCGCGCGATATCCCCATGAGTGAAGCCTTCAGAGGCATCGTGCCGTTCCTGATCTCGGACATTGTGCGCGTGGTCATCCTTGTGCTCTTCCCATCGATCACCCTGTGCCTGGTGCGCTGGCTGAACTGAGGACTCGCGATGCATTCAGACGAACGCCGCTGAACCCCGAATAACTGCCACCACTCTCCCCGATGTAGAAGCGTATCCGCCGCTGCGGAGGGGAGCTTTCAACCTTGAAAAAGGAAACGATAACAATGAAAAAAACCCTGTACCTCGCTCCCAGCGCAATCGCCATTGCAGTCATGGCCTCCAGCCTCTCGGTCGGCGTTCAGGCCGCCGGCTTCGTCGAAGACGCCAAGGTCACCCTCGGCCTGCGCAACTACTACTTCAACCGCAACTACCTCAACGGCACCGATCCGGTGATCCGTGGCGAGCGCCAGGGCCAGGCCGAAGGCTGGACGCAGAACTTCATCCTCGATGCCCGCTCCGGTTTCACTCAGGGCACCGTCGGCTTTGGCCTCGATGTGCTCGGTCTGTACAGCATCAAGCTGGATGGCAACCGTGGCGCCGCCAACACCCAACTGATGCCGATCCACGATGATGGCCAGGCCGCCGACCAGTTCGGCCGCACCGCCGTGGCCGCCAAGGCCAAGCTCTCCAAGACCGAACTGAAGGTCGGCGAATGGTTCGCCGTGCTGCCGATCCTGCGCGCCGACGACGGTCGTTCGCTACCGCAAACCTTCCAGGGCGCCCAGCTGACTTCCAACGAGATCGATGGCCTGACCCTGTACGGCGGCCAGTTCTGGAAGAACAGCCAGCGCAACGATGCCAGCCGTGAAGACATGTCGTTCGGTGGCGTGAAGGGCGACGACTTCAACTTCGGTGGTGGTGAGTACCGTTTCAACGGCAACAACACCATGGTCGGCGTCTGGCATGCCCGCCTGGAAGACGTCTACCAGCAAAGCTACGTGCAGTTGACCCACAGCCAACCGGTCGGTGACTGGGTACTGGGTGCCAACCTCGGCTATGTCACCGGCAAGGAAGAAGGCGCGGCCAAGGCCGGCAATCTGGACAACAAGGTCTATCAAGGCGCATTCACGGCCAAGACCGGCAACAACACCTTCATGCTGGCCTACCAGCGACTGAGCGGTGACACCAAGTTCATGCGCATCGACGGCGCCAGTGGCGGCACCCTGGTCAACGACGGCTTCACCAACAGCTACGACAACCCTGAAGAGCGCTCCTGGCAGGTTCGCCACGACTACAACTTCGCCGGCCTCGGCATCCCGGGCCTGACCCTGATGAACCGCTACGTCAGCGGCTCCAACATCCACACCGGCGGCCGTACCGATGCCGAAGAGTGGGGTCGTGAATCCGAGCTGGCCTACACCATTCAGGAAGGCACGCTGAAGAACCTGAGCATCCGCTGGCGTAACTCCGATGTGCGCCGTGACGTGGGCCAGGATCTGCACGAGAACCGTCTGATCATCAACTACCCGCTGTCGATCCTGTAAGCATCACGCGACATCGCTGCACAAGTGACTCCTAGTGTTACGGCACGTTCAGCCCGTCCTCGTGACGGGCTTTTTTTTGATGTGCAACTGTTCGAGGAAGTACCCCCATGCGCTGGATTATCGAACGTAGCGCCGACCTCAAGGTCGGGCACAAACTCCTGCTGGGCTTCTCACTGGTCATGCTGCTGACCCTGGCAGTCGCCCTGGGCGGCTGGCGCACAGCCAGCGAGATTCTCGGGCATGCCGGTCAGTCGCTCCAGGTGGCGGACATCAAGCAACAGATCCTGCAACTGCGCTTGCAGGAGAAGGATTACCTGCTGGCGCCGCTGGCTGGTCATGACGCAGGCATCACCGAGCAACATGCGCGCATCGCCGCAGAGCTGGCTGACTTGCCCACCGACGCCGAGCAACTCCAGCTGTTGCAGCACGGCAACGACGCCTACCTGCAGCAATTCGCTCAACTGCGCGCGGCGCAGTCTCAGGCAAGCACCGCACAGACCGGCATGGCGATTCGCGCCGACGAAGCGCTGATCCAGTTCGAGATGATCACCCAGGACCAGTTCAACCTGATTCGCGATCAATTGTACGATGGCGAAACGGGCACGCAGAGCAGCGTCGACCAGGCCGAAGCAGCGGCGCGCCTGAGCCACACCCTGTTGCAGCTGCGCCTGGCGGAAAGCCAGTTCATCCGGAGCGCTGACAAGGTCGATGCCGATCTCTGGCAAACGCGCTTCGCGAGCATGACCGAGGCAGCTCAGCAACTGCGCGCGCAACTCGCGGCCCTGCAGCAGGCATCCCTGGACGAGGCCCTGCGCGCACTCGACAGCTATCGCGAATCCTTCGAGCACTACCGCCATAGTCGCGAGGCCGAGCAGCGCAGTCGCAGCCAATTGGCCGACCTGGCGCAAGGCATGCTGCAGCATGGCAACGACCTGCAGCAGCACCAGCAACGCGCCATGCAAGCAGGCAACCGCACCTCCCTGCAAACCCTTGCCCTGCTCACGACTGCAGCACTGCTACTGGCTCTGCTCGCCAGCTGGCTTATCCGCCGCCTGGTCGTCGGGCCGCTGCAACACTGCCTGTTGCTGGCCCAGCAGGTCGCGGCCGGCAATCTCAGTGGCAGTCGCATTGCCGTGCGGCGTGATGAGGTCGGCCAGCTTCTGGGCGCACTGCAAACCATGCGTGACCACCTGCGCGAATTGATCGAGCAGATCGGTGGCAGCGCGACACAGATTGCCGCTGCGGCAGAGCAACTCTCGGCAGTCAGCGAACAGACCCGCGCGGGTGTGCGCGAGCAGAGCGAAGAGTCCAGCCAGACGGCCTGCGCCATGCAACAGATGGTCACCAGCGTGCAGCAGGTGGCCGGTGATGCCGAGCAGGCATCGCAGGCCGCGCAACAGGCAGAATTGCAGGCCCGTGATGGCGACCGCCAGGTGCATCGGGTAGTCGAGCAGATCGAACGCCTGGCCAGCGAAGTGGCGCATACCGGACAGACGGTTGGCCTGGTACAAGGCGAGAGCCAACGTATCGGCAGTGTGCTGGATGTAATCAAGGCAGTCGCCGAGCAAACCAATCTGCTGGCGCTCAACGCCGCCATCGAGGCCGCACGCGCCGGTGAACAAGGTCGCGGTTTCGCTGTTGTCGCCGATGAAGTGCGTGCCCTGGCGCGCCGTACTCAGGACTCCACCCGCGAGATCGAGGCGCTGATCACCAGCCTGCAGAGCCGGGTACAAACGGCCGTTACCCAGACTCAGGCCAGCCAGACGCTGAGCCAGGACGCGATGAGCAGCGTCAAGCTGGCCGGCCAGAGCCTGACGCGCATCAATCAGGCGGTCGCACTGATCGAGCAGATGAACCAGCAGATCGCCAGCGCGGCCGAACAGCAGAGTGCGGTTGCCCTGGAGATCAACCGCAGCCTGGACAACGTACGCGGCATCGGCGAGCAGAGCGCCAGCGCCACCGAGCAGACCGCGCTATCGAGCGCCGAACTGGCCAGACTGGGCGGTGAATTGCAGCTGCGCATCGGCCGCTTTCGTACCTGAGGCCGAGAAACTGGCCTTGATCATCAAGGCCGTCGGGTGGACAACGCGAAGCTTGTCCACCGCCGCTGCTCACGAGCAAGACGCAATCGCGGCCCTTTCCCGGATTGCATCCGGCTACACCGACAATAAATGACCGCTAACCGCACGACTTCCCGGGCAAATCATCCGACAGTGCTTGGCGCCCCGGCAGTCGCCACATAAAATTCGGAACCAAGTTCCAATAAATAACAAATGCGGAGATCTGCCATGGCCAACGCCCTACTCGACTGCGACCTGCTGGTGGTCGGCTCCGGCGCGGCCGGCCTGGCGGCCGCCGTCAGCGCCGCGCACCTGGGCAAACGGGTGATCCTGGTAGAAAAGGACCCGGTATTGGGCGGTGCCACCGCCTGGTCCGGCGGCTGGCTGTGGGCGCCACGTAATCCGCTGGCCCGGCGCGCCGGCATCGTCGAGGACATCGAGCAACCGCGCACCTATCTGCGTAACGAGCTGGGCGAACATTACCGCGCCGAGTTGGTGGACGCCTTTCTGCAGTACTGCCCCGAGATGGTGGCGTTCTTCGAGCAGCACACTGCCCTGCAGTTTGTCGACGGCAACGGCATCCCCGATATGCACGGCAACACGCCTGGTGCCGCCAACGGTGGCCATCAGGTCATCGCCGCGCCCTACGATGGTCGCGAAGTGCTCGACCTGCTGCCGCGCCTGCGCAAGACCATGCGCGAGACGTCCTTCATGGGCATGCCGATCATGGCCGGCGCAGACCTGGCCGCCTTCCTCAACATGACCCGTTCACCCAAGGCGCTGCTGCACGTGATCCGGCGCTTCACCACCCACCTGTATCACCTGGCCCGCTACGGACGCGCCATGCACCTGGTCAACGGCGTAGCGCTGATCGCACGCCTGGCGCGCTCGGCGCAGGATCTCGGCGTGCAAATGATGGTGTCCACGCCCGCGCAGCGCCTGATCATCGAAGACGGCAACGTATGCGGTGCCATGGTGCTGCACGCCGGTGAGGAAATGACTATCCGCGCCAAAGCGGTGGTACTGGCTGCCGGCGGTTTTCCCAACGACCCCGAACGCCGCAAGGCGATATTCCCGCGCGATGCCAGCGGCCACGACAACCTCGCCCTGCCGCCTGCCAGTTGCTCTGGCGACGGCCTGCGCCTGGGCGAATCAGCGGGCGGCCACGTGGCCGACGACCTGCGCTCGCCGGTGGCCTGGGCGCCGGTTTCGAAGGTGCCCTACGCCGACGGCAGCGTCGGCCATTTCCCGCACATCATCGACCGCGGCAAGCCCGGCATCATCGGTGTGCTGCAAAACGGCAAGCGCTTCGTCAACGAGGCTGGCGGTTACTACGACTACGTCGACGCCATGCTCAAGGCCATCCCCGAGGATCAGCAGGCCTGCTCCTGGCTGATCTGCGACCACCGCTTCCAGCGCCGCTACGGCCTCGGCTTCGCTCGCCCGGCGCCAATACCGCTGTGGCCACATATCCGCAATGGCTACCTCAAGCGCGGCCACAGCCTGGAAGCACTGGCGCAGGCCTGTGGCATCGACCCGATCGGGCTCGCTGCCACCGTCGACGAGTTCAACCAGCATGCGCGCATGGGTGAAGACCCACTGTTCGGCCGTGGCAGCACAGCGTTCAACCGTCGCAGCGGCGATGCCCTGCATAGCGGTCCGAACCCCTGCGTTGCGCCCATCGAGCATGGGCCGTTCTATGCCGTGAAAGTACAACCGGGCTGCTTCGGCACCTTCGCCGGACTGCGCAGCGATGGGCATGCGCGGGTGCTCGATGGTACAGGCCAACCGATACCCGGGCTGTATGCAGCAGGTACGGACATGGCCAGTCCCATGGGTGGGCACTACCCGTCGGGTGGCATCAATCTCGGCCCCGCATTGACCTTTGGCTATATCGCTGGACGCCACGCGGCCACATTGTGATATCGGCCGGCCATGGGTGGCAGGCATAAAAAAGCGCCACCCGGATGCGTGGTCCGGGTAGCGCCCCATTGCTCGTACGAATCAGTCTTCCAGTGATTCCACGCCCAATTCGTCCCAGACTTCCTCGGCCAGGTGGAAGGTGGCATTGGCTGCCGGGATGCCGCAGTAGATCGCGCTCTGCATGAGCACTTCCTTGATCTCGTCGCGGGTCACGCCGTTGTTCTTCGCTGCGCGCAGGTGCAGTTTCAGTTCGCCCTCGCGGTTCATTCCGATCAGCATGGCGATGGTGATCAGGCTGCGGGTGTGGCGCGGCAGGCCGGGGCGAGTCCAGATATCGCCCCAGGCGTGACGGGTGATCATCTCCTGGAACTCACTGTTGAACGGCGTGAGCTTCTCCAGGCTGCGGTCGACATGGGCGTCGCCCAGCACCGCGCGGCGCACCTGCATGCCGGCTTCGTAGCGTTGTTTTTCGTCCATAGCATCACTCCGGGTAAGCATCGGTGCGCACGGCGCACCCTACCGTAGGGTGCGCCGTGCGCACCGATGGTTTCACTGGTTGAGGAAATCCAGCAGCGCCTGAGTAAAGGCATCGCCAGCCTCGACGTTGGACAGGTGCGCGGCGTGGAACTCCACCAGTTGCGCACCCGTGATCCGCTGCTGCATGAAGCCGCCGTTTTCGACGGTGGTGACCGGATCATGGCTGCCGCAGACGATCAGCGTTGGCGACTGGATGCCGGCAATCAGCTCGCGGAAATCGGCGTCGCGCACCGCTGCACAGTTGGCGGCGTAACCTTCGGGCGCAGTCTGCGCCAGCATGTCGACGATGGGCTCGACCTGCTGCGGCTGCGTTGCGGCGAAACCGGCAGTGAACCAGCGCGAGATCGAGGCGTCGCGCAGATCGCGCATGGCCTGCGCGCCGCCGGCCAGCACGGTTTCAATACGCGGGTTCCACACCTCCGGTGTGCCGATCTTGGCGGCGGTGTTGCACAGCACCAGGCGCGCGATGCGCTCGGGCGCGTTGAGCGCCAGCCACTGACCGATCAACCCGCCCATGGACAACCCGCAGAAATGCGCCTTGGCGATATCCAGCGCGTCGAGCAGGCCCAGCACGTCGCGGCCCAGTTGCTCGATGCTATAGGGCCCTTCAGTCACCAGCGACTGGCCATGGCCACGGGTGTCGTAGCGTAGCACCTGGAAATCGCGGGTCAGCGTCGGCATCTGCACATCCCACATGTGCAGATCGGTACCCAGGGAGTTGGACAGCACCAGCACCGGCGCACCGGTCGGCCCTTCGAGCTGGTAGTTGAGGTCGCCATCGGCGAGACGTACGGCAGGCATGGATAACTCCTAACGCGAAAATTGCTGGTGTTCGGCGACGGCCCGCTGCACCCAGCGGCGGGCCTGTCCCAGGTAATGGGCCGGATCGAGCAGACGCTCCAGCTCGGTAGCGGACAGCTCTGCGCTGACCTCGGCATTGGCGCCGAGCACCGCACGCAGGTGCACGCCCTGCTGCACCGCCTGGCGGCAGCACTGCTCGACCAGATGATGGGCGGCGTCGCGACCAATGCGCTGGGCCAGGGCGATGCTCACCGCCTCGGCCAGCACCAGGCCCTGGGTCAGTTCGAGGTTGGCACGCATGCGCGCGGCATCCACCTCCAGCCCCGGCACCGCCAACAGCGCCTGCTGCAGCGCGCCGGAAACCAGGCAGCAGAGTTCCGGCAGGGTTTCCCATTCGGCGTGCCACAGGCCCAGGCTGCGCTCATGCTCCTGCGGCATGGCGGCGAACATCGTCGCCACCAAGCCCGGCGCGCGGGTGGCGGCGCCGATCAGCACCGCAGCACCAACCGGGTTGCGCTTGTGTGGCATGGTGGACGAGCCGCCCTTGCCCGGCGCCGAGGGTTCGAAGACTTCACCGGCCTCGGTCTGCATCAGCAGACTCAGATCGCGGCCCAGCTTGCCCAGGCTGCCGGCGATCAGCCCGAGCAGGCAGGCGAACTCCACCAGGCGGTCGCGCTGGGTGTGCCAGGGCTGCTCGGGCAGGTTCAGCTGCAGCTCGGCGGCCAGCGCCTCGGCCACCGGCCATGCCTGCTCGCCGAGCGCCGCCAGGCTGCCGGAGGCACCACCGAACTGCAGGCTCAGCAGGCGCGGCTTGAGTTCATTCAGGCGCTGACGATGGCGGGTGATGGCGCCGAGCACGCCGGCCAGCTTCATGCCCAGGGTCACCGGGGTGGCCTGCTGCAGCCAGGTGCGCCCGGCCAGCGGCGTGTCGGCATGGCGCTCGGCCTGCGCCGCCAGGGCATCGCCCAGGTTGGCGAGATCGCTTTCGATCAGGTCAATGGCCGCGCGCAGTTGCAGCACCAGGCCGCTGTCCATGGCGTCCTGGCTGGTCGCGCCGAGGTGTACGAAACGTTCGGCCTCGGGGCTTGTCGCAGCGATACGCTTGCCCAGGGCCTTGACCAGCGGAATGGCGGAATTGCCGGCGGTGGCGATGGCCTGGGCCAGGGCGGCGAAGTCGTAGAGCTCGGCCCGGCAGGCGGCGGCGATGGGCGCCACCGCCTCAGGCGGGATCAGCCCCACGCGTGCCTCGGCCCGCGCCAGCGCGGCCTCGAAGTCGAGCATGCCCTGCACCCGGCCGGCGTCGCAGAACACCGCGCGTATCGCCGGTGCGGTGAAGTAGACATCGAAGAGTTGGTTGCTCACGAGCGGCGGATTCCTGCGGAAATGGGCATTTGGCCTAGTGTGGCATCAATGTCGGGCTGTGGTGCGCACCGACCAACACTCACACCCGCTCAATCGCCAGCGCCAACCCCTGGCCGACACCCACGCACATGGTCGCCAGGCCCAGCTTGCCGCCGGATTTCTCCAGCTGATGCAGCGCGGTCTGCACCAGGCGCGCGCCGCTGGCGCCCAGCGGGTGGCCGAGGGCGATGGCGCCGCCGTTGGGGTTGACCTTGTCGCTGTCGTCGGCCAAACCCAGCTCGCGCATCACCGCCAGCCCCTGGGCGGCGAAGGCTTCGTTGAGTTCGATCACGTCGAACTGGTCGATGCCCAGGTTCAGGCGCTCCAGCAGCTTGCGTACCGCCGGCACCGGGCCGATGCCCATTACGCGTGGCGCCACGCCGGCGCTGGCCATGCCGAGCACCCTGGCACGCGGGGTCAGGCCGTGTTTTTTCACCGCCTCGGCGGACGCCAGGATCAGCGCCACAGCGCCGTCGTTGACGCCCGAGGCATTGCCTGCGGTGACCGTCTTGCCCTCGCCGTTGACCGGCTTGAGTTTGGTCAGCGCTTCCAGAGAGGTGTCGGCGCGCGGATGCTCGTCGGTGTCGACCACCGTCTCACCCTTCTTGCCTTTGATCACCACCGGGACGATTTCCTCGGCGAAGAAGCCTTCGGCCTGTGCCCGCGCAGCGCGCTGCTGGCTGCGCAGGGCGAACAGGTCCTGGTCGGCGCGACTGACCTGATAGTCGTCGGCGACGTTGTCGGCGGTCTGCGGCATGGCGTCGACGCCGTACTGCGCCTTCATCAGCGGGTTGATGAAGCGCCAGCCGATGGTGGTGTCCTCGATCTTCTGGTTACGCCCGAAGGCACTGTCGGCCTTGCCCATCACGTAGGGCGCACGGGACATGGACTCCACGCCGCCAGCGATGGCCAGTTCCATCTCACCTGCGGCGATGGCACGGAAGGCACTGCCCACCGCATCCAGGCCGGAAGCGCACAGGCGGTTGAGGGTAACCCCCGGCACGCTGTCGGGGATGCCGGCCAGCAGCAGCGCCATACGCGCGACGTTGCGGTTATCCTCACCGGCCTGGTTGGCGCAGCCCATGAAGACTTCGTCGATGGCGGCCAGATCCAGCTGCGGATTGCGCTCGATCAGCGCCTTCAGCGGCACCGCCGCCAGGTCGTCGGCACGCACCGGCGCCAGACCGCCGCCGAAGCGGCCGATGGGCGTGCGAATGGCGTCGCAGATGTATACATCGCGGCTCATTCCTCACCCCCGGCCTGACCGTGGGCGGCGGCGGTACGCGCTTCCAGGGCACGCAGCGCTTCCAACTCGGTGTCGTTCGGTGCCTCGGTCACGGCCAGGTCGTCGGCGAAACGGATGGCCCAGCCGGTATTCTCGATCACCTGCTCGCGGCTCACGCCCGGGTGCAGCGAGGTGACGATGAACTCGTTGCTACCGGCTTCCGGCTCCATGATGCACAGGTCGGTAATGATACCCACCGGGCCCTTGCCGGGCAGGCCGAGCTGCTGACGGTGGTCGCCGCCCTCGCCGAAACCGACCGATGTGATGAAGGCCAGCTTGTCGACGAAGGTGCGATGCGACTGCTTGAGGATGATCAGCACTTCCTTGGCGCTACCGGCGATCTCCGGCGCGCCGCCGGCACCGGGCAGGCGCACTTTCGGATTGTGGTAGTCGCCGATCACGGTGGTGTTGATATTGCCGAACTTGTCGACCTGGGCCGCGCCGAGAAAACCGACGTCGATGCGCCCGCCCTGCAGCCAGTAGCGGAAGATTTCGCCAGTGGGCACCACGGTGTCGGCGGTTTCGGCCAGCTCACCGTCGCCGATCGACAGCGGCAGCACGCTGGGTTTGGCACCGATGGGGCCGGATTCGTAGATCAGCACGACGTCCGGCGAGGAGGTCAGGCGCGCCAGGTTGGCAGCCTTGGACGGCAGGCCGATGCCGACGAAGCAGACCGCGCCGTTCTTCAGGCGGCGGGCGGCGGCGACGGTCATCATTTCATTGGTGCTGTAGTGGCTCATCACTTGGCCTCCGCAATCTTTTTCTGGAATGCCGCAAAATCGGCGGTGCCACGGATGTATTCATCGATCCAGGCGCAGAAGGTTTCACGGTCGCGGGCAATCGGGTCCCAGGCCTGGTAGAAGCGGTTGTCGCGCTCGTAGTAGCCGTGGGCGTAGGACGGATGCGCGCCGCCAGGCACATGGCAGACGGCGGTCAACGCCCAGCTCGGCAGCACACAGGCGTTCATCGGCGCCTTGAGGTCGTCGACGATCTCCTCGACCGTGACGATGCAGCGCTTGGCCGCCAGGGCCGCTTCCTTCTGCACGCCGAGGATGCCCCACAGCAGCACGTTGCCCTTGCGGTCGGCCTTCTGCGCGTGGATCACGGTGACGTCCGGGCGCACCGCCGGGGTAGCCGCCAGCTTCTCGCCGGTGAAGGGGCAGTCGATGAACTTGATGTTCGGGTTGACCTTCGGCAGGTCGGAGCCGGCATAGGCACGCAGCAGGGCGAACGGCAGGCCGGAGGCGCCAGCGACATAGGAGTTGGCCAGGTCGGCATGGCTGTGCTCGTCGATTTCCAGGGCGTTCGGCCACTTCTTCTCTACCGCGTCGCGCAGGCGGTGCAGCGAGCCGACGCCGGGGTTACCACCCCAGGAGAAGGTCAGCTTGCGCGCACAACCGGCGCCGATCAGCAAGTCGTAGACCAGGTCCGGGGTCATGCGTACCAGATGCAGGTCTTTCTTGCCCTGGCGGATCAGCTCGTGGGAGGCGGCAGTGGGGATCAAATGGGTGAAGCCTTCGAGAGCGACGCAGTCGCCGTCGTTGACGTGGCGCGAAATGGCTTCGCCCAGGGTGATGATGTCGGCCATCGTGTTGTTCTCGCTTGGGTTGCAGGTGCCACCGGGCAGGGGTGGCGGTGAGTTCAGATTAGGGCGCGCCATGCGGCGGAACAATCCGATAATCGCCTTATGGTGCGATTATCGAACCATTCCTGATTGATGGTGCTGACAGCGCCTTACAGCAGGTTCCAGGTGTAACTGAGGATCAGGCGGTTCTCGTCGATATCGCTGCGGTAGTTGGAGCGCGCGGTGACGTTGCGCACGCGCACACCGAGCCCCTTGAGCGCGCCACTCTGCAGCGTGTAGCCGATATCCAGATCGCGCTCCCAGTCCTTGCCTTCGTAGCGCGCACCGCCACGGTTGGTGGCCTGGACGTCGACGTTGTCGCCGTGGATATAGCGCACCCCGGCCACCAATCCAGGTACGCCCATTGCGGCGAAGTCGTAGTCGTAACGCAGCTGCCAGGAGCGCTCGTCGGCCGAGGCGAACTCGAATGTCGGCACCTCGTTGCCCAGCGGGCTGACGTTGGCGAATACGCGTGGGAAGGCGTCATCGCCGAACATTGCCTGATAGCCGAGATAGAAGGTGTGGCCACCGTGCCTGGCCGACAGCAGGGCGAACAGCGCTTGGTTGTCGATCTCACCGAGCAACTGCTTGCCGTCTTCGGCCGAGTCGTAGAAGCCGAGGTTGGCGCCCAGGGTCCAGGTGCCAACCGGCTGGCTGTGCTTGAGGCCGAGGAAGCGCTGGTCGTAGATGTCTTCCAGTTGCGCGTACCAGGCGCTGGCGGTGGTGCGCCCGGCGTTGAAGGCATAGTCGCCGCCGGCGTAGTTGAAAGCGTCGCTGGTCGCCGCGCGCTGCGGCAGGTGACCGAGCATGGCGAGCATCTTGTCGTCGCCAGCCTCGTTGCGCAGGCTGGTGGAATTGAGATGCCCGGCCTGCAGGCTCAGTCCGGCGAACTCGTTGGAGACGACACTGACGCCCTGGTAGCTGGGCGGTAGCAGGCGGATATCGGAATAGGTCAGCACTGGCAGGTTGGGTTGCAATTCGCCCACCTTCAGCTCGGTCCTGGACACACGCAGCTTCGCTGCCAGGCCCAGGCGGCTGTAGTCGTCGGCGGCCTTGCCGCTCTCGCGGGTCGGCAACAGACCGGTATTGACTCGATCCGGGCTACTGTCGAGCTTGAGGCCGAGCAGGCCGATGCCATCCACGCCGAACCCCACCGGCCCAGGGGTGTAGCCGGATTTGACGTTGAGGATAAAGCCCTGCGCCCACTCCTCGGCCTGGGACTGCCGGTTCGGCCCGACGATGTCGGAAAAGTCGCGGCTGAAGTAGTAGTTGCGCGCCGTGAGCGTGGCGCTGGCGTCTTCGATAAACCCTCCCTCACCAGCCTGGCTCAGGCTCGGCAGGCAGGCGGCAATGGCGGTGGACAGCAGGCAAAGGCGTGGGCTGTGTTTCATCGGTAGCGTGCTCTTGTTGTTATCGAGGTTGCAGAAACCCGCCCGGCAGCCATTGGGAAGCCGGTTGGGGGTAGATGGATCGGGTCGATTGGAGCTATATCGCGGTTTGTAGGGTGTCGCGGGGCCGCCTAGGCCATGCGCACCAATACAGACGGCAACTGTTGATACGCGCGATGTGGCAATGGTTGGTGCGCATGGCGCACCCTACGAAAGCCGGTCCAGACGCGGATATAGCGTCGTTCACTCGCGCACCGGCGCGGCCCTCGGGTTACTCATGGCGCTTGGCGATTGCTGCCGTGCTCGCAACAGCAGGTGTGCGGCGAGACCGAACAGCAGGCCCCAAAAGGCCGCCGACAAACCAAGAAAACTCACCCCGGAGGCCGTCACCAGAAAGGTGAACAGCCCGGCGTCGCGCTCCCTGGGCTCGTTCAGGCTGCGCGCCAGCGCCTCACTGAACGCGCCATACAGCGCGAGTCCCGCGAGGGCGGCGATCAGCGCGGCGGGAAAGGCGGCAAACAGCGACACCAGGGTGGCGCCACCAATGCCCAGCAGCAGGTAGGCCAGGCTGCCGGCCACTGCGGCGATGTAGCGCCGCTTGGGGTCTTCATGAGCCTCGCGGCCGGTGCAGAGGCTGGCGGTGACCGCCGCCAGGTTCAGGCCGTGGCAGCCGAACGGCGCCAACAGCGCGCCACCAATGGCACTGGCGCCGATGATCGGGCTGGCCGGTGTGTCATAGCCGGCGCCGCGCAGCACCGCCATGCCCGGCATGAACTGCCCGGTGAGCGCCACCAGCACCAGCGGCAGCGCCAGGTTGAGGCTGGCGGCCAGGCTGAACTCGGGGCCGATCCACTGCGGCGTGGCCAGCTCCAGCACCAGCGCCTCGCTGCGCAGCTGGCCGCCGAGCAGGGTCAGCGCCGCGCCCACCAGCAATACGCCGGCCACCGCATAACGCGGCGCTATTCGACGCAGCAGCACGTAGGTGGCGAACATGCTGACGATCAGCAACGGCTGCTCCGGCAGCGCCTTGAACACCTCGATGCCGAAGGCGAACAGAATGCCGGCCTGCAGGCCGGCAGCGATGGAACCGGGCAGTTTGACGATCAGCCGGTCGAAGCTGCCGCTCAGGGCAATCAACAACAGGATCAGGTTGGCCACCAGGTAGGCACCGATGGCCTGGTTCAGGCCCAGCTCCGGCAGGGCGCCGACCAGCAGCGCGCTACCGGGGATCGACCAGGCGATCACCACCGGCGTGCGGTAGCGCAGGCTGAGCAGCAGGCCCAGCGCGCCGCTGCCAATGGAAATCGCCCAGACCCACGACGACAGGAGTGCCTGCGACAGGTCGGCGCTTTCCGCGGCATGGAAGATCAGCACCAGCGGCCCGGCGTAGGAGATGGTGGTGGCGAGCAGCCCGGCCACCAGGGCGGGCAGAGAACAGTCGCGCAGCAAAGCGTGCATGTCAGCCTCGCAAGTCAGTGTGGCCTTCCAGCAGCGGAAGGCGCTCGGTGTCGTGACGACGGGCCCCTGTCTGCTCACAGGCAGGGGCTCGGCATGCGGCTCAGGCCTTGGCAGACACCAGCGCCGCGGTCGCTGCCGCCTGTCGCCGCTGGCCGCTGAGGGTGAACACCGCCATGGCCAGGGCGGCGATGGCCCCGGGCACGGCGAAGGCGATGAAATTCAGTTGCAGCGGCAGGTTGATCGCCATCAGCGCACCACCGAGCAGTGGGCCGACGATGGCGCCGTTGCGGCCGATGCCCGAGGCCCAGCCGAGGCCAGTGGAGCGGATCGACAGGCCGTAGAACTGCGCGGCACCGGCGTACAGCAGAATCTGCGTGCCGATGGTGGTGGCGCCAGCAATGAAGATCAGCCCGTAGAGCACCGGCGTGGGGCTGTTGAAGCCCAGAAGGCTGATCGAGGCGGCGGCGGCGACGAAGAAGGCCACCATCACCTTGCCCAGGTTGAAGCGGTCGCCCAGCCAGCCGCCAAGGATCGCTCCAGCCATGCCGCCGAAGTTCAGCGCCAGCAGGAACGACAGGCTCGAACCCAGGCTGTAGCCGGAGTTGGCCATCAGTTTCGGTAGCCAGGAGCTCAGCGCGTAGACCATCAGCAGGCAGCAGAAGAATGCCAACCACAGGCACAGGGTGCGCAGCGCACGACCGTCGCGAAACAGCTCGAATACGCCAACGCCCTGACCCTTGCCATCGCTCATTTGCAGTTGGTCGGCGGCATCGATCCTCAGGCCCGGCTCGACCTTGGCCAGCACCGCACGGGCCTGCTCATTGCGACCCTGGCGCACCAGGAAACCCACCGACTCCGGCAGCTTCCACAGGATCAGCGGCAACAGCAGCAGCGGCACGGCGGCGGCGAAGAACATCGATTCCCAGCCGAAGCGCGGCAGCATGTAGATACCGACGCCGGCAGCGAGCATACCGCCCAGCGAGTAGCCGCTGAACATGACCGCCACCAGGGTGCTGCGCAGGCGCTTGGGTGCGTACTCGTTCATCAGCGCCACGGCGTTGGGCATCAGCCCGCCGCAGCCTAGCCCGGCGATAAAGCGGAAGATCCCGAACTCGGTGGGGCTGGAGGCAAAGCCATTGAGGATGGTCGCCGTGGAGAACAGCACAAAGCAGATGGCGATGCCCTTCTTGCGCCCGATCCGGTCGGCCAGGGTGCCGAAGCCGAGGGCGCCGAACATCATGCCGAACAGCGCGTAGCTGCCCAGAGCGCCGGCCTCCAGCGGGGTCAGGTTCCACTCCTGCATGATCGACGGCAGCACCACGCCGAAGATGAACAGGTCGTAGCCGTCGAAGATCAGCAGCAGCGCGCAGAGCGCCATGACCATCCAGTGAAAGCGGGAAAAACGCGCGTTGTCGATAACGGGGTGAACGTCTATCTGTCGCATGGCATCGGTTCTCGGTTTTGTTTTTGTTGTGAACTGCTCGGTTGATGTTTGTAGGAGCACGCTTGCGGGCGATGCAGTTGATGGATCGCCCGCAAGCCGGCTCCTACGCGATCAGGGGACTAGCCGAGATCCCCGCCACCTACCGGCAGGGTCACGCCGGTGATATAGGAGGCCTCGTCGGAGGCGAGAAAGAGGATCGCGCCGACCTGCTCGTCGAGGGTTCCGTAGCGCTTCATCAGGCTGCTCTCGACGGTCTGATCGACGATCTGCTGGTACCAGGCCTTCTCCTGGTCGCTCGGCTCGGCGGCGTTGCGCGGGATGCGGCGCGGCGGCGCCTCAGTGCCGCCAGGAGCGGTGGCGTTGACGCGAATGCCGCGCTCGGCAGTCTCGAACGCCAGGCAGGCAGTTAGTGCGTTGACGCCGCCCTTGGCCGCGCCGTAGGGCACACGGTTGACCCCACGGGTGGCGATGGAGGAGACGTTGACGATGGCACCACTTCCCTGCTTCAGCATCTGTGGCAATGCGGCGTGGCAGCACCACAGCGTGGGGAACAGCGAGCGACGCACTTCGGCTTCGATCTGCTCCGTTGCGTAATGCTCGAAGGGCTTGGCCCAGATGGTGCCGCCGACGTTGTTGATCAGGATGTCCAGGCGGCCGAAACGCTCGACCGCCGCCTGCATCACGCCCTGGCAGTCGCCGGCCTGCTCCAGGTCGGCGGTCAGGCACAGCACGCCGACCTGCTCGGCCAGTTCATTGATCAGCTCGGAGCGGTCCACCGCCACCACCTGCGCGCCCTCACCCAGCAACCGCTCGGCGACCCGTCGGCCAATGCCCTGGGCGGCGCCGGTGACCACGGCGACTTTGTCTTGGAAACGCTTGTTCATCTTGCCCACCTCAATCCGGGGTATCCGCTATCTATCCCCTCTCCCGCTTGCGGGAGAGGGGAGCCAACTTCTCAGGCACTGGCAGCAAATTTCTCGTAATAGAAATTGGCCGGAGCGATGCCCTGTTCGCGGATGTAGGCGCTGACCGCCTCGACCATCGGCGGCGGGCCGCACAGGTAGATGTCCACCTCGCCGTCGTTGAGGTGCTGAGGTTCGATGTGCTGGGTCACGTAGCCCTTATGTGGATAACTGCTCTCGGGGCTGGCCACGCAGGCGCTGAAGCTGAAGCCGGGGATGCGCGCGGCAAAGGCTTCCAGCTTGTCCAGCTCGACCAGATCATGGTCGTGGGTCACGCCGTAAATCAGGTGCAGCGGGTGCTCGCAGCCTTCGGCAGCGATCTTCTCCAGCATCGCGGTGAAGGGTGCCAGGCCCGTACCGCCTGCCAGCAGCAGCAGCGGGCGCTTGATCTCGCGCAGGTAAAAGCTGCCCAGCGGCCCGGCCAGGCTGATGCTGTCGCCAGCCTTGGCAAGATTGGTCAAAAAGCTGCTCATCAGCCCGCCCGGCACATTGCGGATCAGGAAGCTGACCTCGCCATCCTTCTGCAGGCTGCTGAAGGAGTAGGCACGGCTCTGCTCACTGCCCGGCACCTGCAGGTTGACGTACTGGCCCGGCAGGAAGGCCAGCTGGCTCAGCGCCTCGCCCTTGACCGACAGGGCGATGGTGCTGTCGCTCAGTTTGCGCACCGCGCTGATGGCCGCCTCGAAGCTGGCCTGCTGGGTCTTGCACACTTGCGAGGACGCCGGCACGCGGATCACGCAGTCGCTCTCGGCGCGCATCTGGCAGGTCAGCACGTAGCCCTGCTCGGCCTCGGTCTGGCTCAGGGCGTCCTCGATGTATTCCTCGCCGAGGTCGTATTGGCCGGCTTCGGCGAAGCACTTGCACGCGCCGCAGGCGCCATCGCGGCAGTCCAGCGGGATATTGATGCCCTGGCGATAGGCGGCGTCGGCCACCGTCTCACCCAGGTTGGCGTCGATAAAGCGGGTAACCCCGTCTTCGAAATTCAGTGCGATCTTGTGGCTCATGGCGCACCTCGCTAAGCAGTTCTGAAAATGGCAAAACGCGGTCTGAAGCGTCATGAGCGCGGCTCAGGCAGGGCGCGAGGGGGTGAGAAAGCGCAGTTCACGACTGTGAATGAGCATTTCGAACCGCCTTGCAACGCAGCATGAGCAAGCGCAATAGCTTCAGGGCGTATTTTTAGATGTGGTAGACGTCGATGATCTGGCGCACGTAATCGTTCTTCAGCACCACCTTCTTGGCCTTGATCAGCGGGTTCTCGCCGCGGGTATCCAGCGTGTAGAAGCTGCTGCCGTAGAAGTGATCGACGGTCTTGTAGCGAAAGCTCAGGGTGTGCCAGTTGAAGCGCACCTTGGTCAGGCCCTCTTGCTGCTCGACGATCTCGATGTTGTTGATGTTGTGCGAGGTGCGGGTATCCGGGA
This sequence comes from Pseudomonas chaetocerotis, assembly GCF_015712105.2. Classification (NCBI taxonomy): domain Bacteria; kingdom Pseudomonadati; phylum Pseudomonadota; class Gammaproteobacteria; order Pseudomonadales; family Pseudomonadaceae; genus Pseudomonas; species Pseudomonas chaetocerotis. Next base: position 329,479 of record NZ_JACFYX020000003.1, read on the forward strand.
TGGTGGCGCTGGAGCGCTCGGTGCGGATGCGGAACACCCGGTCCTCCAGGCCGCCGCGGTTGCCGTACCAGATCAGCGAGATTTCGGTCTGCGGGTTTTCCACCAACTGATCAGCATCGTCCCAGGCCGGCATCCAGAACTCGGCATCCGGGGCGTACAGCTCCAGCCACTGATCCCACTGCTTGTCGTCCAGGTAGCGCGCCTCGCGGTAGAGGAAGTCGCGCACGGCGTCATAGGAAAGGCTCATTTACGCACCCTCCACGTGGATCAGTTGGTCCTGTTCTTTCTTCACCGCCTGGATCATCTGCTGCTGCCAGTAGTGATGCTGCAGCACGAACAGACCTTCGTCCTCGGTGCGCACGCCGCTCATCAACGGCCGCAGGCCGATCTCCTGGGCCGAGTCGTCGGCGCCGTCGATCCAGTGCTTGGCGCCGCGGGACATGTCGTTCCACTCCATGGCGCGGCCGGCGAAGCCCTGCTGGCAGGCGCGGAATTCTTCCAGGTCATCGGGGGTGGCCATGCCGGAGACGTTGAAGAAATCTTCGTACTGGCGGATACGACGGGCGCGGGCCTCGGCACTCTCGCCCTTGGGCGCGATGCAGTAGATGGTCACTTCGGTCTTGTCCACCGACAGCGGGCGGGCGATGCGCAGCTGAGAGCCGAACTGATCCATCAGGTACAGGTTGGGGTACAGGCAGAGGTTGCGCGAATGGCCGATCATCCAGTCGGCACGGGCTTCGCCGAACTCGGCGGCCAGTCGCTCGCGATCGGCGAACAGCGGGCGGTCCTCGGGGTTGTCCCAACGGGTCCAGAGCAGCAGGTGGCCGTTCTCGAACGAGTAGAAACCGCCGCCCTTCTTGCCCCAGCCGCCGGCGCTCATGGCGCGGATATCGTCGCCGGCCTCTTTCAGCTTGCGCTGCTGCTGGGTGGCCGCATAGTTCCAGTGCACGGCGGTGACGTGGTAGCCGTCGGCGCCGTTTTCCGCCTGCAGCTTCCAGTTGCCCTCATAGACGTAGGTGCTGGAGCCGCGCAGCACTTCCAGGCCTTCGCTGGACTGGTCGCAGATCATGTCGATGATCGTCTTCGACTCGCCGAGGAAGTCTTCGAGCGGCGCCACATCCTCACGCAGGCTGCCGAACAGGAAGCCGCGGTAGGACTCGAAGCGGGCGACCTTTTTCAGGTCGTGGGAACCGTCGCAATTGAAGCTGTCCGGGTAGCCGGCTTCCTTGGGGTCCTTGACCTTGAGCAACTTGCCGCTGTTGTTGAAGGTCCAGCCGTGAAACGGGCAGGTGTAGCTGGCCTTGTTGCCGCTCTTGAAGCGGCAGAGCATGGCGCCGCGGTGACTGCAGGCGTTGATGAAGGCGTTGAGCTCACCGTCCTTGTTGCGCGCGATGAAGATCGGCTGACGCCCCATGTGGGTGGTGTAGTAGTCGTTGACGTTGGGAATCTGGCTCTCGTGGGCCAGATACAGCCAGTTGCCCTCGAAGATGTGCTGCATCTCCAGGTCAAACAACCGGGGGTCGGTGAACATCTCGCGCTTGCAGCGGAAAATGCCCTTGTCCTTGTCTTCTTCAAGCAGGCTATTGAGGTAGTCGAGTCCCAGGTTCATGGCCATGGCTCCGTTGTTATTGTTTCAACGGTTCCAAGGCTATGCCGCCTGATTGTCCGACAATATCCAGTTCGTGCAGGACCTTTATCCGTTTTCTGCAGGATAAATAAACGGCCGCTACGCGGCCTACTGATGACCCTCTCCCGCTTGCGGGGCGAAGAGGCGTGCTTTTGGAAGCATCGCTTCCTGCGCCGATGAGCGCCTGACCGCGAAGCGATCAGGCCGGGGCGCAGAGCGGGGTGCCCGAAGGGCGGGAGAGGGGCTCTCCGCCTACACCACCCCTACCCCTCGCGGCGACGCAGGGTATCGGAGGGCAGTTCGCCGAAGGCGCTCTTGTAGCTCTCGGAGAAGCGGCCAAGGTGGAGGAAGCCGTAGTCCAGCGCCACCTCGGTGATATTGCGCACCTTGGCCGACGGATCGCTGAGGCAGGCATGCACCCGCTCCAGCTTGCGCTGGCGGATGTAGTGCTTGGGCGTGGTGCCCAGATGCTTGTCGAACAGCCCGTAGAGCGAGCGCGGGCTGATATGGGCCAGCTGAGCCAGCTGCTCGAGGCTGATGTCCTGCTTGAGGTTGTCGTCGATGAACTGCACCAGGCGCTCGAACGAAGGGTTGCTCTCGGCCAACTCCACACGACTGACATTGTTGCCCAGCAGGCCAAGCAGCTTGCTGGCGATGATCCGCGTGTAGTGCTCCTGCACCGATGGTAGCGACTGCTCGCTCTCGGCCTCGTCGCAGACCAGACCGAGCAGATTGGTGAAGCCTTCGAGCTGCTGCAGCTGGTGGCGCGAGGCGAAGCGCACGCCATCGGCCGGGCGCTGCCAGTGGTTGTCGCTGCAGGCGCGCTCGATCAACTGGGCCGGCAGCTTGACGATGAACTTCTCGCAATCGTCCGAGTAGGTCAGGTCGACCGGATCATCCGGGTTGATCAACAGCAGTTCGCCGGGGGTGAAGTAGTGTTCCTGGCTGTAGCCGCGCCACAGACAGTGGCCCTGTAGCAGCACCTGCAGGTGGTAAATGGTCTCCAGCGCCGGCGAGGTGACGCGCACGCTGCCGCCGTAGCTGATACGGCACAGGTCAAGACTTGCGAAGCTGCGATGGCTGAGGCTGGCGGCCGGACGGCCGCTGCTGGGCAGGCGGATGCAGTGCGAGCCGACATGCTGGTTGACGTAGTCGGATACCGCATAGGGGTCGGCATTGGCGAACAGCCGACTCTTCTCGTTCAGCAGGCGACAGTCCATGACTCACGGCACTCTTATCGTTGTTATTTGAGTAGCGGGTACTGACGGGCCAAGGCAGCCCTCCTCGCTCGAACCATAGATACAGGCAAATGGCCCATACCTGATCACAAACCGATCAACGGTTGACCGCAGCAGGTTAGCGGCTCGACGAGCTTAGGCAATCGGACCTTGGACGAATATCACTGCGGGCGATTACCGCCCGGTTTCGTGAAGTGGCGTAGCAGGACCTCAATCCCCGCAGTCTTTGTAGGAGCCCCGCCCCGGGGTGATAGCGATCAAGCAGGCAACGCACCTTCGCCCCGGAGCGCAGCGCCTGCGAACAAGCGTCGAGACGGCCGCTCAGGCCGGCCGGAACAACTGGCTACTGAGCTCGCGGCTGGCGCTGAGCATCAACGGCAGGTAGCGCTTCTCCAACTCGCTGACCGGCACACGCCCGGCGTGGGTGCTGACGTTCATCGCCGCCAGCACGTGGCCGGCAGAGTCATACACCGGCACTGCCAGCGAACGCAGGCCCTGTTCCAGTTCCTGATCGACGACGCACCAGCCCTGGTGACGCACACGCTGCAGGCATTCCCATAGCGCCTCGGGAGTGTGCAAGGTGCGGCTGGTCTTGGGTTGCAGTTCGGCGTGAGCCAGGTAGTCCTGGAGCTGGTCGTCGTCCAGCGCGGCCAGCAGGATGCGGCCCATGGAAGTGCAGTAGGCCGGCAAGCGGCTGCCGACGCTGAGATCCACCGAGATCAGCCGCTGCGGAATTGCCGAACGGGCGATGTAGAGCACCTGCTCACCTTCCAGGGTGGCCAGGTTGCAAGCCTCGTGCAGTTGCTCGCTGAGGCGGTCGAGGTAGGGCTGGGCGGACACCGCCAAAGGCGTCGACGACAGGTAGGCATGGCCCAGGGTCAACACCTTGGGCAGCAGCGAATAGGTACGCCCGTCGGTGGTGACGTAGCCCAGCTTCATCAGGCTGTAGAGGCAGCGGCGCACGGCGGCGCGAGGAATCTCGGTACGGTGGCTGATCTGGGCGATGGTCAGATGACGCTTGCGCTCCTGGAAGGCATTGATCACCGCCAGGCCGCGAGCCAGGGAGGTCATGAAATTGGGATCGCCGGCGAACTCCTCGATACGCTTGGCCGGCGACACGTAGGGTGGCGGAGCAAGACTGGTAAGCGGCGGACGGGTTTCGCTCATGGGGCCTCCGAAACGGAATGGACAGCACCAGGCGATTATCGAACCATCGTGCGGTAATCGCAATTCGCTGCCACAGCCGTAGCTACGGCAGTTTCAGCGTACCGGGTTGCCAGTGGCACAAAACAGGGTATTGACTTAGAGCGCGCTCAAACCAATAGGCTCCTTTGCATGGCATCTCATCTCAGCATCGACGACGTCGCGAAACGCACCGGCCTGACCGCGCATACCTTGCGCTACTACGAGCGAATCGGCCTGATCAGCCCCATTGCTCGCGCAGCAGGAGGGCAGCGGCGCTATGGCCCGGCGGACATCGCCTGGATCGAGTTTCTCCTGCGTCTGCGCACGACCCATATGCCCATCAGCAAGATGCTGGCCTTCGCGGGCCTGCGCAGCGCCGCGGACTCGACCATTTCCCAGCGTCGCCACTTGCTGCAAACGCATTTGGCCGAAGTACAGATCGAACTCGAGGCCATGAATCGCTGCGTCGCGGCACTGCAGGAGAAGATCGAGCACTACCACTCGCTCGAACCATGCCACCGCTCAACCTTCAACCCTGAGGAGAACCTGCCCGATGACCACACAAAGCCGTTACCAGCGCGGACTGGAGAAACTCCGTGAAATAGATGGAGAAGCCGGCGAACAGGTACTGGACAGCCTGGGCGACATTGCTCCGGACTTCGCCCGCTACCTGATCGAGTTTCCCTTTGGCGATATCTATTCGCGCCCTGGACTGGATCTGCGCAGCCGGGAAATCGCCGTGGTGGCAGCACTGACCGCACTGGGCAACGCCAGCCCGCAACTGAAGGTTCACATTCAGGGAGCCTTGAATGTTGGCGTTTCCCGCCAGGAGGTCGTCGAGATCATGATGCAGATGGCCGTCTACGCCGGTTTCCCGGCTGCCCTCAATGGCCTGAGCGCTGCAAGGGAGGTATTCGCCCGCAACGCAGCCTGAGTACGGGCCGACCGAGTGCGCAAGGACGCGTGCCAACCTGCCCCCGCCGCCGCAGACACCTCATGGCCGTCGCAACGCTTCCAGGCGTTGCTGGGTCATCGTGGGCGTTTCGCCAAACAACTTGCGGTATTCGCTGGCAAAGCGCCCAAGATGATTGAACCCCCAGGCCATGGCGATAACCGAAATATTGCGCGCAAAGCGATCCTCCAGTAGCTCCTGGCGCACGGCTGTCAGACGGTATTTTTTCAGGTACGCCATGGGCGTCTGCCCAAAGTAGCGGTTGAACCCCTCGAACAGCTTGAAGCGGGAAACGCCTGCTACCTGCTCGACATCATCCAGCGCCAGTTGCTCGCGGGCATGGGCATGAATGAAGTCACGCGCACGCACCAGATAATGCGGCAACTTGAGCGCCAGACGTTCACGCAGTTCGTCGGCGTAGTTGCTCGGCTGAGAAAGAATCAAGCCCTTGATCAGCGCGCTTTCGATGTCACGGGTGAAAAGCATCTGTCCGTAAAGGTCGCGACTGTACTCCAGCTCGTCGCTCAGGTGCCGAACCATACGCCACCAGCCGGCAGCAGCACCCTTCAAGGCATTCATTCGCGGCTCGAAACATAGCGGAGCATCCACCCGACGCTGCAGCAGTTCTTCGAGGGTTTTCTGCATGGCCGCACGGCCAATGGCGACTTGCAGCTTGTGGCAGTTGCCGGCGATGGTCAGCCGCTGCGTTTCATGAGGCGAGACGATCACGCCACAGCCTCGATCCGATAGCAGTCGCTGACCGCCCTTTTCCAGCTCCTGCTCGCCGCTAAGCGGCAGACTCAGGCTGTAACAGTTCAGCGCATGACCATCACCGATGCCGATAGTGACATCCGTGCCGTACTCGACATAACCCAGTGTCGTCGACATCGAAGGCAGCACGTTTCCACTGTGGTGAAACTCAATGCACTCAGGCCGGGCCACATATAGATGATGCGGCCCGCACACAGTGGCCATCCAGGCACGGGCTCCGGCTAGATCGTAATGATCGGCGGAGATATCTCGATAATGCTGGGAGGGGCTATTCATCACGTAACTCTCGACACGGCAATAGGCAGGCACGTTCTGACGATGCACTCGATGCATTCAACGCAAGCGGTATGCCATCAACACCTGCCTGACAGCGAACCGAAAGAAACGGATAGTAATTGCGCACTTTTCGGCCAGACTCGGTGAATCCTCGCCTGTCGGCATCCCTGAAAGCTCTGGCCAAGTAATCGGCGCAATGCCGACATTGCCCGGAAAAACAGACGGAAAGCGGAGTTTTCACAGGTTAAATCAGCATTTTCGAAGTTTTTTAACCCGCCGGTGGCCGCTCGGAAGGCGAGGCAGCGACGCTGATCAACGCGCATCGCCGCTCACCACGCTCTACTCCCTGACAGCAGGTGAACGCCGACAAAGCGTTACCCCATCGCCCGCAATTGCCCCGGAGCGTTACCAAGGGCTACCAAACTCCAGCTTCTGACATCCCGACCAAATAAGCGGCCCGACTTCGTCAACTAAGCGGATAGACCGGCATTTGCCGCACTCTTTCTAATGGCATCTCGAATTGCCCGACGCGCAAGGTGCGACGCCATGAATACTTCCAACAAAAATATTGACCAGTGGAAAGACTACATAAGCGGCTGCCTGGATTTTCGCCCTGACGATGGCGTTTTCCGCATGGCCCGCGACATGTTCACCGAGCCAGAACTCTTCGATCTGGAGATGGAGCTGATCTTCGAGCGTAACTGGATCTACGCCTGTCACGAGAGCGAGATTGCCAAGCCGAACGACTTCATCACCATGCGTGCCGGTCGCCAGCCGATGATCATCACCCGCGACGGCAATGGCCAACTGCATGCCCTGGTCAACGCCTGCCAGCACCGGGGGGCCACGCTGACGCGCGTGAGCAAGGGCAACCAGTCCACCTTCACCTGCCCCTTCCATGCCTGGTGCTACAAGAGCGATGGACGTCTGGTGAAGGTCAAGGCGCCGGGCGAGTACCCGGAGGGCTTCGATAAAGTCACGCGCAGTCTGAAAAAAGCGCGCATCGAGAGCTACAAGGGCTTCGTCTTCATCAGTCTCGACGTCACTGCCAGCGACAGCCTGGAAGATTTTCTCGGCGACGCCCGCGTGTTCTTCGACATGATGGTGGCGCAATCCCCCACCGGCGAACTTGAGGTCATTCCGGGACGCTCCACCTACACCTTCGACGGCAACTGGAAACTGCAGAACGAGAACGGCCTGGACGGTTATCACGTGAGTACCGTGCACTACAACTACGTGGCCACGGTACAGCATCGCCAGCAGGTCAACGCCGAAGCCGGCACCACCAGCCAGACCCTGGACTACAGCAAACTCGGTGCTGGTGATGCGCAGACCGACGACGGCTGGTTTTCCTTCCACAACGGTCATAGCGTGCTGTTCAGTGACATGCCCAACCCCAGTGTGCGCCCCGGCTATGCGACCGTCATGCCGCGTCTGGTCGAAACCTATGGCCAGGCCCGCGCCGAGTGGATGATGCATCGCCTGCGCAACCTGAACATCTATCCCAGCCTGTTCTTCATGGATCAGATCAGCTCCCAGCTGCGTATCGTTCGTCCGCTGGCCTGGAACAAGACTGAAGTCATCAGCCAGTGCATCGGCGTGACGGGTGAATCCGACGCCGACCGTGAAAGCCGCATCCGCCAGTTCGAAGACTTCTTCAACGTCTCAGGCATGGGCACACCGGATGACTTGGTGGAGTTTCGCGAACAGCAGCGCGGCTTCCAGGGACGCCTGGAGCGCTGGAGTGACATCTCGCGCGGCTACGACAAGTGGCACATAGGTCCCACCGCCAACAGCGAAACCCTCGGTATCAAACCTGTGATGACCGGCACCGAGGCAACCCACGAAGGTCTCTACGTGAACCAGCACGGCAACTGGCAGCGCTTTTTGCTCGAAGGTCTGGCCAAGAAAGCCCTGAGCCTGAAGGAGGTGCAATGATGAACGCGCAACTGCACTACCAGATCGAGCAGTTCCTCTACCGCAAATCGGCGCTGTGCGACGCACAGGATTGGGATGCCTACCTGGACCTGTTCGATGAGCACTGCGAGTACCACCTGCCGCAATGGGAAAGCGAGCACGCCTACACCCAGGACCCCAAGCGCAGTATGTCGCTGATCTACTACGCCAACCGCTCGGGCCTGGAAGACCGCGTGTTCCGCATTCGCACTGGCAAAGCCGCCTCCACCATTCCGATGCCGCGCACCCTGCACATGATCAGCAACGTGCGTATCGCCCAGGCTGAAGACGGCCAACTGGAGGTGAAGACCAACTGGCAGACGCTGTTCCACCGCCTAGGCGCGAGCGACCAGTTCTTCGGCTACACCACCTATCACCTCAAACCGCACGGCGAGAGTTGGAAGATCACCCGCAAGCACATCGTGCTGCTCAACGACACCATCAACGCGGTGCTCGACTTCTACCACCTCTGAACAGCCGGACAGACAGCTCATGACGCACAAGGTCGCCTTCAGTTTTGCCGACGGCAAAACCCTGTTTTTCCCCGTGCAGGACAATGAAATCCTGCTCGATGCCGCCCTGCGCAACGGCCTCAACATCCCACTGGACTGCCGTGAAGGCGTGTGTGGAACCTGCGCGGGCCGCTGCGAGTCGGGTCTCTACGAAATGGACTATGTGGATGAGGAAGCCCTCTCGCCACAGGACCTCGCCCAGCGCCGGATTCTCAGTTGCCAGACCCGTGTGAAGTCGGACGCCTCCTTCTACTTCGACTTCGATGCCAGCCGCTGCAGCGCCGCCCAAGCGGTGCAGTGGCGCGGCGTGGTCAGCCACGTCGAGCAGGTTTCACCGACCACCGCCATCCTCCACCTGGACGGCAGCGACAGCCAGCAGCTGGACTTCTTGCCAGGACAATACGCGCGCCTGCACGTGCCCGGCACCGACGCCCGCCGCTCCTACTCCTTCGCCAACCGGCCGGGTGCGGACAACAAGCTGCAGTTTCTGATCCGCCTGCTGCCGCAAGGGGTCATGAGCGACTACATCCGCAAGCGCTGTCGGGTGGGTGACGTAATTCACCTGGAAGCGCCCCTGGGGGCCTTCTACCTGCGCCATGTCGAACGGCCACTGGTGCTGGTAGCAGGTGGCACCGGGCTGTCCGCCTTCCTCGGCATGCTCGATGAACTGGCCGAACGCGGCGCTTGCGGCCAGCCGGTACAGCTGTACTACGGCGTACGTCAGGTTGCGGATCTGTGCGAACTATCGCGTATCCAGGCCTACGCCGAGCGCATTCCCGGCTTCAGCTTCACCCCGGTGATCAGCGACGAGGCGCAGAGCTGGCAGGGCAAGCGCGGTTACGTGATCGAACATATGGACGCTGAGGCCCTGCGCGCCCGGGCGTTCGACATGTATCTGTGCGGTCCACCGCCAATGGTCGACTCGGTCAAACACTGGTTCGAAGAGAATGGCCTGGACAATGGCCATCTGTATTACGAGAAATTCACCCAGAGCAATAGCTGACAATCGCAATACAGCTCTGCGAGAACCGCACACCTGCGTCGAAGCGGAGCTGTCTTCCTGCGAATCCGCGTTCCCGAATCCTCGACTGGCGCACCTGCGCACACGCGCACATCGTCCGTTCCGCACATCGACTACGCGCCGCTGCAGGAGGCGCAGGCCACTTCGCCGATCATCAGCCGGCGTATCGGCGACGCCTCGCCGCTGAAGCGCCTCCCACTGGCGCCATGCCTGAACGCAAGGTCCGCCATGCGCACCACCAACTCTCAGCCCGGCAACAGGCCCTGCCAGCGCAGCAACACCAGCAGGATGCTGACGCTGAAGAAGGCGAGTACGGTGCAACCGACCAGCGAGGCCGCGCAGCGCTCCTCCAGGCCGAAGCGTTGGCCGAGAATCGGGAACACGCTCATCATGGGCGCGCTGGCGAACAGCAGGCCGGCCACCATCAGCGTCGGGTCGATGCCTGGCACCAGCGCCAAAGCCGCGAACATCAGCAGCGGATGCAGGATCAATTTGCCGATGGAGGTCTGGGCCAGATCCGCCGCCATGCCGCCGACTTTCATACCGTTGAGCGTGGCGCCGATAACGAACAGTGCCACCGGGGCCGAGGCTGCGGCCAGCATGTCGATGACACGTGCCGGAACCGTCGGCAGACGCAGCCCCAGCATCGACATGACCAGACCCAGCACGATGGCGATGATCAGTGGATTGCGCAGCAGGCGCAGCGCCGTTTCACGCACCACCGTCCAGCCGCGCCCGCCCTGCTGGCCGGCTTCGGCAAGCGCCAGAGCCAGAGGGACCATCAGCAGGTTTTCCACCAGCATGCCCAGCGCCATGGCCAGCGCCGCCGTGGGGCCGATCACCATCACCGCAATGGGGTAACCAACGAAGCCGCTATTGGGCACGGCCATGCCCATGGCCAGGATCGCACTGCTGGAAAGATTCAGACCGCGCCAACGTCGCGCCACCAGCAGGCCAATGCCGAACAGGCTCAGCGAGGCCATCGCATAAGCTGCCAGATAAGGCCCGTTGAGCACCTCGCTCAGGCTGCGCTCGGCCAGCGCCTTGAACACCAGCGCAGGCAGCGCGAAGTAGATGACGAAGGTACCCATGCCGCGCACCTGTTCCCGATTGACGAGCCCGACGCGAGCCGAGAGAAAGCCCAGACCAATGAGGATGAAGATCGGTGCGGTAATGCTCAGAACCGCTAGCATGCCAGGCTCTCCGCTTGTTCTTGGCGCAGTTGCGCAAAGCGACTGCGAGTACGGGAAAAGTCGCCGTGCGAGACGCCTTCACACAGCACATCGAGAGGGCGCTCGCCTTGCATCCAGAGTTCACACGCACGGTCGTAAGCGATGTCGATGAAGTTGATCAGACGCTGCTGCTCGTCCAGCGTGCAACGCCCCAGTGCGGGCAACTCACCAATGGCGATGTGCGCGAAACGCTGGCATAGCTGCAGGTAGTCACTGCTGGCCAGCGGCTGCCTGCACAGTGCGGCGAAGTCCAGCCAGATCGTTCGTTCATCCATGCCGCGCAGTGCCAGAGTGCGGCGCTGCACAAGCAACTGAGACGTGGCCGGCAGATGCGCCAGCCGCGCCTCCAGCAATCTGGCAGGGCCTTGCAGGTAAAGTCCCCAGTGCCGCGTGCTGTGGGCACGGTAGTCAGGGCCGGCCTCCATCTGCAGCACCAGGCAGCGGCGCTGCAGCAGCTCGGCGAACGGCTTGAAACGACTGTGATACAGCGGGTTGGGACACAACTGCGCCGGGGTGTAGTTGGAGCTGAACAGGAGGATGCAGTCGCGCTCGATCAGGGTCTGCAACAGACGCCCGAGCAGGATTGCATCGCCGATGTCATGGACATGGCATTCATCGAGATACAGCAGTCGTGCCTCGCGGGCCAGTTCGTCGGCCACGCGCTGCAGCGGATCAGCCTGGCCGGCATGCGCCAGCAGACGGCGCTGCACGTCCTGCAGCAGCGCATGGACATGCATACGGCGCTTGCTGGCCACTGGCGCGGCCTCGAACAAGGCCGCCAGCAACAGGCTCTTGCCACGCCCGACACCGCCCCACAGATAAGCGCCAGCCGCAGGCCGGCGCCGCCAGCCAGACGGCCGAATGCGCGCCTGCAACCAATCGGTCAGGCGGGCGAGCGTCCGTTGCTGGGCATCGTCCAGATGCAGGCCTTGCGCTTCGATGAAGCGCAAGGCCTGCGAGCACAACTCAGAAATCAAAGAAGACCGTCTCGCCCTCACCCTGAATGCGGATGTCGAAACGGTACGCCGGCTTGCCGTCCACTTCGCAGCGCTTGGCGATCAGCGTCTCGCGGCGCTGTGGCTGCTCGATCAGGTTCAGCACCGGATCCTTGGCGTTGGCCTCGGCCTCGTCGTCGAAGTACAGGCGGGTGTTGAGGTGAATGTTGATGCCGCGGGCGAACAGCGCGACGTTCACGTGCGGCGCCATCGGCACGCCGGCAGCGTTGTTCACCACGCCCGGCTTGACCGTGTAAGCGGTCCACTCACTGCCGGCGTCGAAGGTGGTGGCGGTACGAGCGAAACCGTTGAACGCTTTGGACGGGTCATAATCCTCGTCGTACTGGCCCTGGTGGTCGGCCTGCCACAGTTCGAGGAAGGCATCGCGCACCAGATGGCCGTTGCCGTCATAGACATGGCCGACCAGCACGATGTGCTCGCCCGGGGCTTCGGGCCTCGCCATCTGATTCCAGATTTCCTGCTCACGGATCGGGTTGCCGGCGGCGGCCAGGGCCAGACCGATATGGACGTAGGGGCCGGCGGTCTGCGAGGGGGTTTCCGGCAGCAATTCAACAGGCATGGGGCATCCTCCTCATTTGTTCTCGAAATGGGTCATCCGCTGGCCACGCAACACGATATCGAAGCGGTAGGCCAGGCAATCCATCGGGTTGGCCGTGCTCATGTCGAGCTTGGCTATCAGCGTCTGTACCGCGTCCGGGTTGGCGATGGACTTGACGATCGGGCACAGCGGAATCAACGGATCACCCTCGAAATACAGCTGGGTGATCAGGCGAGTGGAAATCGATGGGCCATTGAGCGAGAAGTGGATATGCGCCGGGCGCCAGTCGTTGGGGTTGTTGCGCCACGGATAGGGTCCGGGCTTGATGGTGCGGAAGATATAGCGACCTTCGCTGTCGGTCAGTGCCCGGCCGACACCGCCGAAGTTGGGGTCGAGCGGCGCCAGATAGCGATCGTTCTTGTGCCGGTAGCGGCCGCCGGCGTTGGCCTGCCACATCTCCACCAGGGTATGCGGGATCGGCTTGCCGTACTGATCCATCACCCGGCCGGAAACGATGATGCGCTCGCCGATGGGCAGGCCACCGTTGTTGAAGTTGAGCAGCAGGTCGTTGTCGTGCTCGGCGAACTTCAGGTGCGAGAAGTCCGGGCCGGTGGTCTCGGAGATCGACTGCGGGATGCTCACCAGCGCCTGGCGCGGCGAACGGGCGATGGAGGTCTTGTAATCGGGCGTCAGGGCTTTGGGGTGCCAGTTGCGGTCACGAATGACGAAACGGCGGTTGTCCTCGGCAGGCATGGTGCGCTCCTGTTGTGAGTATTGTGGAGTCGACCTGGGATCAGGCTGAAGCACAGTTTCCGACAAAGCAGACGCGGGGAATATTGAAAAGACGCCGCCAAACCATAACCATATGGTTATACAAACAACCCTTCACGATAGGCTTCGGCCACCTCACGCAGCGCCGCGCAGAACTGCTCGGCAGCCAGCGGCAGGGCCAGCGCGCTGTTGCGACAGATGCCCACCGAGCCGCCTGGTTCCTGTACGCCCAGCTGCAGCTCGACCAGCTCGCCACGCTGCACGTCCAGGCACACCGCGTCCTGCGGCGCCACCCACAGCGCATCGCCGGACAGCACGTAGCGCCGACTCAACGCCGGCGACAGGGTCTCCAGGCGCTGCCGCGACGGCGTCACCCCGCACTGCACGAACAGGCTGTCGGCGTGCTTGCGGATGGTGGTGCCCGCCGTCGGCAACACCAGCGGGTAATCGCCGAGCCGCCCCAGTGTGGCGGCGCCTGCGGTCAGCAGCGGGTGACCGGGGCGCACCACCAGGCTCATCGACTCGCTGTACAGATGCTCGAAGGTCAGGCCCTGGATGTCCGGGCTGTCGGTCATGCGTCCGACCACCAGGTCCAGCTCGCCAACGCGTAACTGACCGAGCAGGTAGGCACCCGGCCCGGTGGCCACGCTGACCACCAACGCCGAGTGACGTTGATGTAGGCGTCGCACCACCTCGGGAATCAGCAGGCTCTCTACAGTAGAAAGCACACCGACTCGCACCTGGCCGGCCTCGTGCTCACCCTCGCGAAGACTGTTCACCCCATCGCGCAGCGCCTGCACGCAAGGGCCGGCGTAACGCATGAAGGCCACGCCAGCAGCGGTCAGACTCACCCCGTTCCTGCCCCGCTCGAACAGGCTGGCCTCGAGGATCTCCTCCAGTTCCTTGAGCGTCTTGGAAATCGCCGGCTGGCTGACCGCCAGGGCATCGGCCGCCTTGGCGAAGCTGCGCTGACGAGCGATTTCGAGAAAGCACAGCAGGTGGCGGAACTTGATACGGGTGTCGATGTTCATCGGGAGCACCAAAGGCGGATACCTGCGATGATGCCGCAAAGCCCGCCAGGCTCCCAGTCCGATTCCTCGCCCCGTCCCTAGGGTGAGACGGAATAAAAAAAGCCGGCACGAAGGCCGGCTATTAATCGGGGTGGTTGGCGATCCGGTCTTACTGCAAGGCACGGGGGCGCGCGTTGCGCTGTTCGGCATCCGGTACGGGTGCACTCTGCAGCTGGAAGTCGAATTTCACTTCAGCGAAGCGATTGCCCTGAAAGCCACGGTCGCGTGCAGCGGCTTCACCCTCGACGAAGGTCACGTCGCCGATCAGGCCTTCACGGGTGGCGTAGGCGAAGTCGTCCCACAGGTACTCGTCGCCCGCCAGGTTGATCTGCGTGGTCAGGTGACGATAGCCAGGCGCGGAGATGAAGAAGTGGATGTGCGCTGGGCGGTTGCCGTGGCGACCAAGCTGGTTGAGCAGCTCCTGCGTGGTGCCTTCGGGTGGGCAGCCGTAACCGGACGGCACGATACTGCGCGCGCGGTAGCGGCCATCGGCATCGGTGACGATACGTCGACGCAGGTTGTAATCGCTCTGGCTCGAATCGAAGTAGGAATAGGTCCCCTTGGTATTGGCATGCCAGACATCGACGATGGCGCCAGCAACCGGCTTGCCGTGGCTATCGACCACGCGGCCATGCAGGTACATCGGCGTACCCGGGTCGGTGCCGTCGTCCATCCGTGCTTCGCCTTCGGTCATCGGCGCACCGGCCACGTACAGCGGGCCTTCGATGGTGCGCGGGGTGCCGCCAGTGAGGCCGGCCGCCTCGTCCTTGGCATCGAGCAGCAGATCCAGGTAGTGCTCCAGCCCCAGACCGGCGACCAACAGGCCGGCTTCGCTGCGAGCACCCATGCGGTTGAGATAGTCCACCGCCGTCCAGAACTCTTCGGTGGTGACCTCCATGTCCTCGATGATGCGGATGCTGTCGTGCAGGATGCGATTGATCAGCGCCTTCATACGCGGGCTGCCTTGATCGTTGGTCAGGCCGCTGACTTCCTTGAAGAAGTTCTGGACGCTTTCGGTATGCGACAGTTTGATGCTCATGATTATTTCCTCATCTTGTTTTTATCGACTGGAAGATTGATCAGCGATCGTCCTGGTGGATCGAAGACGGGTGACGACACAGGCCGTTCACCTCGATCTCCATGTAGGGAAACAGCGGCAACTGCATGAGGGTATCGTGCAGTTCCTCGACGCTGGCCAGGTCGAAGACGCTGTAGTTGGCATAGTGGCCGGCGATGCGCCACAGGTGGCGCCATTTGCCCTCGCGCTGCAGGCGCTGCGCCAGTTCTTTCTCGTCGGCCTTGAGCTTGGCCGCCTTAGCGGGGTCCATGTCGACCGGCAACTTCACGGTCATCTTCACGTGGAACAGCATGAGAGCTCTCCTCCTTCACGCAGGGTCAGGAACGGCGGAAGCGCGCCAGGCGCTCCTCGTCGAGGGTCAGGCCAATGCCGGGCAGGCGCGGCACGTGCAGGTGGAAGTCGCGGTACAGCGGCGCCTCGGTGACGATGTCTTCGGTCAGCAACAGCGGGCCGAACAGTTCGGTATCCCAGGCCAGCTTGTTCAGGGTGATGAAGGCATGGGCCGAAGCCAGGGTGCCGACGCTGCCCTCGAGCATGGTGCCGCCGTACAGGCCGATGCCGGCTGCCTCGGCGATGCTGGCAGTACGCAACACGGCGCGCGGACCACCGTTCTTGGCGATCTTCAGGGCGAACACCGGAGCAGCACCGTCACGTGCAAGGTTGAAGGCGTCCTCCACGCATTCGATGGATTCGTCGGCCATGATTGGCGCCGGGCTGGACTGATTCAGGCGCACCTGGCCACCGCGGTTGTGACGCGAGATCGGCTGCTCGATCAGGTCGATGCCGTTGTCGCCGAGTATGCGGCAGGCACGCAGGGCCACCGCCTCGTCCCAGGCCTGGTTGACGTCGACACGCACGCTGGCGCGCTCACCGAGGGCCTGTTTGATGGCGATGACGTGAGCCAGGTCCTTGCTCACCTCACCGGCGCCGATCTTCAGTTTGAAGATGCGGTGGCGACGAGCTTCGAGCATCTGTTCGCCTTCAGCGATGTCCTTGCGGGTGTCGCCGCTGGCCAGGGTCCAGGCCACTTCCAGGCTGTCGCGCACGCGGCCGCCGAGGATCTCGCTGACTGGCAGGCCGAGACGCTTGCCCTGGGCATCGAGCAGCGCGGTTTCCACGGCCGAGCGGGCGAAGGTGTTGCCCTTCACCACGCGGTCGATGCGCTGCATGCAGGCGTTGATATTGCTGGCGTCCTGGCCGATCAAGAGCGGCGCGAAATGACGATCCAGATTGACCTTGATGCTGTCCGGGCTCTCGTTGCCATAGGACAGGCCACCGATGGTGGTGGCCTCACCGATGCCCTCGATACCGTCGGCGCAGCGCAGGCGCAGGATCACCAGGGTCTGGTTCTGCATGGTGTGCATCGCCAGCTTGTGCGGGCGGATGGTCGGCAGGTCAACGATGATCGCTTCGAGCGACTCGATCGCGGCGTGGCTCATTTCAATACCCATCAGGTTGCTCATATCTATGGACTGATATTGATCCTGCCTTTTGAGAGGTTCCAATATTGATTTTGTCTGCAACAATACCCTGAAGGTATCGTCAACCTCAGAGGACAGTCGCCCATGGAGCTTCGCCACCTGCGCTATTTCCAGGCGCTCGCCGAAACCCTCAACTTCACCCGCGCCGCCGAGCGCCTGCACATCGCCCAGCCACCACTGAGCCGGCAAATCCAGCAGCTAGAGGACGAACTCGGTGTGGCCCTGCTCGAACGCGGCCGGCCGCTGCGCCTGACCGAAGCCGGGCGCTTCTTCCACGAGCACTCCAATGCCCTGCTCGAGCAACTGGCCAAGGTCTGCGATAGCACCCGGCGCATCGGTTCGGGCGAGAAGGCCTGGCTCGGTATCGGCTTCGCCCCGTCCACCCTCTACGGCGTGCTGCCGGAACTGATTCGCCGTCTGCGCAGTGACGCCGGCCTGGAACTGGGGCTGTCGGAAATGACCACGCTGCAACAGGTGGAAGCACTCAAGACTGGGCGTATCGACGTCGGCTTTGGCCGTATCCACATCGACGATGCGGCCATCTCGCAGCAGGTGCTGAGGCTCGATCCCCTGGTCGCCGCGCTGCCCGCCGGGCATCCGCTGCTGCCGGGACCGGTGAGCCTGGCCGAGCTGGCCCGCGAGCCGTTCGTGCTGTACCCGGGCAACCCGCGCCCGAGCTACGCCGACCATGTGCTGACGCTGTTTGCCACCCATGGCCTGCAGATTCGCGTGGCGCAGTGGACTAACGAGCTGCAGACAGCCATCGGCCTGGTCGCCGCCGGCATCGGCATCACCCTGGTACCGGCCTCGGTGCAGGTACTGCACCGCGCCGACATCGACTACGCGCCGCTGCAGGATGCGCAAGCCACCTCGCCGATCATCATCAGCCGGCGTATCGGCGACGCCTCGCCGGCGCTCGATCACTGCCTGACTCTGGTCGACGAGCTGTCGCGCGCCAGAGCCGACGGCACAGCAAAAGAAGAAGCCCGCGGAGAGGGAAGAGAGTCGAAAACTCGCAGTCCTTGCAACTGCTCGTGATTGCCGAGTATCAGGGGTAAGCAAGGAAAAACGTGAAGCTCTCCACCGTCATGACAGTTGCACCACTGCCATGACCCGTGGCGCTGGCGTCAGAGTGAAGGGGATATCCTTGCATGCGCCCATGCATTGCATATTGACCATGCCTCATGGTCGCCTCGCTGACTACAGTCCTGCCAGGCCCTGCTCGAATCACCGGACTGCTCTTCGACGAAGAACAGCATGGGCGACGATACGCCCTGAGCCAATGGTCGGGCTGGCTGAGTAATACCTCAGGTCTTATGCTGCACCTTTTCGTGCGAGCCTGCCTGATGACTCTGTTCGATCTGCTGCTGTTGGCCCTCGCCGGTTTCGCCGCTGGGGGCATGAATGCCCTGGCCGGCGGCGGCACCTTTTTCTCCTTCCCGGCCCTGCTCGCCGCCGGCCTGCCGCCGGTGACGGCCAATGCCACCAACGCCGTGGCGCTGTGGCCGGCCAGCCTGGCCGGCGCCTGGGCTGCACGTGCCTCGCTGCGCCCACTGGGCCGTTACCTGATTCCGCTGCTGCTGGCCGGCCTGGCTGGCGGCCTGCTCGGTGGCCTGTTGCTGCTGGCCGGCGGCGATGACGTGTTCCGCGTGCTGATTCCCTGGCTGTTGCTGGCGGCCACTGCTCTGTTCGCTGCCAGCCCCTGGCTGGGCCGTGCGCTGGCGGCACGACGCAAGGCAGCCGAGCATCCACCGCACACGCCGTTGTCGCTGAGTGCACACATTGGCGTATCGATCTACGGGGGCTATTTCGGCGCCGGCATGGGTATCCTGCAGCTGGCTGCGTTTTCCATCGAAGGTCACCCGCTGGCCCGCGCCAACGCACTGAAAAACCTGATCTCGGCAGTGATCTACAGCATCGCCACGCTGACCTTCGTCATCGCCGGCCGAGTCAGCTGGTACGAGCTGGCGATCCTGCTCACCGGCGCCACCCTGGGTGGTTATGCCGGCGGCGCACTGGGCGAAAAACTGCCACCGGCACTGCTGCGCAGCTTCGTCATCCTGGTCGGCAGCGCGATGACGCTGTACTACTTCTGGAGCACCTATCTGGGATAGACCGTGGGATGCGCCATGCGCACCAAAAACCGCATCCGAGGTAGAGCCGATGTGCACGACGCACCCTACCGGGGACATCGTGGTACAAGCCATTGCCGCCGCAGCGTGCTCGGGCCGTAGGGTGCGCCGTGCGCACCAGGGTTCCACGACGGTGCGCGCGGCGCACTCTACTCAGATCCCAATCCCGGACTGCGCCCTCGGCCAGCACACCTGCTGCCCCGCTGATTTGCCCGAGCAGCAAGCCTCTGCTAGTGTCGCGCCCGTTTATACGTTGCCCGAGACCCGCCGCCATGGCCCGCAAGAAAGCCGCCCCTGACTTCGAACACTCCCTCGCCGAACTGC
The DNA here is from genome assembly GCF_015712105.2 of Pseudomonas chaetocerotis. Lineage (NCBI taxonomy): Bacteria > Pseudomonadati > Pseudomonadota > Gammaproteobacteria > Pseudomonadales > Pseudomonadaceae > Pseudomonas > Pseudomonas chaetocerotis. The sequence goes on from NZ_JACFYX020000003.1 coordinate 348,659, forward strand.
AGACGCTGGTCGAGCGCATGGAGAGCGGCGAGCTGTCGCTGGAAGACTCGCTGACCGCCTTCGAACAGGGCATCGGCCTGACCCGCGAATGCCAGGCCGCCCTGGCCCAGGCCGAGCAGAAAGTGCAGATCCTGCTCGAGCGCGACGGCGAGTTGCAGCCCGCGCCCTTCGACACGGACGAGCCCGCATGATTGCGGCGTATCAGAAACGCTGCCAGACCCGCGTCGACACGGCACTGGAAACGCTGTTTCAAGCACCACGCACGGAACTCGAGCGCCTCTACCAGGCCATGCGCTACAGCGTGATGAACGGTGGCAAGCGTGTGCGCCCGCTGCTGGTCTATGCCGCTTGCGAGGCTCTCGACGGTGATCTCGAACGGGCCGATGGTGCCGCCTGTGCGGTGGAACTGATTCACGCCTACTCGCTGGTGCATGACGATCTGCCGGCGATGGACGACGACGATCTGCGTCGCGGCCAGCCGACCACCCACAAGGCCTTCGACGAAGCCAGTGCCATCCTTGCCGGCGATGGTCTGCAAAGCCTGGCCTTTGAAGTGCTCGCCGACCGCCGGCGCAATCCGCAGGATGCCGAGACGCGACTGCAGATGATCGAATTGCTGAGCCAGGCTGCTGGCCCGGCCGGCATGGTCGGCGGCCAGGCCATCGACCTCGGCTCGGTCGGCCAGAGGCTCGACCAGCAGGCGCTGGAAGTGATGCACCGGCACAAGACTGGCGCGCTGATCGAGGCCAGCGTGGCGCTCGGCGCCCTGGCCAGTGGCAACACCGACGAGCTCGCGCACAAGGCCCTGCGGCAATACGCCCGCGCCATCGGCCTGGCCTTCCAGGTGCAGGACGACATCCTCGACGTGGAGAGCGACACCGCCACCCTGGGCAAGACCCAGGGCAAGGACGAAGCCCACGACAAACCCACTTACCCTGCACTGCTCGGCCTCGACGCGGCCAAGGACTATGCCCTGGAGCTGCGCGACCAGGCCCTGCACGTGCTGCGCCCGTTCGACAACAGCGCCGAACCGCTGCGCGAGCTGGCGCGCTACATCGTCGAACGACGCAGCTAGAATCTGACCGGTGCGCACGGCGCCCCCTACGACCGCGTCATCATTGCCATCTATGGCCGCATGATCGCCACATGAGGCTTGCTTTACCCCTCTCTCCGACCGCCTAAGATGGCTCCATAACGACAAGACGTCTGGAGCCGCCATGCCCTTCCCCGCCCTGCTGATCGCCAACCGCGGCGAGATCGCCATTCGCATCACCCAGGCCTGTGCCGATCTCGGCATCCGCAGTGTCGCGGTGTATGCCGAAGATGACGGTGCCTGCCTGCACACACGCAAGGCGGATCTGGCAGTGCCGCTCGCAGGGCGAGGCGTGGCCGCGTATCTGGACATGGACCAGCTGATCGCCATTGCCCGCGAGCAGGGCTGCACCGCCGTCCATCCCGGCTATGGCTTTCTCGCCGAGAACGCCGAGTTCGCCCGTCGCTGCCAGGCAGCCGGGTTGACCTTCATTGGCCCTTCGCCAGAAACCCTGCAGTTGTTCGGCGACAAGGCCGCCGCCCGCGACCTGGCCGAACGCTGTTCGGTGCCGCTGGTGCCCGGCATCAACCAGGCGGTGACGCTGGAGCAGGCCGCAGACTTTCTCGCCGAGCACGGCAGCGTGATGCTCAAGGCCCTGGCCGGTGGCGGCGGACGCGGCATGCGAGCGGTGGACGATGCCGCGCAACTGGCCGAGGCTTTCGCCCGCTGCACCTCAGAGGCCCAGGGGGCCTTCGGCAGCGGCGCACTGTACGTGGAGAAGCGCGTGCGCCGCGTCCGGCATATCGAAGTGCAGGTGCTCGGCGACGGCAGCGGCGCGGTCAGCCACCTGTGGGAACGCGACTGCAGCCTGCAGCGCCGCCACCAGAAGCTGGTAGAGATTGCACCCAGTCCGGATCTGGATGTGCCCACCCGTGACGCGATCATCACCAGCGCACTGCGCCTGGCGGCCGAGGTGCAGTATCGCGGCATCGGAACCTTCGAGTTCCTGCTCGACCTCGACCAGCCGGGGCACTTCTACTTCATGGAAGCCAACCCGCGCGTGCAGGTGGAGCACACCGTTACCGAGCAGGTCACCGGTGTCGACCTGCTACACACGCAATTGCACCTGGCCGCCGGTAAAAGCCTGTACGAGCTGGGCCTGCTCACTCCGGCCGCGCCGAAAGGCTGTGCCGTGCAGCTGCGCCTGAACCTGGAAACCCTGCTCGCCGACGGTACCGCGCGCCCGGCTGCCGGTGTGCTCGCCGCCTACCAACCGCCCTGTGGCCCCGGCCTGCGTGTGGATGGTTGTGGCTATGCTGGCTACGCCGTCAGCCCGGCCTACGACTCGCTGGTGGCCAAGCTGATCGCCAGCGCCGGCGACTACCCCGGCGCTCTGCGCCGTGCCTACCGGGCACTGTGCGAGTTCCGCATCGAAGGCGTGGCGAGCAACCTGCACCTGCTGCAGAACCTGCTGCAGCGCGACGAGGTGATCGCCAACCGAGTCGATACCACCTACGTCGAGCGTCACTTGGGCAAGCTGCTCGCCGCCCGCGAACAGGCGCATCCACACCATTACTTCGCCGGCGACGCATCTGCACAAAGCGCCAAGGATACTGTCGACGCCCCGCCCGGCACCCTGGCGCTGAACGCGCCCAGCGCCGGCGTGCTGGTCAGCCTGACGGTGGCCGAGGGCGATGCCATAGCCGCCGGCCAGCCCATCGCCGTGCTGGAAGCGATGAAAATGGAGTTCGAGGTCAAGGCCGAGCACAGCGGCATCGTCCGCGCGCTGACCGTGGCGCCGGGTGACGCCATCGGCGAAGGCCAGGCGCTGCTGTTCGTTGAGCCAGCCGAGGTGGACGGCCTCGACGCCTACGGTGAGCAGGCGGTTGACCTGGCGCATATCCGGGCCGATCTGGCCGAGGTGCTGGAACGCCACGCGCGCCTGACCGACGCGCGCCGCCCCGAAGCCGTGGCCAAGCGGCGCAAGACCGGCCAGCGCACTGTCCGGGAGAACCTCGCGGACCTGCTCGATGAAGGCAGCCTTATCGAATACGGCGCCATGGCCCTGGCCGCCCAGCGCCGTCGGCGCTCGCCCGAGGAACTGCAGGAGCTGAGTCCGGCCGATGGCCTGGTCGCCGTTATCGGCACGGTATGCGCTGCGCAGTTCGGCGCCGAGGCCGCGCGCTGCATGGCCATCGCCTACGACTACACGGTATTCGCCGGCACCCAGGGCGTGATGAACCACAAGAAGACCGACCGCATGCTGGCCCTGGCCGAACAATGGCGCCTGCCCGTGGTGCTGTTCGCCGAAGGCGGCGGCGGGCGGCCGGGCGATACCGATTTCGTCGGCGTGGCCGGGCTGGATTGCCACACCTTCGTCGCGATGGCCAAGCTCTCCGGCCTGGTACCGACGGTGGGTGTCGTCTCCGGTCGCTGCTTCGCCGGCAACGCGGCGCTGCTCGGCTGCTGCGACGTGATCATTGCCACCCGTAACGCCAGCATTGGCATGGCCGGCCCAGCGATGATCGAAGGTGGCGGCCTCGGCAGCTTCAAACCCGAGCAGGTCGGCCCGACCAGTGTTCAGGGCCCAAATGGCGTGATCGACGTGCTGGTCGAAGACGAGGCCGCAGCGGTCGCCATAGCCAAGCAGTACCTGGGTTATTTCCAGGGCCCGCTCAGCGACTGGCAGTGCAGCGATACCCTCGAACTGCGCCAGGTGATCCCGGAGAATCGCCTGCGCGTATACGACATGCGCAAGGTGATCGAACTGCTGGCCGATCACCGCAGCGTGCTGGAGCTGCGCCGTCAGTTCGCACCCGGCCTGATCACCGCGCTGATCCGCATCGAGGGCAAGCCCTTCGGCCTGATCGCCAATAACCCCGCACACCTGGGCGGTGCCATCGATGCGGTGGCCGGCGACAAGGCTGCACGCTTTTTGCAGCTGTGCGAGGCACACGATTTGCCCATCGTTTCACTGTGCGATACCCCCGGTTTCATGGTCGGCCCGGAGGCAGAGAAGCAGGCCACGGTGCGTCACGTCTCGCGTCTGTTCGTCACCGCCGCCAGCCTCACGGTGCCCTTCTTTACCCTGGTGCTGCGCAAGGGCTATGGCCTCGGTGCCCAGGCCATGGCTGCCGGCAGCTTCCATTCGCCGCTGTTCACCGCCGCCTGGCCCAGTGGCGAATTCGGCGCCATGGGCCTCGAAGGCGCGGTGCGCCTGGGCTTCGCCAAGGAGCTGGCGGCCCAATCGGACGACGTCGCACGCCAGGCGCTGTTCGACAAACTGGTGGCCAAGGCCTACGAAAACGGCAAGGCGCTGAACATGGCCAGTTATCTTGAGATCGACGCCGTGATCGACCCGGCTGACAGCCGCGCCTGGCTGTTGCGCGGGCTGGCAGCCACACCGCGCCAGGTGCGGCGCGAGCGTCGCAAGCGGCCGTTCGTCGATACCTGGTAGGGGCCCCGTGCGAGGAGGCTGGCTTGTCGCACGGGGCGTGAAGCTTGCAGCCACCTTTTTCGGGTAAACTGCCGCATCTTTTTACACCTATAACGATTCGCCTGATGCCGACCACTTTCCACGAGATCCCCCGCGAGCGCCCGCTGACGCCGCTGCTGGACAGCGCCAACACGCCGGACGAGCTGCGCCGCCTGGCCGAAGCGGACCTGGAAACCCTCGCCGACGAACTGCGCCAGTACCTGCTCTACAGCGTCGGCCAGAGCGGCGGGCACTTCGGTGCCGGCCTAGGCGTGATCGAACTGACCATCGCCCTGCACTATGTCTTCGACACCCCCGATGACCGCCTGGTGTGGGACGTCGGCCATCAGGCCTACCCACACAAGATTCTCACCGGCCGTCGCGAGCGCATGGGCACGCTGCGCCAGAAGGATGGCCTGGCCGCCTTCCCGCGCCGCAGCGAGAGCGAGTACGACACCTTCGGTGTCGGCCACTCCAGCACCAGCATCAGCGCCGCCCTGGGCATGGCCATCGCCGCCCGTCTGAAGGGCGAGAAGCGCAAGAGCGTGGCGGTGATCGGCGACGGCGCGCTGACCGCCGGCATGGCCTTCGAGGCGCTGAACCACGCCACCGACGTCGGCGCCAACATGCTGGTGATCCTCAACGACAACGACATGTCGATCTCCAAGAACGTCGGCGGCCTGTCCAACTACCTGGCCAAGATCATCTCCAGCCGCACCTACGCCAGCATGCGTGAAGGCAGCAAGAAGATCCTCTCGCGCCTGCCCGGTGCCTGGGAAATCGCGCGCAAGGTCGAGGAACACGCCAAGGGCATGCTGGTGCCCGGCACCCTGTTCGAGGAACTGGGCTGGAACTACGTCGGCCCCATCGACGGCCACGATTTGCCCACCCTGCTCGCCACCCTGCGTAACATGCGCGACCTCGACGGCCCGCAGTTCCTCCATGTGGTGACCAAGAAAGGCAAGGGTTTCGCCCCGGCCGAGGTCGACCCCATCGGCTACCACGCCATTACCAAGCTCGAACCCGTCACCCCCAGCGCGGCCCCCAAAAAGCCGGCTGGCCCGAAATACTCCAACGTGTTCGGCCAGTGGCTGTGCGACATGGCTGCGGCAGACAACCGTCTGGTCGGCATCACCCCGGCGATGAAGGAAGGTTCCGATCTGGTGGCCTTCAGCGAGCGCTTCCCCCAGCGCTACTTCGACGTGGCGATTGCCGAGCAGCACGCCGTGACCCTCGCGGCCGGCATGGCCTGTGAAGGCGCCAAGCCGGTGGTGGCGATCTATTCCACCTTCCTCCAGCGTGCCTATGACCAACTGATCCACGACGTTGCCGTGCAGCACCTCGACGTGCTGTTCGCCATCGACCGCGCCGGCTTGGTCGGCGAAGACGGTCCGACCCACGCCGGCAGCTTCGACCTGTCCTACCTGCGCTGCATTCCCGGCATGCTGGTGATGACTCCGAGCGACGAAAACGAGTTGCGCCGCATGCTCACCACCGGCCACCTGTTCGACGGCCCGGCCGCCGTGCGCTACCCGCGCGGCACCGGCCCCAACGCAGCGCTCGATGCAGGCCTGGAGCCGCTGGAAATCGGCAAGGCGGTCGTGCGCCGCTGGGGCAAGGGCGTCGCCCTGCTGGCCTTCGGCGTGCAACTGGCCGAAGCCCTGCGCGTGGGTGAAACGCTGGATGCCACTGTAGTCGACATGCGCTTCGTAAAACCCCTGGACGAAACCCTGCTACGCGAACTGGCAGGCAACCATGAGCTGCTGGTGACCCTCGAGGAAAACAGCATCATGGGCGGCGCCGGCAGCGCGGTCAGCGAATTCTTCGCTGCAGAAAATCGCCAGGTACCGGTGCTGCACCTGGGCCTGCCGGACTACTACGTCGAGCACGCCAAGCCCAGCCAGATGCTCGCCGAATGCGGTCTCGACGACGCGGGTATCGAACGCGCGGTACGCGAGCGCCTGAGCCTGCTCTAGGCCTGAGCATGAAGCCCGCTCATCGCTGAATGAGCGCGGCTTGCTTGTCATTCATACTCGCGCGCACTAAGGTGCGCGCCATTCATGTTCCGCCAGGGTGTGCTGCGCAAGCGGCGTTAAACGGGAAGTCGGTGCGATGCCGACGCTGCCCCCGCAACGGTAATCGACAGCAAGCGCTGAGCTTGCGCCGCGTCCAACAGCCACTGGGCCAGGCCTGGGAAGGCGGACGCGGGTCGAGAGCCCGGAGACCGGCCAAGGCGGTGCGACTGGTGTTGCGGAGGGCGACACGGTCAAGCGCTGCCCTGCCCGCGCTTGCGCCTGCCTTCCTCGAACGTCTGCCGACCGTTGAGGAAAAATAATGAAACTGTCTCGTCTGGCTCTGGCCATCAGCTTCATGCCTGCTGCCCTGCTGGCTGCCGAGCCGTATCTAAGCGAGCCTCTGGTTATCACTTCGGGCCGCCTGGCCGAGCCGCAAACGCAGGCCACAGCAGCAACCAGTGTATTTACTCGCCAGGATATCGAACGCCTGCAAGTCAGCAGCGTTGTCGAACTGCTGGAACGCGTGCCAGGCCTCAGCGTGGTCCGCACTGGCGGTGCCGGCAGCCAGACTGGCGTGTTCCTGCGTGGCACCAGCACGGCACAAACCCTGGTCCTGGTCGACGGTCAACGCATCGCGGCGGCCTCCAGCGGCACCAGCAGCCTGGAGTTTCTCGCTCCCGAACAGATCGAACGCATCGAAGTGGTCCGTGGCGCCCGTTCGGCACTCTACGGCTCCGACGCCATTGGCGGGGTGATTCAGATCTTCACTCGCCAGGGCGACGGCCCTGGCCTCAAGCCCTACGCGCGCCTGGCGGCTGGCAGCGACAGCACCTACCAGCGCAGCCTTGGCCTCTCCGGCGGTGACGAGCACACTCGCTTTCACCTCGGCGCCGCCCTGGACGAGACAGCCGGCATTGACGCGACCCGCGACGGTTTCGGCACCAATGGCGACGACGACGCCTACCGCAACCGCTCGCTCAGCCTGAATCTGTCGCACCACTTCAATGATGATCTACAGGCTGGCTTCAGCGCACTCGATCAGCGCGGACAGGTGGAATACGACGACGTCTTTACCGGCCTGCTTCCGACAACGGACTTTCAGGTCAGCAGCCTTTCCGGTTTCATCGATGGCCAGCTCAACGAGCGCTGGAACAGCCGTCTGGAAATAGGCCACAGCAAAGACCAGCGCGATAGCGGTGATGACTCGCCGGCAGCGCCAGACTATTCATTCTTTACCTACACCACCTATCGAGACGCTGTGAGCTGGGTAAATACCCTGACGCTCAGCGATAACCAGCAACTGCTGGTCGGTGCCGACTGGTACGAGGATCGCCTGCACAGCAGCGCGGCCTTCGCCGAGGACTCACGCTGGAACCGAGCGGCCTTCGTCCAGCATCGTTACACCGGCGAAACATTTTCTACCGAGCTGGGGCTTCGTCACGACGACAACCAGCAGTTCGGCAGCGAGAACACCTGGAACGCGGCATTGACCCTGCCCCTGAACAGCGCCAACGACCTGATCCTGTCCTATAGCGAAGGCTTCCGTGCGCCGACTTTCAATGACCTCTACGATCAGTGGTACGGCAACCCCGACCTGCAAGCCGAGCGCTCCGAAAGCTACGAGCTGCAATGGCGCAGCCGCTACAGCGACACAGGTTCATTGCAGGCGTCCTTGTATCGAACCGAAATCGAAGATGCCATCGTCCTGGACGAAAATTTCATTCCGCAGAACGTCCAGACTGCGCGGATCAATGGCTTCGAAGCGGCCGTGCAGCAGGAGCTGTTCGGCTGGCAGGCCAATCTCGCTCTGGCCTTGATCGACCCACGTGACCGCAACAGCGGCCATACCTTGCAGCGCCGGGCCAAACGCACGCTGAGCCTGGATGTCGACCGCCGCTTCGGCGATGTCTCACTCGGTGCTGGCTGGCGTGCGATCAGTGGTCGCTACGATGATGCCGAAAACCAGCGCGACATGAGCGGCTACGGCCTGCTCAGCCTACGCGCCGCCTGGCAGGCCAACGAGGAACTGGGCCTGAGCCTGAAGCTGGATAACCTGCTGGACAAGGATTACGCAGAAGCGACCTACAGCACACCCAATGGCCGTTTCGGCTACAACAGCGCCGGCCGCACTGCGCTCTTCGCCGTAACCTGGACGCCGCAACTCTGACCTCGGTGCGCACGGCGCCCCCTACGACCGCTGTAGGGGGCGCCGTGCGCACCAAGGGCTTCGGGCTACCGCGCCCCCGCCATCCGCTCACACAACTGCTCGATGGCCCCCAACATCTGCCGGCTAGGCCGTTCCAGGCCCTTGTCCGGTACCGCCCAGACCTGTCCCAGCCGCACTGCATGCAGCTGCGGCCAGGCCTGCCAGGCTGTGAGTTCGGCATTGCTGCCGCCAAGAATCACGTCCGGATCACGCGCCAACACCGCCTCGACGCTGACCTGCGGCGCCGGCTGCGCTAGATCGTCAAACAGGTTGCGCGCGCCGCAGACCTGCAAGGCGTCACCGATCAATTGCTCGCCACCGATGGTGTAAAGCGGTTGGTGCCAGACCTGGTAGAACACCGTCAGGGGCTGCTCGCGCCGGTAGCGCTGGCGCAGCGTATCAAGCTCAGCGCGAAATTCGGCCGCCAAGCGCTGCCCCTGCTCTGCCCGGCCCACCCGCTCGCCAATCCGCACGAAAGCTTCCCCGAGCTGCTCGAGGCGCTGCGGCTCGACGATCAGCAGGTCGATGCCAAAGCGCTGCAACTGCGCGTGCTGCGCCGATGGCACGCTGCCAGGCGCGATGAGGATCAGATCCGGCGCCAGCTGCAACAGCCGCTCGAATTCCAGCTGGCCATAACGGCCAACCGTTGGCAGATGCGCCAGCGCGGCAGGATGCTGATCACCTTCGAGCACGCCAACCAGCAAGTCGGCGGCATCCAGATCGAGCATGATTTCACTGAGCGAGGGGGCCAGGCTGATCACCCGCTCGGCGGCTGTCAGCGGCAGCGCCAGCAGGCAAAGCGCGAGCAGCAGCGTGCGCATCAGCCCAACTGGCGAGGTATGCGGTAGAGACCGTGCAACACGATGGACGACAGCGCCAGCAATACCAGCGGGATCGCCTCGAGGCCAGCCAGCACCGCCAGCGCCGCGATCCACGCCGGCAGGGCAGCGCCAAGCAGGGCGCGCAAACGCACACGATCCAGCTCCAGCCAGGCGGCGGGCTCGTCGTCGCTGTCGAGTGCTTTTTCAGTGGCGATCAGTGCGCGCTTGTAGGCGGAGAACAACGGCAGGCTGACGAACATCGCAGCCATACCGGCGATGAACAGCGGCATGGCCAGCACCGTGGGACCGCCGCCGCCAAACAGCAGGTTGAACACAAACAGGGGCGCCAGCGCCACGCCCAGCTGACGCCACCAGGCCAGCGCCAGACGGCGCTTTACCTGGCCTCGGGTCACAGGCTTTCCTCGGTCTCGCCCTGGTGCTGATTGCCCAGCATATGGCCGAGCTTGCCGGCCTTGGTGGCGAGGTAGCGCTTGTTGTAGGGGTTGTGCGCAATCTGCAGCGGAACACGATGATCCACGGCGATGCCCATGTCGCCCAGCGCCTTGACCTTGCGCGGGTTATTGGTCATCAGCTTGAGACTGTCGATACCCAGGTGCTCGAGCATCGGCAGGCAGATGGCGTAATCACGCTGGTCGGCGCCGAAACCCAGGCGCTCGTTGGCTTCCACCGTATCGGCACCGCCGTCCTGCAGCTCATAGGCGCGGATCTTGTTCAGCAGGCCAATGCCACGGCCCTCCTGACGCAGATACAGCAGCACGCCACGGCCTTCGTTGGCGATGGCCTGCAGCGCCGCCTGCAACTGCGCACCGCAGTCGCAACGCAGGCTGAACAGCGCGTCGCCGGTCAGGCATTCGGAATGCAGACGGCCAAGCACCGGGGCACCGTCGGCGACGTTGCCGAAGGTCAGGGCGACATGTTCCTTGCCGGTGGCCTCGTCGAGGAAACCGTGCATGGTGAACACACCGAAGGGGGTGGGCAGTTGGGAGGCGGCGACGAACACGACGGACACCGGATACTCCTGGCAATGAGTACGAAACAGGGCCGGCATTGTATCAGCAGCCCTCGCTGGCGGGTCAGTCAGAATTGCCGATCATCAGTATCGAAACGGTCAATGGCAATTTCAAAGCTTGGACTCGAGCACCAGCATGCCCTGCTCCTCGCGCCAGCCAACCCGGCCGAGGAAGCTCATGCCCAGCAGGGCTTCATGCGGTGCATTTCCCTCTAGCACCACAGCTTCGACGCCGAGCACCTCGAGATCGCCGACTTTGACCCGATCCAGCATCACTCGCCAGCCACGGGCCACGCCGCTGGCAGTATTGACCTGCAAAGGCCGACCACTGACCCGGTAATCGATACCCAGACGCTTGGCATGCGCATCGTTGAGCGCCACCGAGGTGGCGCCGGTATCGACCAGAAACTGCACCGTCTGGCCGTTGACCGAACCGGCTACCCAGTAATGTCCACCGATGCCCTTGGCGATGCTCAAGCGTTTCCTTACCGGCTCGGCGAAACCGGCACTGTATTCGCGACTCAGTGGATAGACGCGCTCGACGCCATCGACACGCAGCACTGCGCCCTGCTTGTCGACGCTGACTACTTCTACCCCGCCCGGACCGGTCTGTCCGATCCGCACCAGCTTGCGCTGACCATCGACATTGACCACCGCCGCGCCGGGAAACAGGCCGACCACCTGAACCTGAGAGGCCGCCCAGGAAGAACTCGCACATAGCAGCGCCAGCGCGACGAGACAGTGACGAGGTTGCATGTATGAAGGCCTCCCGGCTCAGTCGAAGGGATAGGGTTGCTGCCAGCGCTCGAAGATCGGCCGCAGCTCACCGCTGGCGATCAGCTGCGTCATACGCTGATCGAAGAGTTCGGCCAGGGCATGACCACGTGGCGTATCGGCAAAACCTAGATACAGCGGCAACTGCGTCAGATTCGTCACCCGGTATTGCTGCGGCTTGGCGGCCCGGCTCAGCACGTAGTCGACCTCGGGACGGGCATCGATATAGAAATCCGCGTGGCCCAGTTCGAGCATGCCGAGGATACCGTCGCGCCGCTGTACTTCCCGGTAGTCGCGCACATTCGGCAGATATTCCTCGTAACCGTAGCCTCGCACCCAGACCAGCCGGTACTTGCCCAAGCTGTCGAGAGTCGGCACCGGCTTGTCCTTGAGGCCAAGTGCGACGATCTGATCACGATCATAGGGGTGCTTGGGGTAGAACACCGGTCCCTCGACCTCGTCACGATAGGAACCGACCCAGGCATCGGCTTCGCCACGCTGCACCAACCCGACAGAACGGGTGTATGGCACGCTGTGAATATCCAGACGGACGCCTGCCGGCTCGAACACCTCGCGCATCACATCCCAGCCCAGACCGCTACCATCGGCTTCGGTATAGGCCTCCCAGACCTCACTGGCCAGGCGTATTTCACCTGGCAGCTCGCTCTGTGCCTGGGCACCAGACAAGGCAGAGAGCATCAGGAGCATCCCCAGCCAGACTTGCCTCATGCGCATGCGCACTCCTTAGAAACCCAGCCCGGCTCCATAATTGGCCCAGCCCCAGACCAATCCTTGCATCGCCAACCAGGCGAAGACCCCGGCAATGACATCATCGAGCATGATGCCGACACCACCATGTACGTGGCGGTCGATCCAGTGAATCGGCCAGGGTTTGACGATGTCGAACAGACGAAACATGAGAAAGCCTAGCAGCAACCAGACCCACCCCTCGGGCACCAGCCACAGGGTGATCCACATACCGACCATTTCATCCCAGACGATGCCTTCGTGGTCGTGCACGCGCAGGTCGTCGGCAACCTTGCCGCACAGCCAGAAGCCGAACAGCATGGTCACGCCGAGCATCAACCAGTAGCCCCAGTCCGGCAACATCTGCCATAGCGGTACGAACGGCAGCGCGACCAGCGAACCCCAGGTGCCGGGCGCCTTGGGCAGGGTGCCGGAGCCGAAGCCGAAGGCGATGAAGTGCCAGGGATTGCGCCACACCGAGGGCGGTACGTATTCGGCGGGAACCTGGTTGGGGTGATCGGTCACGCGCACTCCGTCCTGTCAGAAATGTTGGTAGCCGCCACGCGGCGGATCGATGGGCTGGTCGGCAGCATCCAGCAACTGTACCCCAGAGCCGGCCAGCACACGGCCGATAACCCGTACATCAGGCCAATCGGCCTGCAGGTCGGCGAGCAGGGCTGGCGGCAGGGTAAAGGCCAGGCGGTAGTCGTCGCCACCGCCCAATGCGCAGATCCGAGCCTGTTCTTCACCCGCGAAAGCGCGCAGCGCTGCAGACAGCGGAACTTGCTCCATCTCGATCTCAAGGGCGACCTGTGAGGCCTTGGCGATATGCCCGCAGTCGGCCAACAGGCCGTCGGAAATATCCAGCGCGGCCGTGGCCCGCCCGCGCAAGGCCTGGCCCAGGGCCAGTTGCGGCTGCGGTGACCAGTAACGCGCCAGCAAGGGCTCGGCGACTTCAGGAGCTGCCTCACGTTGACCCAACACCAGCGGCAACGCGCCAGCGGCGTCACCCAGCTCGCCACCGACGCAGAGCAGATCGCCGACACGGGCGCCGCTACGCAACAGCGCCTGCCCGGACGGCACGCGGCCAAACACGGTCAGCGTCAGGCTCAACGGGCCACGCGTGGTATCGCCACCGACCAGCGCCAGTGAGCAGTTCTGCGCCATCAGTTGCAGGCCGCGAGCGAACTCGGCCAGCCAGGTTTCATTGGCGCTCGGCAGGGTCAGGGCGAGGGTAAAGGCCAGCGGCGTAGCGCCCATGGCGGCCAGATCACTGGCGGAAACAGCCAGCGCGCGCTGACCGAGAAGAAAGGCATCGCAGGCTTCGGGGAAATGCACCCCGGCGACCAAGGTGTCGGTGGAAACCGCCAGCTGTTCACCGGCGGGCAACGCCAGCAGTGCGCAGTCATCACCAATACCGAGAACCACGCCGTCGCCACCCTGAGCACAACGGGCGGCGGCGAAGTAGCGACGGATCAGCTCGAACTCATTCACCGCTTGTTGGCGTTGACTTCGGCGGCACGCAGCTTGGGCGCGAGCTTGTCGAGGATGCCGTTGACGAACTTGTGTCCGTCGGTGGCACCGAACACCTTGGCCAGCTCGATACCTTCGTTGATCACCACCTTGTAGGGGACGTCGACGCGGTTCTTCAGCTCGTAGGTGGACAGGCGCAGGATGGCCAGCTCGACCGGATCAATCTCTCCCAGCGGACGATCGAGCAAGGGCGTGAAGGCCTCGTCCAGCTCGGTCTTCTGCCGCGGCACGCCGTGCAGGATCTCGTGGAAATAGGCGCCGTCGACCTTGCTGAAATCGTTGTCGACGCGGAACTGCGCTTCGATCTCGTTCAGCGGCTGCCCGGCGATGTGCCAGGAGTACAGGGCCTGCATGGCCAGGGTGCGGGCCTCACGGCGCGCGAGGATCTTGCCGCTGGGGCCTTTCTTGGCCGGCTGGCCGTTACCGGAGTTGCTCACTTGGCCTCCAACTGCGCCAGCAGGCTGACCATTTCCAGGGCAGACAGCGCAGCTTCGGCACCCTTGTTACCCGCCTTGGTGCCGGAACGTTCGATGGCTTGTTCGATGGAGTCAACAGTCAGGACGCCGAAGGCGACCGGTACGCCGTATTCCATGGAAACCTGGGCCAGGCCCTTGGTGCATTCGCCTGCGACGTACTCGAAGTGCGGAGTGCCGCCACGAATGACCGCGCCCAGGGCAATGATTGCCGCGAACTCGCCACGCTGAGCGACCTTCTGGGTAACCAGCGGAATCTCGAAGGCACCCGGCGCGCGGATGATGGTGATATCGCTCTCGCTCACGCCGTGGCGAACCAGGGCGTCGATGGCGCCACTGACCAGGCTCTCGACGACGAAGCTGTTGAAACGGCCTACCACCAGGGCGTATTTGCCCTTCGGGGCGATGAAGGTACCTTCGATGGTCTTCAGGGTCATGACGGGTCTCACATGGGTTAAAGAGCCGGAGCGGCGGTGCGCTCCGAAAATAAAATTCGTGCTCCTTGGGGAGCGTTTTTTTGCTCCCCTCCCCCTTGTGGGAGAGGGGCCGGGGGAGAGGGTTCGGCGTTGGCCACAATTCCCTCTCCCACCCTGCGGACACCCTCTCCCGGAGGGAGAGGGTCATCAGATGCGGCTCTGTCGAGCCACTTCTTATTTAGAAGGCAGGTATTCTACAACCTCAAGGTCGAAGCCGGATATCGCGTTGAACTTCATCGGCGAACTCATCAGGCGCATCTTGCGTACGCCAAGGTCGCGCAGAATCTGCGAGCCGGCGCCCACCGTGCTGTAGGTCGCCGGATTGGCCGGCTGCTGGCGGCTGATCAGCGCCAGCAACTCCGGCCCGGTCAGAGGATTGCCCAGCAGCAGCACCACGCCGCTGCCAGCCTTGGCCACTTCCGCCATCGCTGCACGCATGCTCCAGCGCCCCGGCTGGTTGACCATGAACAGGTCGCGCAGCGGGTCCATGTTGTGCACGCGCACCAGAGTCGGCTCTTCGGCGCAGATGGTGCCCAGGGTCAGCGCCATGTGCGCGGTGTTCTCCACGCCATCGCGGTAGGTCACCAGGTTGAACTGGCCCAGTTCGGTGTCCAGCGGCTGTTCGCTGATGCGCTCGACGGTGCGCTCGTGGATCAGACGGTAGTGGATCAGGTCGGCGATGGTGCCGATCTTCAGACCGTGCTCTTCGGCGAACTTCTCCAGCTCCGGGCGACGCGCCATGGTGCCGTCGTCGTTCATGATCTCGCAGATCACCCCGCTCGGTTCGAAACCGCCCATGCGCGCCAGGTCGCAGGCCGCTTCGGTGTGACCAGCACGCGCCAATACACCGCCGGGCTGAGCCATCAACGGGAAAATATGACCCGGGCTGACGATGTCCTCGGCCACGGCGTTGCGTGCCACGGCAGCCTGTACGGTGCGCGCGCGGTCGGCGGCGGAGATGCCGGTGGTCACGCCCTCGGCCGCCTCGATGGAGACGGTGAACTTGGTGCCGAAGCCGGAGCCGTTGCGCGGTGCCATCAGCGGCAGCTTGAGCAGTTCGCAGCGCTCACGGGTCATCGGCATGCAGATCAGGCCACGGGCGAAGCGGGCCATGAAGTTGATGTGCTCGGCGGTGACGCATTCGGAGGCGATGATGATGTCGCCTTCGTTCTCACGGTCCTCGTCATCCATGAGGATGACCATCTTGCCGGCGCGGATGTCTTCGATCAGTTCTTCAGCGGTATTGAGCGCCATCGGGGCGTCTCCTCAATTCTTCAGGTAGCCGTGTTCGGCGAGAAAGCTCTCGGTCAGGCCCGAGGCTTTGGATTCTGCGGCCTTGTCGCCGAGCAGCAGGCGCTCCAGATAACGCGCAAGCAGGTCGACCTCGAGGTTGACCTTACGCCCGGCCTGGTAGTCGACCATGATGGTCTCGGCCAGGGTGTGCGGCACGATGGTCAATTCGAATTCGGCGCCATCGACCGCGTTGACGGTCAGGCTGGTGCCGTCGACAGTGATCGACCCCTTGTGCGCGATGTACTTGGCCAGCTCACGCGGGGCGCGCACCGTGAACTGCACGGCACGGGCGTTTTCGGCGCGCGAGACGATTTCGCCAACGCCGTCGACGTGGCCACTGACCAGATGCCCGCCGAGGCGGCTGGTGGGCGTCAGCGCCTTTTCCAGGTTCACCGCACTGCCGGGCTTGAGATCGACGAAGGCGGTGCGCGCCAGCGTCTCGCGGCTGACGTCGGCCCAGAAGCCGTCGCCAGGCAGTTCCACAGCGGTCAGGCACACGCCGTTGACGGCGATGCTATCGCCGAGTTTGACGTCACCCAGATCAAGCTTGCCGGTGGCCACGTAGACACGCACGTCGCCCCCCTTGGGCGTCATGGCGCGAATGCTGCCGATGGCTTCGATTATGCCGGTGAACATAAGCCCTCCGGTTTCACGTTGAAGGTATTTCTGAACAGCATGGACGAACTCCTGTTTTGGTCAAAAACAGGGCAATGCCGATCGATAGGGATTTCGCGGACACGCACGAGGCGCCCGTGGAGGGAATCCCGCTCTCTCTTTATCCGGACTATACCGTCGGCCCCGGAATCACACCGGGTCTGCTGGACCTCGCACGGCAGGTGCCGTGGCGAGCGCTCGCGGGCTAGGTTCTGCGAACCATTACCGCCGGTGGGGAATTTCACCCCGCCCTGAGAACGTTGCGGTCATCTGAAATGACCGCGTGGCGTTTTACCATATTTATCGCTGCGCTGCATGGCCTGTAGGTTGCGCTGCGCGCACCAGGGTCATCCGCCAATATGCCAGGCCAGCGCCTGGTCTCGTGCAAGCTCGAATCGTTGCCACCTGACAAGGAGCATGTGGGAAAACTGCGGCAACCGCGGTGCGCACGGCGCACCCTACGAAAAGCGGTAATTTCAGTCCCGTAGGGTGCGCTGTGCGCACCGGGGCTAACCGCCTATTTGCCAGGCCAGCGCCTGCTCCCGTGCCCGTTCGAGTCGCTGCCACCAGGCAGGGAGGACTTGGAGAAAACTGCGGCGCACCCTACCTGGCCTTGGGTACTGCAGTGATCTGCCAATCGTCGCCGACGGCGCGAATATCGAGAATCTGCAGTTCCGGCGCCTCGGCCATGCGGTTGAGCGGCAGCTCGAACAGCGGCCGCGCACTGGAGCCCAGCAGCTTGGGCGCGATGAAGATCCGGTACTCGTCCACCAACCCGGCACGGGCAAAGGCGCCGGCCAGACGCGGCCCGGCCTCGACCAGTACGTCGTTGACGCCCCGGCCAGCCAGCTCCAGCAAGAGCTTGCGCAGGTCGACATGGCCATTGCTGCCCGGCACCGCGAGCAGTTCGTGGCCATCGGCCAGATAGCGATCACGCGCAACGGCGGCAGCGCAGGTGGCCACCAGCGCCGGGCCGACCTGGAAGAAGGCCTTGCTCAGCGGCACGCGCAGACGGCCATCGACCAACACCCTCAACGGCGGCCGAGAAGCCGCCATGAAAGTGGCTTCGACGCCCAGGCCCAGTTCGTCGGGACGTACAGTCAGCCGGGCATCGTCCGCCAGCACGGTGTCGGCGCCGCTGAGCACCACGCTGGACTGCGCGCGCAAGCGCTGCACCTCGGCGCGCGCCGCCGGGCCGGTGATCCACTGACTCTCACCGCTGGCCATGGCCGTGCGACCATCCAGACTCATCGCCGACTTGACCCGCACCAACGGCAACCCGCTCTCCATACGTTTGATGAAACCGGCATTGAGTGCTCGCGCCTCGGCCTCCAGCACGCCGGACAGCACGTCGATACCGGCATTGGCCAGGCGCAACAGGCCGCGACCAGCCACCTGCGGATTGGGGTCCTGCATCGCCGCGACCACCCGGCCAACACCGGCGGCGACCAGCGCATCGGCGCAGGGCGGCGTACGCCCGTGGTGGCTGCAGGGTTCCAGAGTGACGTAGGCAGTGGCCCCACGTGCCCGTTCGCCGGCCTGGCGCAGGGCGTGCACCTCGGCGTGCGGCTCACCGGCACGGGCATGCCAGCCCTCGCCGACGATCTCGCCATCACGCACGATGACGCAGCCGACCCGCGGATTGGGATGAGTGGAGTAGAGGCCTTTGCGCGCCAGCTTCAGGGCACGCGCCATGAACAAGTGATCGCGTTCGCTCATCGGCTTTTCGACGGTTCGCGGGCTAGGCGCTCGATTTCCTCGCGGAATTCGTTGAGGTCCTGGAAACGTCGGTAGACCGAGGCGAAACGGATGTACGCCACCTCGTCGAGCTTGCTCAGCTCGGTCATCACCAGCTCGCCGAGCACCAGCGACTTCACCTCGCGCTCGCCGGTGGCACGCAGTTGCTGCTTGATGCGGGCGATGGCCTCTTCCAGGCGCTCGACACTTACCGGACGCTTTTCCAGCGCACGCTGCATGCCAGCGCGCAGCTTCTCTTCATCGAAGGGCTGACGGCTGCCATCCTGTTTGATCAGGCGCGGCATCACCAGCTCGGCGGTTTCGAACGTGGTGAAACGCTCGCCGCAGGCCACGCATTCACGGCGGCGGCGGACCTGATCGCCCTCGGCGACCAGGCGGGAATCGATGACCTTGGTGTCGTTGGCGGCGCAGAAGGGACAATGCATGGCAGGCGCGGGCTAGTGGCGGCAAAGGCGTCATGGTAGCGCATAGAGGCAGCAAGACAAATTAAGCTATGGGGACGCACCTCCAAGAGCCGTACATGCCATGAACCGATACCTGCCCCTCCTGCCACTGGCCCTGAGCGGCCTGCTTGCCGCCTGCGCCAGCGAGCCCACGAACACTGCGCCGCCTATGCCAGCACCTGCACCGGTAGCACCCAGCGCTGCGCTGACGCTGGGCCCTGGCCTGCGCGGCGAGTTGCTTGGCGTCGCCGCTGGCGCCGATGTCGACCTGGCACTGTTGGGCGTGGATATGCGCGGCAGGCCACGTGCCCTGTTCGGCCAGGTTCATCTGCGTGGCAACGGCGAAGCGCTGCCGTTCCATCTGCCGCTGAACACGCAGCAGGCGCCTCAGAATCTGCGCCTGGAACTGCGCGGCCGCGTCAGTCAAGCCGGGCGGCTGGTGCAACGTCTGCCGGCGCGCAGCATCGCCGATCTGAGCGATCAGGACCTCGGCGCGCTGCATCTGGTGCCGGCGCCATGAGGCCACCCGCCCCCTTAACGCAGGCACTGAGCGAACTGCTCGGCGACGCCCGCCTGGTGGCCGAAACCCTGCCAGGTACCGATATCGCCCTGTGGCTGATCGATGCCAGCAACATGGATCGCGCTTTCAACCCCGAGGAAACCCGGCGCATCCTCGAAGAGCCGCCCTACTGGTGCTTCTGCTGGGCCAGCGGCCTGGTGCTGGCGCGCTGGCTGGCCGAGCGCCCCGAGTGGGTGCGCGGCAAACGCGTGCTGGATTTCGGCGCAGGTTCCGGTGTGGCAGCCATCGCCGCAGCCAAGGCCGGTGCCGCCGAGGTGGTAGCCTGCGACCTCGACCCCGTGGCGCTGGCCGCCTGCCGTGCCAATGCCGAACTCAATGGCGTGACGCTGAACTACTCGGCAGATTTCTTCGCCGAAGCGGATCGCTACGACCTGATCCTGGTGGCCGACGTGCTTTACGATCGTGCCAACCTTCCACTGCTCGATCACTTTTTAAGCCGCGGGCGCCAGGCGCTGGTGGCCGATTCACGGGTCAAGGACTTCCAGCATCCGCTCTACCAGCACCTGACAGTGCTGGATGGCTGCACCTGGCCGGACCTGGCCGAGCCGGCGCAATTCCGCGAAGTCAGCCTGTATCATGCGCGACGACCGACATAGCTCGGATGTAATCCGGGAGACAGGGGGCCGGCCATCCACGGATTGCATCCGGGCTACAGGCAATATCGGCGCCCCCTTGTTTCGCCAGCCACCCGCCCGCATTAATAAGCCATTGCCCTTACTTTTTCGAGACCGATCATGAGCGACTCCCCTTACATCTTCGACATCGCCGGCGCCGCCAGCTTCGAGCAACTGGTGATCGAGAACTCCTTCCACAAACCGGTGCTGGTGGACTTCTGGGCCGAGTGGTGCGCACCGTGCAAGGCGCTGATGCCGATGCTGGCGAAGATCACTGAGGAGTACGCCGGTGAATTGCTGCTGGCAAAGGTCAACTGCGATATCGAGCAGGATATCGTCATGCGCTTCGGCATTCGCAGCCTGCCGACCGTGGTGCTGTTCAAGAACGGCCAGCCAGTGGACGGTTTCGCCGGCGCGCAACCGGAAGCGGCGATCCGCGAGATGCTCAAACCCCATGTCGCCGAACCGGTTCCCGCTGCAGCCGATCCGATGGAAGCCGCCCAGGCACTGTTCGCCGAAGGACGTTTTGCCGAAACCGAAGCGCTGCTCAAACAGGTACTGACGGAAGACAACGAGCATGCGGCCGCGCTGATTCTCTACGCGCGCTGCCTGGCCGAACGCGGCGAGTTGGGCGAAGCGGAAACCGTCCTCAATGCGGTCAAGGGCGACGAACACAAACAGGCGCTGGCCGGCGCCAAGGCGCAACTGACCTTCCTGCGTCAGGCCGTCGACCTGCCTGACGCCGCCACACTGAAAAGCCGTCTGGCACAGAACGCCGAGGACGACGAAGCGGTGTATCAGCTGGCCGTGCAACAGCTGGCGCGCCAGCAGTACGAGGCCGCACTGGACGGCCTACTCAAGCTGTTCGTGCGCAATCGCGCCTACAGCGACGGCTTGCCGCACAAGACCCTGCTGCAGGTGTTCGACCTGCTCGGCGGCGACCACCCGCTGGTCACCACCTACCGCCGCAAGCTGTATCAGGCGATCTACTGACCGCTCGGATTTTAGATTGCACTCGCCGCAGGGTGCGCGCAGCGCACCCTGCGAGGAGCCAGCACGAACCGGGGCGCCCTACTCCGTCACCCAGTGATAGATCGGCGCATCCGCACCGGTTTCCATGCGGATCTGCTCGCAATGACGCAGGCGCACCAGCAGGCGCTTGCCTGCAGCTTCGCCCCCCGCCAGCGCAGCCAGCTGCGCCATCAGTCGTGGCCCCTCGACCTGTCCCGCCTCACGCACCAGCTGCAACGCGGTCTGCCAGAGCGCATCCCCCGCATCCGTCATGGGAGTCGCGGCCATCACATTGGCGACCGGCGTAACCGCCACCTGCTGCGCCAGTTGCGCCCAGTCCTCGGCATCCAGCTCCAGCGTCAGGTCCACCGGCCAGTCGCCAATGCGCCCACGTATTCGCACCATGTTCAACCTCCAGTCATGATCCTGCATGCTCCCATGACAGCGGCAGACTGGCCAGTTCGCCACGAAAGTTGTTATAACGTAACAATTGAATCGTACCTACGCTGGAGATAACCATGCGCCACCTGCTGCTCGCCCTGCCCTTCGCCCTGCTGCCCCTGGTCGCCGCCCAGGCGCAAGAGCACGGCCACGATCACGACCATGAACATTCCCACGACAGCCTGGGTGCTCACGAGCACGGCGTTGCCAGCCTCAATGCCGTGCTGGACGGCAACCTGCTGGAGCTGCAACTCGAAAGTCCGGCGATGAACCTGGTCGGCTTCGAACATGCCGCCAAGAGCGATGCAGACAAGGCCAAGGTCGCGGCAGCCAAACGTGAACTGGAGCAGCCCATCAGCCTGTTCGCCCTGACCACTGGCGACTGCAAGGCCACTCAGGTCGAACTGGAAAGCCCACTGTTCGGCGACGCAGACCACGACCACGACCACGACCACGACCATCATGATCATGAGAGCGAACACAGCGATATCCACGCGCACTTTCGCTTCGAATGCGCCAGGGCCAACGAATTGAAACAACTGGATCTGGCCGAGCTGTTCAAACGCTTCCCCGCCACCGAGAAGATTCAGGTACAACTGATCGGCCCGAACGGCCAGCAGGGTGTGGAGCTGACTCCAACCCAGCCACGTCTGTCTTTCTGATGCCGCAGGGTGGATCGGGGCGCGCAGCTGACGCTCTTTTCACCCTCCGCGCCAGCGTTGTGGAGGGCCAGGTGGCGACCTGCTTTAGCCGCAAAAAAGCTCGCCACCAAAGCGCCTCCTGCACAACCTGCTCCGCAGGCATGAATGCCTTCCGCGAGCTCGGCTCAGACAATCAGGCCACCCTACCCGGCTTTTCATGAACGACGATTCAAAAAAAAACATGACCCAACCTCTGATCGAACTCGCCGATCTCGGCTTCGCCTGGCCCGGCCAGGCGCAGTTGCTGGATATTCCCCATTTCACCCTGGCGCGTGGCGAGAGCCTGTTTCTCAAGGGCCCCAGCGGCAGCGGCAAGACCACCCTGCTCGGTCTGCTCGGCGGCGTGCAACGAGCACAGAACGGCCATATCCGCCTGCTCGGCCAGGACCTGGGCCAGCTTTCGGCCGGCGCCCGAGACCGTTTTCGCGTCGATCACACCGGCTACATCTTCCAGCAGTTCAACCTGCTGCCGTTTCTTTCCGTGCGCGAGAACGTCGAGCTGCCCTGCCGCTTCTCGCGACTGCGCGCTGAACGCGCGCGCCAGCGCCACGGCAGCATCGATACCGCTGCTGCGGCGCTGCTCGACCACCTTGGCCTGCGCGCCGACTTGCTCGGCCGTCGCGCCGACGAACTGTCCATCGGCCAGCAACAGCGCGTCGCCGCTGCGCGTGCACTGATCGGCCAGCCGGAGTTGGTGATCGCCGACGAACCGACCTCGGCACTGGACTTCGACGCCCGCGAGGCCTTCCTGCAATTGCTCTTCGCCGAATGCCGCGCTGCCGGCGCCAGCCTGCTGTTCGTCAGCCACGACCAGAGCCTGGCTTCGCTGTTCGACCGCAGCCTGTCGCTGGCCGAGCTCAACCGCGCCACGCGCCCACAGGAGGCCTGAGATGCATCTGATCCGCATCGCCCTGGCCAGCCTGGCCAACCGCCGTTTCACCGCCCTGCTCACGGTGTTCGCCATCGCCCTCTCGGTGTGCTTGCTGCTGGCCGTCGAACGCGTACGTACCGAGGCCCGCGCCAGCTTCGCCAACACCATCAGCGGCACCGACCTGATCGTCGGCGCCCGCTCGGGCAGCGTGAACCTGCTGCTGTACTCGGTGTTTCGCATCGGCAACGCCACCAACAACATTCGCTGGGACAGCTTCGAGCACTTTGCCGAGCACCGTCAGGTGAAGTGGGCCATTCCCATTTCCCTCGGCGATTCGCACCGCGGCTACCGAGTGATGGGCACCAGCACCGCCTATTTCGAGCATTACCGCTACGCCCGCAGCCAGGCGCTGAAGCTGGCACAGGGCCGTGAGTTTGCCGACGATCCCTTCGAAGTGGTGCTCGGCGCGGAAGTGGCGCAGGCGTTGGGCTACGGCCTCGGCGAGAAGATCGTCCTGGCGCACGGCGTCGCCACCATCAGCCTGGTCAAGCATGACGACAAGCCCTTCACCGTGGTCGGTATCCTCGAACGCACCGGCACGCCGGTCGACCGCACGCTGCATATCTCCCTGGCCGGGATGGAGGCGCTGCACATCGACTGGCAGAACGGCATGCCGGCACGCGGTGCTGCGCAGATCAGCGCGGATCAGGTGCGCACCATGGACCTGCAACCCAAGCAGATCACCGCCTTCATGCTGGGTCTGAACAGCAAGATCGCCACCTTCAGCCTGCAACGCGAGATCAACGAGTTCCGCGGCGAGCCGCTGCTGGCGATCCTGCCCGGCGTTGCCCTGCAGGAGCTGTGGAGCCTGATGGGCACTGCCGAGCAGGCCCTGTTCGTGGTCTCGCTGTTCGTCGTGCTGACCGGCCTGATCGGCATGCTCACGGCGATCCTCACCAGCCTCAACGAGCGTCGTCGGGAGATGGCCATCCTGCGTTCCGTTGGAGCGCGCCCCTGGCATATCGCCAGCCTGCTGGTGCTGGAAGCCTTCGCCCTGGCGCTGGCCGGCGTGGCCTTCGGTGTCGCACTGCTCTATCTGGGCATCGCCGGCAGCCAGAGCTTTGTGCAGGCCAACTACGGCTTGTATCTGGCACTCAATGCGCCGTCGGGTTACGAGTGGAAACTGCTGGGAGGCATTCTTGCCGCAGCCGTGGCGATGGGCAGCGTACCGGCCTGGCGCGCCTATCGGCAGTCGTTGGCCGATGGGCTGTCGATCAGGCTCTGAGGGAAAGTTGAGAGCGCCTGTCGTACACTGCGCAGGCGCTCTTACTACGAGGTTCCTCATGTCCCGCCCCCTGCTCGCCACCCTGCTGCTGACCCTGGCACTGCCGCTGGCCGCCGCTGATGTGCGCGAACTCACCTGGTCCGAGCTGATTCCGCCGGATGCTCCGCCGCAGGTCATCGACCCCGCGCCGATCCATGATCTCTCACAGTTGGCTGACGCGCTGGCCGAGTCCGGTCCGGCCGCTATGCAGCAATCGCCAGCCGCCCCGGTGGTCAAGGAACTCAACGGTCAGCAGGTGAAGCTGCCCGGCTATATCGTGCCGCTGGACGTGACTGATGAAGGCCGGGTGGTGGAGTTTCTGCTGGTGCCCTACTTCGGGGCCTGCATCCACGTGCCGCCACCGCCTTCGAACCAGATCGTGCATGTCACCAGCGAACTCGGCGTGCTGCTCGACGCGCTGTACCAGCCGTTCTGGGTGGAAGGCCCGCTGAAGACCGAACACGTCAGCAGCGAGCTGGCCGAGGTCGGTTACCAGATGGAAGCGAACAAGATCTACGCCTACGAACTGCCCGATAACTGAGTCCTGCCGGGGCATTCGTAGGTGTGGCTGTAGGAGCAGCTTCAGCCGCGAAATGATTAGCGGATAAATCGGAACGCCGCCCGCCGCTCCTACCGATACGCCACCCAAGAAAAAGCCAGACACCGGGTCTGGCTTTTTACTTGGTGCGCGCGGCGCACCCTACGGATGGTGGCTCCACGTAGGATGAGCCGTGCGCACCGACGAACGACTCAACTGCGACTGGCGACCCGGTTCTCCTGCTCGAAACGTAACTCGCTTTCGGCCCATTGCCGCCACGAACGCACCTTGGCTCGCTCGGCGCCGCCACGTTCGGCGCGCGCCAGCGCATCCAGCCCGGCCTGCCAGCGCGACTGCTCCAGCTCCAGTTGAGCGACGTAAAGCCAGTGCTTGCCGTTACCGCTTCGCTCGGCCAACGGCCGCAGCACGCGCACTGCAGCGGAGCGATCACGCGCCTGCCACCAGAACAGACCCAGGCGCTCCTGGCGCGCAGCGGTGTTGGTCAGCAGGCGGCTGTCGAGCATCCCGGCGAGCAGCTTGGCGCCCTGCCAGGGCTGATCCGCAGCACCGGCGAGCAACACCAGATTGTCCAGCTCCGACTCGCTGAAGCGCAGGCCTTTGCTGTGCGCCGCACGCAAGGTCGCCAGCGCCTTGTCGTTGCTGCCAGCCATCTGCTGCAGACCGGCCAGTTGGCGCCAGCCCTTGGCATCATTCGGCTGGCGCACCAGCAGTTGACGTTGCCAGCGCTCAGCCTGGGCGTAGCGTTTCAGATCGGCGTTGGCCCCCACCAGAAACTGCAGCCAGATGTCCGCCGCATTGGGATTGGCCTGCACGTAGCGCTCGGCCAGCGGCAACGCCTTGGCCGGCTGGCTCATGCCCTGGTAGGCCTGCACCAGCATCTGCAACACCTCTTCGGAGGCGCTGGCCTGATTCGGCGCCAGCAGCTCGACGACCTTGGCGTAGCGGCGCTCGCCCAGATTGAGCTTGGCCAGATTGAGACGCTCGCCGGCCAGCATCTCGGCGTCCAGCTTGCCGCTGCGCACGGCCTTGTCCAACCAGTCGATGGCCTGACCGTTGTTGCCGGCGGACCAGGCCACATAGGCCTTGCTGCGCCAGACCAGCGCTTCCTCGAAACTGCCACTCTTGGCCTGGACGCCATCGAGCGCGTGCCTTGCGGCGGCATAGTCACCCTTCTGCTGCGCGGCCTGCGCCGTGTTCAGTGCCTTGAACACGGCCGGGTCGACGGTCTGCTGGGCCATGCCTGGCACGGCCGCAGCACTGAGCAACACGAGCAACAACCAACGGTACATGTCAGCTCCTTTCCAGACGGAAGTAGAGGGTTTTAACCGCTTCGCGGTCCACCGCCAGGCCACCCTCGGTACGCGGCGCGAAGCGCCAGCGAGATGCGGCACGGCGCGCTTCGCGCTCGAAAACGTTACGCGGGTTGGCCTCCAGCACGCGGATGTTCTCCACGTTGCCGGAGCGGTTGATGGTGAAAGCCAGTTTGACGAAACCTTCGATGCCACGCTGCAGCGCATAACGCGGGTATTCCGGGCGCACGTCGTTGAGCGGCATGACTTCGCTCTCCATGCCGCCCATCTGCCCGCCGGATTCGGCGGCCTCGCTCGGCGGCGTCGGAGCCGGAGCACCCGGCGCAAGGCCGGAAAGGCTTGGTGCCGGCGCGCTGTTGACGGCAATACCACTGGCCAGGCTGGGCAGTTGGATATCCAGCGCTGGCAGGTTGGCATTCGGCGTGGCCGTTTGCGGGGTCGGCGGCGTGGGCGGCTGCGGCGTTTGCGGCTGCGGCGGCTGCGGTGCCTGCTGACGGGTACGGCTGGCCGTCTCGCTGGCGTTACCATCCATGCGCACAAAGTTGGCCACGCTGACCGGGTCCTGATTCACCTTGGCGCTCGGTGGCGCGACCATATAGAGCATCAGGGCGAACAGACCCAAGGCCATCAGGCAGGCGCCGAGGAAAGACAGCGGCAGGCGCATCAGTTGACTCCGCTACCGGCAGCCAGGGCGACATCCTGCACGCCGGCCAGACGCGCCTGATCCATCACCTGGACGACCAGGCCGGTACGCGCATCCTGATCGGCCTGCACCACCACAGCGCCTTCCGGCTGATCGACGCGCATGCGCTCGACGTGAGCGCGCACGCTGCGAATGTCCACTGGCTGCTTGTCCATCCAGATCTGCCCGTCAGCAGTCACGGCAATGAGGATGTTGCCCTTGTCCTGCGGGCTGGCGGTTTCCGCCTGCGGGCGCTGCACCTCGACCCCTGACTCACGAATGAAGGAGCTGGTGACGATGAAGAAGATCAGCATGATGAAGACCACGTCGAGCATCGGCGTGAGGTCGATACCGGTGTCTTCGTCCTGCTGGTGGTGACGACGCATTCTCATGTTGGGCGATCTCAGTCGTGACGCAGCTGGTCGGCCAGCCGCTCGATGGCCTGGCTGGCTTCGCGTTCGAGACGCGCCAGGCTGAACAATCCAGGAATGGCCAGAACCATGCCGGCCATGGTCGGCAGGGTCGCCTGCCACACGCCTGCGGCCATGCCGCGTGGGTTACCGGTGCCGTTGAGCGCGAGCACATCGAACACGGCGATCATGCCCAGCACGGTGCCGAGCAGGCCCAGTAGCGGATACAACGCCACCAGGGTCTTGCCCAGGCGCAGCGGCGCCGCCAGTTGCTGGCGCGCCTGCGCCAGCCAGGCCAGGCGCACGGCGCGCTGCCAGTTGCCGTTGTCATCGGCCAGCACCTGTTGCCAGGCCTCGCGGCGCTCCTGCACCCAGCGCGGGAAGATTTTGCGCATGTACCAGAAACGCTCGAACACCAGCGTCCAGAACACCACGCAGAGCACCGCCAGCGCCCACATCACCACGCCGCCGGCCCCCATGAAGTCGAGCAGTGCATAGCCACTGTCGACTGCACGCAGCCAGAAGGCGAACAGATCAGTCACGGCGCGGCGCTCCTGACAGGTGCAGTGCAATCAGACCGGCGCTCTGCTGCTCCAGAATCTGGATCAGGCCCTTGCTGCGACTGGCCAGCAAGCTGTGCAGGAACAGCAGCGGGATGGCCACCACCAGACCGAGCACGGTGGTCACCAGCGCCTGGGAAATACCATCAGCCATCAGGCGTGAATCGCCGCCACCACTCTGGGTGATGGCCTGGAAAGTCACGATCATGCCGGTCACGGTGCCCAGCAGGCCGAGCAACGGTGCAACGGCGGCGAGCAGCTTGAGCAGACCCTGGCCTTTCTCCAGCGGTGGCGTCTCCTGCAGGATCGCTTCGTCCAGCTTCAGCTCCAGGGTCTCCAGATCAGCCAGCTGCGGCTTGTTACCCAGCACGCCGATCACGCGGCCCAATGGATTGTCATTGCGTGGCGCGCTGAGGTCATGCATCTGCGCCTTGACGCCACTGCCAACACGTCCCAGATAGACCATGCGCCACACAGCCAGAAGCAGGCCGAAAGCACCCAGCACGACGATCACCCAGCCGACCAGACCGCCCTGCTGCAGGCGATCCCACAGGGTCGGCTGTTGTTGCAGTTGCGCCAGCAGGCTGCCACGGCTCGGGTCGATGGGCAGCGTGGCGAGTGCATCGGTGCTGCTCAGGTAGTCCTTGACCTGGCCCAGGCCAGATGGCTGACGCGGCGGCGCCACCAGTTGCCCGGCATCGGCGTCGTAGCGCAGGAAGGCATCTTCGCCATATACGGCGAACGCGCCGACACGCAGCACCTGCTGCTCCTGGCGCGAACCATCGGCATTCACCACCGGCAACTGCAGGCGCTCGATACGACCGCTGGCAGCCAGGTCTTCGAGCAGCAGCATCCAATAGCCGTCGAGGTCTTCGGCGGACGGCAGCGAGCGGCTTTCAGCCAATGCCTTGAGGCGCTTCAGGCGCTCCGGATACTGAGCGTTGAGCAGGCTATCCTGCCATTGCCCGGCAACATCACCGGCACTCTGGCGCACCACACCGAACAGTTCACCGAGGTGACCGACACGCTGCGCCAGCAGTTTTTCCTGCTCGGCCAATTCGGCCTCCTGACGATCGAACTCGGCTTTCAGGCGCTCGCTTTCGGCTTTCTGGGTATTCAGCGCAGAGCGGGCAGCGGCTAGCAGTTGCGCTTGCTCACTGCGCTTGGCGAGAAACGCCTGCTCGCGCTCCTGCATGGCGCTGACTTCGGCAGCGCGCTCGCTGCGAATGCGCTGCAGCAGTTGATCGGGGTTGAGGGTTTCGGCCACTGCGGCCAGTGCCGGCAACAGGCTGAGCGCCAGTACGGCTACAACACGACGACTCATTGTGCGGCCTCCTCGGCCAGGGTCTTGATCGGCAGGGACAGCACGGCGGGCGCCTGCTGCTGACGGGCAATGGCGATGGCCTGGGTCAGCGGACGACGCGCGCTGCCGTCGAGCACTTCCCAGGCCTTGGCCTGCGGGTTCCACCAGCCGCTCTCGTGGGCATCGAGGGTCTGGTAATAGAGCATGCTGCGGCCCAGACGCAGGAACTCGACGCTACGCGAGCCGCCATCGGCCTGGTTCAGCTCGCCACGCCAGGCTTCCAGGGTACGACCGTAGTCGCTTTCGATCTGGTAGGCCTCGAGGATGCGGCGATATTTGTCGGCCAGACTGACGTCGGCACGCGGCAACAAATCCTGCAACTGAGCCAGACGATCCTCGCGTTCTTCAGGCAGGAACGGCAGATCCGCGGCAATGAACTCGCCCAGTACCTCGACCATCTTGACCATCTGCGGGCTCACCGCTTCCTGGGTACGCTCGATGCCATCGAGCTGCTTCTGGTAACTGGCCAACTCCTGACGCTGGGCTTCGACCAGACCACGAAGTTGACTGTTATAACCTTTCAAAGCCTCAGCCTGCTGCAGGGCATTTCGGTACTCATTGAGCATCTCGCGGCTGGCGTCATCCAGCTGTTCGACACGGCCCTGAGAGGCTTTCGCCTCGGCGGCCAGGCGCTGGCTTTCGTCAAGCGCAGCATCCAGCGGCGCGGCAAGCAGCGAGCCGCTGCTGAGCATCAGTGCCACGGCCAGGGAACGGAGGGGGAAGCGATTCATGCGCAGAGGGTCCTCGACAGACAGGCTTGCTTCAAAAAGAGAAACATTATCATCTACAGACGCATTCGAAGCAATGGACAAAACACCGCAGCAGAGCTCGCCGATCTATTGAGCCAGGTCAAAAAGTTGATCGTTGCTTGGCTTAGCATTGATTTCAGCCAAAGACACAACCGACTCGAACTGGAGCTCGCTATGTACAAATCACTGTTCACTGCCTCACTGCTGGCCTTGGCCATCGCCGCCCCTGTCGCACAAGCTCATCAGGCTGGCGATATCCTCATCCGTGCAGGCGCTATCACTGTCAATCCGGAGGCCGACTCGTCCAGCGTCAAGGTCGATCGTGGCGGTCTCGCCGGCACAGACCTGGGCGGCAAGGCAACCATGAGCAGTGACACCCAGCTGGGCCTGAACTTCGCCTACATGCTCACCGACAATCTGGGCATCGAGTTGCTGGCGGCAACGCCGTTCGAACACGACGTGAAGATCAAGGGCACCGTCCTCGATGCAGCCAATGGCAAGCTGGGTTCTCTCAAGCACCTGCCACCGACCCTGAGCCTGGTGTACTACCCGCTGGACGCCAAATCGGCCTTCCAGCCCTATGTTGGCGCCGGTATCAACTACACCTGGATCTTCGACGAGCACGTCGGGAGCGCTGCCAGCGCCAATGGCTTCAACAACTTCCGCGCCAAGAACTCCTGGGGTCTCGCCTGGCAGGTAGGCGCCGACTACATGCTGACCGACAGCCTGATGATCAACGCACAGGTGCGCTATATCGATATCGACACCACCGCTTACGTCGACAACACTGCGCTTGGCGTACGGGCCAAGGTCGACGTGGACGTCGACCCCCTCATCTACATGGTCGGCCTGGGCTACAAGTTCTGACAGCCCTCGCAGAAATGAAAAAGCCGGCAAATGCCGGCTTTTTCATTTCCCCGATGCGCAGCTCAAGCAACCGTTGGTGCGCACGGCGCACCCTACGGTGCGTGCTCCGGATAGCACGCCGATAGCTCGGCTATGCGTAGGGTGCGCCGCGCGCACCGATGAAGGCGCATTTTTCGCCGCGCACAGCGCATGCGGAACGGCCCAGCCACGGGATCTAACCGTCGCGGCGCCTCACGTGTCCGACAGCTTACAGCCCGAGCAGTTGGCGCAATCCTTCACGCAGCGGCGTCTGCTCTGGCATGCGGTAGTTAGCCTGCAAGCGCGTATTGTCAGCACGCGAATGGCGAATATCGCCAGCACGTGCCGGTAAGTGCGTCACCGGCGGCAAACCGCCGCAAAGCACGCCGATCTCAGCCAGCAATTGATTGAGGCTTACCGCCTGGCTCCACCCCACATTGAGCGGATCACTCATCACCTGCTCACTGAGCAAGCCCTGCATCAACAGCACGACCAGATCACCGACATAAAAGAAATCGCGAGTCTGCTCACCATCACCGAAGACGCTGATCGGCAGCCTCTGCTGCGCGCGCTGGGTGAAGATGCTGATCACCCCGGAGTACGGCGATGATGGATCCTGGCGCGGCCCGAAGATATTGAAAAAACGAAACACCGCCGGCTCCAGAGCATGCTGGCGGCGGTAGAAATCCAGGTAGTGCTCGCCGGCCAGCTTGTCGGCCGCATAGGGCGTCAGCGGCGCCTTGGCGGTCGCTTCGTCGATGGCCACGCCCTCGCCGTTGTTGCCATAGATGGCCGCGCTGGAGGCATAGACCACGCGTCGCACGCCATGCTGGCGCATGGCCTCGCAGACATTCAGGGTGCCGATGAAATTGCTCTGGTGAGTGGACACCGGATCATCCACCGAGGCCTGCACCGACGCTACCGCTGCCAGATGCGCCACACCTGCGCAACCCGCGATCGCCTGCGCGACCACCTCGGCATCGGCGACGTCGCCCTCGATGAAGCGCAAACGCGGGTTGTCCAGCGGCAGGTTGCTGCGCTTGCCCATGGACAGATTGTCCAGCACGCGCACTCCGTGCCCAGCGGCCAGCAAGGCGTCGACCAGGTTCGAGCCGATAAAGCCCGCACCACCCGTTACGAGAAATTCAGCCATGGCGATAGTAACGATCCAGTAAAGTCGGCAGAGCAGAGCGCCAAGCGCGCGGCTTAATGCCGAAGGTGTGAAGAATCTTCTTGCAGGCCAGCACGGCGTGTTGCGGCTCATCGACTGCATCCGGACGAGCGGCGTGCGCTTGCGGCGCGATATCCTCGACCAGATTGCTGCGATAGTGACGCGCCTCACTCAGTAGCGCCTGCCCCAGGCTCAGCGACGTACTCGCTTCATGGCCTCCGTAATGATAGGTGCCCCACAGGGGCGACTCGCAATCGAGCTGCTTGAGCACCGCCAGAATCACCCGCGCAGCATCGTCCACCGGCGTCGGATTACCGCGCCGGTCATCGGCGAGATAGAGGGCATCATCGCGCTCGGCGCGCAGCAGAAAGCGCCCCAGTAGTCCCTCACGACTGTCATCGAGCAGCCAGCCAAAGCGCAGCAACACATGACGCGGACAGATCGCTCGCACGCTCTGCTCCAGACGCCATAGCGCCTGGCCACGCAGCCCGAGGGGGATCGGCTCTTCCTTTTCACTGTAAGCAGTAACCCGCGAACCATCGAAGACCCGATAGCTGGACGGCTGCAGTAACACGATGGAATGGTGCTGGCACAGCTCTGCCAGACGCTCCACCGCGCGCTCCTGCGTATGCAGGCGCGACTCGACCACCGACTCGGCCTGGAACCAGTCGAAGTAGTAGGCCAGGTTGATCAGTGCATCCGGGCGGGTCTCGTCGAGCAGCTCGGTCAGACTGGCGGCGTCCCAACCGTCTTCCGGCGGGCGTGGCGCGAGGAAGCCGATGTCTTCCTCGGCGCCAAGACGGATCAGCGCTTGCCCCAGGGCGCTACCGCCGCCCAGCAGCATCAGGCGCATTCGCATGGTGGTTCGGGTGACTCCAGAATTGTTCTGCCAGCCGGTGTGGCGGCGATGATGGCCGATATTCTGCTGGTTTTACCCGGTGTCGTCACCCTGCAATCACGCGCTGCAGTGGATCGGTAGCAGGTTCTCCGGCCTGATCGAAGGCTTGCTGCGCCCGGGTGATCTCGGCGACATTGCGCTCCACCCAGTGGTCGATGGCGCGAATCGGCTCGCTGAGCGAATGCCCCAGCGGCGTCAACGAGTACTCCACGCGAGGTGGCACCTCGGCGTAGGCCTGGCGTGCGACTAGACCAAAGCGCTCCAGGCGGCGAATCGTCTGAATCAGCATCTTCTCCGAGATGCCCTCGACACGCCGACGCAACTCGGCGGTGCGCAAGGTGCCGCCATGCGCCAGCGCGTGGATCAGCAGCAGCGACCACTTGTCGGCGATCACTGCGAGCACATGACGCGCCGGGCAAACGCCACTGAATACATTGCCGAGGCGGACGTTATCGGGCATCGCAGCGACTCCAATACTTACCAGTAGGTGGGTACTTGCTCAAAAGAAAGCAAAGAGTAAGCTCTTTCGCGCCCATCCTCCACCCATGAACACAAGGAATCTCGCATGAAGCTTTACTACAAAGCCGGCGCCTGCTCACTCTCGCCACACATCGCCCTGCGCGAAGCCGGTATCGAATTCGAGATGGAAGCCGTCGATCTGCAGACCAAGCACACAGAGTCGGGCGCAAACTTCATGCAGGTAAATGGCAAGGGCTACATCCCCGCCCTACAACTGGACAATGGCAAGGTGCTGACCGAAGGCGCGGCGATCGTGCAATACATCGCCGACCTCAAGCCCGAGAGCGGCCTCGCCCCGACCAATGGCAGCGAAGCGCGTTACGAACTGCAGAGCTGGCTGAGCTTCATCTCCAGCGAGCTGCACAAACCGCTCGCCAGCATGTTCAACCCGGCGCAGAGCCAAGACTGGAAGGCGGCGGCGCAGGCCCTGCTCAACAAGCGCCTCGACTGGCTGGTCGGCGAACTCGGCGAGAGCGAGTTTCTGCTCGGTGATCGCTTCACCGTGGCCGACGGCTACCTGTTCACCGTTCTGGGCTGGGCAGGGCCGGTCGGTTTCTCCCTCGCCCCTTGGCCGAGCCTGCAGGCATACCGCTCGCGTATTGGCACCCGCCCGAAGGTGATCGAAGCCCTGAAGGCCGAAGGCCTGATTTGACACAAAAAAGAAAACCCCGAGCCTGGCTCGGGGTTTTCGTATCGGCTCGATAGCGCGCTTAGAACGGGATATCGTCATCGAAACTGTCGTAGTCAGGCGCTGGCTGGGCCTGCTGCGGAGCCGGACGCTCCTGACGCGGGGCCTGTTGCTGCTCGCGCTGCGGGGCCGGACGCGACTGACGCGGGGCGCCGCCTTCATCACCGCTCGGACGTCCACCCAGCAGCTGCATGGTGCCCTGCATGTCGACGATGATCTCGGTGGTGTAGCGCTTGATGCCGTCCTTTTCCCACTCGCGGGTCTGCAGCTTGCCTTCGATGTACACCTGCGAACCCTTGCGCAGGTACTCGCCGGCGATCTCGGCGACCTTGCCGAACAGGGCGACGCGGTGCCATTCGGTCTTCTCGACCTTCTGCCCGGTCTGCTTGTCGGTCCACTGCTCGCTGGTGGCCAGGCTCAGGTTGGTGACCGCGTTGCCGCTGGGCAGGTAGCGTGTTTCCGGGTCCTGGCCGCAGGTACCGACCAGAATGACTTTGTTAACCCCACGGGCCATAACGTTCTCCTAGACTCGGCACGCCGCTGGTGCCGATATGATCAGGCTTTCCAGCGTCGTGCGATCCACTTGTTGGGTATCGACTTTGATATAGATGGCCGCTTCGTCGACCACCACCACGGCGTCCGCCACTCCCGGCGTTGCCTTGAGGCGTTCGACCAGTCCGACATCGGCCAGTGCCGCGGCATCGAGCGGCAGGCGCAAACTGGTCACGTACGGCGGTTCGCGCATAGTAACAGCAATAGCCAGCCAAATTGCACAGAGCGCGGCGCAGCCGATGAACACACCGCTCAGGCCTATGTGTTGGTAAAGCCAGCCGCCGAGAATGCCGCCCAAGGCTGCGCCGAGGAACTGGCTGGTGGAATAGACGCCCATCGCAGTGCCCTTGCCGCCTGCCGGCGCCACCTTGCTGACCAGCGACGGCAGCGAGGCTTCGAGCAGGTTGAAGGCTGTGAAGAACGCCACGATACCCAGTACCAGCGCCCGGAGGCTGCTGCCGAAGAAGGCGAAGTAGAGCTCGCAAGCCAACAACACGCTGACAGCACCGAGCAGCACGCGCTTCATCTGGCGCTTTTTCTCGCCATAGATGATGAACGGCACCATGCCGAAGAAACCGATCAACAGCGCGGTGAGATACACCCACCAGTGCTCTTCCTTGACCAACCCGCCCTGCTCCACCAGCGCCAGCGGCAGGGCGACGAAACTGGCCATGAGCACCGCATGCAGAGCCAGGATGGCGAAGTCCAGACGCAGCAGGTCGGTGTGCCTGAGGGTCGGCCACAGCGCCTGCGCCGCCACGCCTGATTCACGATGCTGCAGCGGGCCAGCGTCTTTCGGCACGATGCCGGCGACGATCAGAATGCCGAGCAACGCCATCACCGCCGTCGCCCAGAACAGCCCGGACAAACCAAAGGCGCGAGTCAGCAGCGGACCAACGACCATGGCCACAGCGAACGACAGGCCAATGCTCATGCCGATCATGGCCATGGCCTTGGTCCGGTGCTGCTCACGGGTCAGATCCGACAACAGCGCCATTACCGCTGCAGAAATCGCACCGGCGCCCTGCAGCACACGCCCGGCGATCACGCCCCAGATCGAATCAGCATTGGCCGCCAGCACGCTGCCTGCAGCAAAAATCAGCAAGCCGGCGTAGATCACCGGACGTCGGCCAATACGGTCACTGAGCATGCCGAAGGGAATTTGCAGCACAGCCTGGGTCAGGCCATAGGCACCGATGGCCAGGCCGATCAGCGCAGGCGTGCTGCCCGCCAGATCCATGCCGTAGGTGGCCAGCACCGGCAGTACCATGAACATACCCAGCATACGAAACGCGAACACCATAGCCAGGCCGCCGGCCGCGCGGGTCTCGCTACTACTCATGCGCTCGCTGTGCGGATCGTGCATCGAATAAACCCTGAGGAAATCAGCCGGCGATTCTAGCAGCCGTCGTCGTTTCGGCACAGGCGCACACTTTGCCGCAGGGTAGCGCCAGGCCCTATACTCGACCGTTTTCCGCCCGCCCAGCGAGGCCGTTGTAGGGAGCCTGTAAAAGCGTTAGCGAGGCAGCTAGCGCAAGGCGAAAGTAGGCGAAGAAGCGCAGTTTACGAGCTGTAAATGAGCATTCTGAGCCTACTTTCAACGCAGCGCTTGCAACGCAGATAGCTTTTAGAGGTTCCCTAAGTGGACAAGATTCTGATCCGTGGGGCTCGTACCCACAATCTCAAGAACATCGACCTGACCCTGCCGCGCGACAAACTGATCGTGATCACCGGTCTGTCCGGCTCCGGCAAGTCCTCTCTGGCTTTCGATACCCTTTACGCGGAAGGCCAGCGCCGTTACGTCGAGTCGCTGTCGGCTTACGCCCGGCAGTTTCTGTCGATGATGGAAAAGCCTGATGTCGACACCATCGAAGGCCTGTCACCGGCGATTTCCATCGAACAGAAATCCACCTCGCACAACCCGCGCTCGACCGTCGGTACCATCACCGAAATCTACGACTACCTGCGCCTGCTCTATGCCCGCGCCGGCATTCCGCGCTGCCCGGATCACGATGTGCCACTCGAAGCGCAGACCGTCAGCCAGATGGTCGACCAGGTGCTGACCCTGCCGGAAGGTCGCAAGCTGATGCTGCTGGCGCCGGTGATCCGCGAGCGCAAAGGCGAACACCTGTCGGTATTCGAGGAGCTGCGCGCCCAGGGTTTCGTCCGCGCACGCGTCAACGGCAAGCTGTTCGAACTGGACGAGTTGCCCAAGCTGGACAAGCAGAAGAAGCACTCCATCGATGTGGTGGTGGACCGTTTCAAGGTCCGTGAAGACCTCCAGCAGCGCCTCGCCGAGTCCTTCGAAACCGCGCTCGGCCTGGCCGACGGTATCGCCCTGATCGCCCCCATGGATGATGAGCCTGGCGAAGAGATCATCTTCTCCGCGCGCTTCGCCTGCCCGCATTGCGGCCACTCGATCAGCGAGCTGGAACCCAAGCTGTTCTCCTTCAACAACCCGGCCGGCGCCTGTCCGACCTGCGATGGCCTGGGCGTGAAGCAGTTCTTCGACGTCAAGCGCCTGGTCAATGGCGAACTGACCCTGGCCGAAGGCGCCATACGCGGCTGGGATCGGCGCAATGTCTACTACTTCCAGATGCTCGGTTCGCTGGCCGCGCACTACGGCTTCAGCCTGGAAGAGCCCTTTGACGAGCTGGCCGCCGAACACCAGAAAGTCATTCTGTTCGGCAGCGGTGCGCAGAGTGTCGATTTCAAGTACCTCAACGACCGCGGCGACATCGTCAAACGTTCGCACCCCTTCGAGGGCATCATTCCCAACCTCGAACGGCGCTACCGCGAGACCGAGTCGGCCAGCGTGCGCGAGGAGCTGGCCAAGTTCCTCAGCACCCAGCCCTGCCCCGATTGCCGTGGCACGCGCCTACGCCGTGAAGCACGGCATGTGTGGGTCGGCGAGAAGACCCTGCCGGCAGTGACCGGCCTGCCGGTCGGCGATGCCTGCGATTACGTCGCCAACCTGCACCTGACCGGCCGCCGCGGCGAGATCGCCGAGAAGATCCTCAAGGAAATCCGCGAGCGTCTGCAGTTCCTGGTCAACGTCGGCCTCGACTACCTGACCCTGGACCGCAGCGCCGACACCCTGTCCGGCGGCGAAGCGCAGCGTATCCGCCTGGCCAGCCAGATCGGTGCCGGTCTGGTGGGCGTGATGTACATCCTCGACGAGCCGTCCATCGGACTGCACCAGCGCGACAACGAGCGCCTGCTGGGCACCCTCAACCATCTACGCAACCTGGGCAATACGGTGATCGTGGTCGAACACGACGAAGACGCCATCCGCATGGCCGATTACGTGGTCGATATCGGCCCGGGCGCTGGCGTGCACGGCGGACGCATCGTGGCCGAAGGCACGCCGGACGAGGTGATGAATCACCCCGACTCGCTGACTGGCAAATACCTGTCCGGCCGCGAGAAGATCCGCTATCCAGCGCAGCGCACCCCGCGCGACAAAAAGAAACTGCTCAAGCTCAAGGGCGCACGGGGCAACAACCTGCGCAATGTCGATCTTGAGATTCCGGTAGGTCTGCTTACCTGCGTCACCGGCGTGTCCGGCTCGGGCAAGTCGACGCTGATCAACAACACCCTGTTCCCGCTGACCGCCACGGCACTGAACGGTGCGACCACCCTGGAAGCGGCGCCGCACGACTCCTTCGACGGCCTGCAGCATCTGGACAAGGTGGTCGACATCGACCAGAGCCCGATCGGCCGCACGCCGCGTTCCAACCCCGCCACCTATACCGGCCTGTTCACACCGATTCGCGAGCTGTTCGCTGGCGTGCCGGAATCACGCTCGCGCGGCTATGGCCCGGGCCGCTTTTCCTTCAACGTCAAGGGCGGGCGCTGCGAAGCGTGCCAGGGCGATGGCGTGATCAAGGTGGAGATGCACTTCCTGCCGGACATCTACGTGCCGTGCGACGTGTGCAAGGGCAAGCGCTACAACCGCGAAACCCTGGAAGTGAAGTACAAGGGCAAGAGCATCACCGAAGTGCTGGACATGACCATCGAGGAGGCCCGCACCTTCTTCGACGCTGTACCAGCCATCGCCCGCAAGCTGCAGACGCTGATGGACGTCGGCCTGTCCTATATCAAGCTGGGCCAGAGCGCGACCACCCTGTCCGGCGGCGAGGCGCAGCGGGTCAAGCTGAGTCGCGAGCTGAGCAAGCGCGATACCGGCAAGACCCTGTACATCCTCGACGAACCGACCACCGGCCTGCACTTCGCGGACATCCAGCAACTGCTGGATGTGCTGCACCGTCTTCGCGACCACGGCAACACCGTGGTGGTGATCGAGCACAACCTGGACGTGATCAAGACCGCAGACTGGCTGGTGGATCTTGGCCCTGAGGGCGGCTCCAAGGGTGGCATGATCATCGCCACCGGCACACCGGAAGACGTGGCCGACAACCCGGCATCGCATACCGGGCACTTCCTCAAGCCATTGCTGGAACGCGACCGCGCCTGACAAGAAAGAGCCCCGCACATGCGGGGCTCTTTCATGATGGACAACCCACCGTAGGGTACGCTGCGCGCACCTCAACCCAAGTATCGGTGCGCACGGCGCACCCTACATTACATCTGGCTCTGCAGGTACTTCTCCAGCCCCAGTTTGTCGATCAGCTGCAGCTGAATCTCCAGCCAGTAGGCGTGGTCTTCCTCGGTGTCCTTGAGCTGGACCATGAGGATGTCGCGGGTCTGATAATCCTGGTGTTTCTCGCACAGCTCGATGCCCTTGCTCAGGGCAGCGCGCACTTCGTATTCCAGCGCCAGATCCAGCTTCAGCGCTTCGGGCACGGTCTGCCCGTACTTGAAGGGGTTGGGTGCCATGTCCGGCACGCCCTCAAGAAAGATGATGCGCTTGAGCAGGGCATCGGCGTGCTGGGTTTCCTCTTCCATCTCGTGGTTGATGCGCTCGTAGAGTTTGCTGAAGCCCCAATCCTCATACAGCCGCGAATGGATGAAGTACTGGTCGCGCGCAGCCAGTTCGCCCTTGAGCAGGTATTTGAGATAGTCGATGACTTCGCTATGGCCTTTCATGCCGGCAATCCTT
Organism: Pseudomonas chaetocerotis; assembly: GCF_015712105.2. Taxonomy (NCBI): domain Bacteria; kingdom Pseudomonadati; phylum Pseudomonadota; class Gammaproteobacteria; order Pseudomonadales; family Pseudomonadaceae; genus Pseudomonas; species Pseudomonas chaetocerotis. Next base: position 388,340 of record NZ_JACFYX020000003.1, read on the forward strand.
GTTGCGTTCGTGAGCAGAGGGCAATGCTCCGCCTGAGGCCCGGTTCGGTCAAGCAAAAGCACAACGCCTCCACGAGGGAGGCGCTGCGGTTCACTGACGCACCGTCGGTGCGCCACTCAGGCTCAGGCCAGATCGAAGCGATCCAGGTTCATCACTTTGGTCCAGGCGGCGACGAAGTCCTTGACCAGCTTCTCCTTGCCGTCAGCACTGGCATAGACCTCGGCGTAGGCACGCAGTACCGAGTTTGAACCGAACACCAGGTCGTTGCGGGTGGCAGTGTATTTCACCTGCCCATCCTTGCGTGTACGTCCTTCGAATACTTCATTGCTGTCATCGGCTGCCTTCCATACGGTGCCCATATCCAGCAGGTTGACGAAGAAGTCATTGGACAGCACGCCGACCTTGTCGGTGAACACGCCATGCTGGCTGCCGTCGTGGTTGGCACCCAGCACACGCAGGCCGCCGACCAGTGCAGTCATCTCCGGCGCGGTCAGTGTCAACATCTGCGCCTTGTCGATCAGCATCGTCTCGGTGGGCACGCCCAGGTTGCCTTTGCTGTAGTTACGGAAACCATCGGCGGCAGACTCCAGCACATCGAAGGAGTCGACATCGGTCTGATCCTGACGCGCATCGACACGGCCCGGCGCGAAAGGCACGTCTACCGTTACACCGGCAGCCTTGGCGGCCAGTTCGACACCGACATTACCGGCCAGCACGATCACGTCAGCCAGGGAGGCCTTGCCGGATGCCTGCTGGATTTCCACCAGTTTCGGCAGCACCTTGATCGCCCGCTGGTTGGCAGCCCAATCCTTCTGCGGCGCCAGCGCCAGGCGCGCACCGTTGGCACCGCCGCGCTTGTCGCCACCGCGGAAGGTCGAGGCCGAAGCCCAGGCCACGGACACCAGATCACCCACCGACAGCCCGGAAGCAGCGATCTTCGCTTTCAGATCGGCAATATCGGCAGCGCTCGGGTTGTGGGTGGCAGCAGGCAGCGGGTCTTGCCAGATCAGGTCCTCTTTCGGCACTTCCGGGCCCAGGTAACGGGCTTTCGGTCCCATGTCGCGGTGGGTCAGCTTGTACCAGGCGCGCGCGAAGGCATCGGCGAAGGCCTGCGGATCTTCATAGAAGTGCTTGGAGATCTTGCCGAACTCAGGGTCGAAGCGCAGGGTCAGGTCGGTGGTGAGCATGGTCGGCTTGTGGAATTTGCCCGGCACGTGCGCGTCCGGGATGATCTCCGGTGCATCCTTGGCCACCCACTGCTTTGCGCCAGCTGGCGACTTGGTCAGCTCCCATTCGAACTTGAACAGGTTCTCGAAGAAGTTGTTGCTCCACAGTGCCGGCGTCTTCGTCCAGGTCACTTCCAGGCCACTGGAAACCGTGTCCTTGCCGAAGCCACTGCCGAAGTTGCTGGTCCAACCCAGGCCCTGGGCTTCGATAGGTCCGGCCTCGGGCTCCGGTCCCTTGTGCGACTCCGGCGCTGCGCCGTGTGCCTTGCCAAAGGTGTGGCCGCCAGCGATCAACGCGACGATTTCCTCGTCGTCCATCGCCATGCGATAGAACGTGGCACGAATGTCTTTGGCTGCGGCCAGGTAGTCGCCGCTGGCATTGGGGCCCTCCGGGTTCACGTAGATCAGCCCCATGTGGGTGGCGCCGAAGGGTGCGGTCAGCTCGCGTTCGTCATTGACGCGCTTGGGGTCGACACCCAGCCAGGCGACTTCGGCGCCCCAGTTGACGTCCTGATCCGGTTCCCAGACGTCTTCGCGACCGGCACCGAAGCCGAAGGTGCGGAAACCCATGGATTCCAGTGCGACGTTACCGGCGAGGATGTACAGGTCGGCCCAGGAAATGGACTGGCCATACTTCTGCTTGATCGGCCACAACAGGCGACGCGACTTGTCGATGTTGACGTTGTCCGGCCAGGAGTTGAGCGGCGCGAAACGCTGCTGGCCACGGCCGCCACCACCACGGCCATCGGTGGTGCGATAGGTACCGGCAGAGTGCCAGGCCATGCGGATGAACTGCGGCCCGTAGTGACCGAAGTCGGCGGGCCACCAGTCCTGGCTGTCGGTCATCAGCCTGACCAGATCAGCCTTGAGTGCCTTGTAATCGAGCTTCTTGAAGGCTTCGGCGTAGTTGAATGTTTCACCCAGTGGATTGGATCGGTCGGAGTGCTGATTGAGCAAATCCACACGCAGCTGATTCGGCCACCAATCTTTGTTGGTCGTGCCTCCACCAGCGACGTGGTTGAACGGACATTTACCTTGGTTCGACATGGTTCTCTCCTTCTCCTCATCGGGTCGGTCCCAGCGAGTGCGACCAACAATGGGACAAGCCTAGACCCGCTTTGCCAAGCGAACCAATTCATGAAGCGTAACGGCGCGATAGTTATTTTCTTTCGAGCACGCCATGAAAAAACGGGCAACCAGGGCCCGCTTTTCCAAGGATGAGCAACGAGATTCAGGCGACGATAATGAAGCCCACAAAAGCCGCTGCGGCGGCGACCAGCGTATAAGGCAACTGAGTGATCGCATGGCTGATCAGGTTGCAGCCCGAGCCCTGCGCCGCCAGAACAGTGGAGTCGCTGTAGAAGCAGGCCTGACTGCCAAAGGCGGCGGCCGACATCAGTGCGCCGATCACCAGTGGAATGTCCGCACCCAGGGCATAGGCCAGGGGCATGACGATCGGGATGGTCACGGCGAAGATGCCCCAGGACGAGCCAGTGGCGAACGACAGCACCGCCATGCACAGGAACACCATGGCCGGTAGCATCTGCGGCGTCATGTAAGGTTTGAGCGTCTCGACCACGTACTGCGGCAGCATCAGTTGATCGCAGACATCCTTGAAGACGAAAGCCGCCACGCAGATGCCGATGGCCGGAAGCATCGTCTTGAAGCCGTCGACCATCTGATCGAGCATCTCTGAAAGCGGCATCAAGCGCTGTACCAGATAGAACGGCAGAGTCAGCAACATGGTGGCGATCATGCCCATCCACACGTCGATGTCGAAATACACGGTGAAGCCGACCAGCATGGCCAGCGGCACCAGGAAGTTATGCAGCTTGCCCCCCTCCTTGTCGGCCCCCTCGAACTCCTCTTCCAGTGATTTCATCGAGTAATTGTGCTCGGGGCTCAGCTCGCCAACGTGCATGGCACCGGCGGAGCCGTGGCGCGCCTGCAACTCGGCCTTGCGCATGGGCCCGATATCCGGGAACAACCCAGCAGCCACCAGCAACACCAGCAGTACCGCAGCCCAGGCGTAAAGCATGTAGGGAATGGCCTGGATATAGACATTTATGCCCTGACCACTCTCGGCGATGCCATTGTTCTCCAGCAGGCCGCCAAAGAACACCGCCCAGGTGGACAGCGGAACCAGTACGCAAATCGGTGCAGCGGTGGAATCCACCACGTAAGCCAGCTTTTCGCGCGAAACACTGAAACGGTCGGTGACGCGTTTCATGGTCTCGCCCACCGTCAAGGCATTGAGGTAGTCGTCGACGAAGATCACCACGCCGAGCACGAAAGTCATCAACAGCGAGGAGCGACGCCCCTTGGCCAGCTTCAGCGCGCTGCGACCGAAGGCCAGGGCACCACCGGTACGCACCAGCAGGGCGATCAACGCACCGAAGCTGCCGCACACCAGGATGAGCCAACCGATGGTTTCGTCCTGCATAACCTTCAGCGAGATTTCCGCGAAGCTACCCAGCGCATCCTGGGGCGAGAGCAGCAACAGACCGCTGCAGGCACCGACCAGCAAGGCAAGGATAGGGCGACGCAACCAGATGGCGAGGGTCAGGACAACGACAGGAGGGATGAGACTCAAAGCAGTAGGTTCGGACATGATCAGCAATTGTTCTTGTTGGGGCCGGCGCAGCGGCGAAGCGGGGACTGCCGCACCTTACCCGAGCACCATGCCGTACACAATATCAAACAATACGTGCGGAAAAATATTCACACCACAAAGGCCCCATCACCGACTCGGCGAATCAGAGGCAACAAAAAACCGGGCACGAGGCCCGGTTTCTTGTACAACCAGCAACTTACTCGGCAGCTTCTACCGAACCGCCGACCGGACGGTCGACCAGTTCAACGTAAGCCATCGGAGCGTTGTCGCCAGCGCGGAAACCGCACTTGAGGATGCGCAGGTAGCCGCCGTTACGGGTGGCGTAGCGCTTGCCCAGATCGTTGAACAGCTTGCCTACGATAGCTTTCGAACGGGTGCGGTCGAAGGCCAGACGACGGTTGGCAACGCTGTCTTCCTTGGCCAGGGTGATCAGCGGCTCGGCAACGCGACGCAGTTCCTTGGCTTTCGGCAGGGTAGTTTTGATCAGCTCGTGCTCGAACAGCGAGACCGCCATGTTCTGGAACATGGCCTTGCGGTGAGCGCTGGTGCGGCTGAGGTGACGGCCACTTTTACGATGACGCATGGTTCAATTCCTTACCAAACTTGTTCGTTCGGTGATGATGACGATCAGGCAGTGGCCTTATCGTCTTTCTTCAGACTTGCCGGCGGCCAGTTGTCGAGGCGCATACCGAGGGACAGACCGCGAGAAGCCAGAACATCCTTGATTTCGGTCAGGGATTTCTTGCCCAGGTTCGGGGTTTTGAGCAGCTCTACTTCGGTGCGCTGAATCAGGTCACCGATGTAGTAGATGTTCTCTGCCTTGAGGCAGTTGGCCGAACGTACGGTCAGTTCCAGGTCATCGACAGGACGCAGCAGGATCGGATCAATCTCGTCTTCCTGCTCGACCACCACTGGCTCACTGTCACCTTTGAGGTCGACGAACGCGGCCAGCTGCTGCTGCAGGATGGTCGCGGCACGACGGATAGCCTCTTCAGGGTCCAGAGTACCGTTGGTTTCCAGGTCGATAACCAGTTTGTCCAGGTTAGTACGCTGCTCGACACGGGCGTTTTCCACCACGTAAGCAACCCGACGCACAGGGCTGAACGAAGCATCCAGCTGCAAGCGACCAATGCTGCGGCTTTCATCTTCGTCGCTCTGACGCGCGTCAGCCGGCTCATAGCCGCGACCACGAGCCACGGTGAGCTTCATGTTCAGCGCGCCATTGGAGGCCAGGTTGGCGATTACGTGGTCGCCATTGACGATTTCGACATCGTGATCCAGCTGAATATCGGCAGCGGTAACTACGCCCGGGCCCTTCTTAGCCAGAGTCAGGGTCACTTCGTCACGGCCGTGCAGCTTGATAGCCAGACCTTTCAGGTTGAGCAGGATCTCGATGACATCTTCCTGCACACCTTCGATCGCGGAGTACTCATGGAGTACACCATCGATCTCGGCCTCGACTACTGCACAGCCAGGCATGGAGGACAACAGGATGCGACGCAGCGCGTTGCCCAGGGTATGGCCAAAGCCACGCTCGAGAGGTTCGAGGGTGATCTTGGCGCGGGTCGGACTGACCTCCTGCACATCGATGTGACGGGGGGTCAGGAACTCATTTACCGAAATCTGCATGGATGCACCTATTTTCTAGCCCTTACTTGGAGTAGAGCTCGACAATCAGGCTCTCGTTGATGTCGGCGGACAGATCGCCACGAGCCGGTACGTTCTTGAACACACCAGACTTCTTCTCGGCGTCTACTTCTACCCACTCAACACGGCCACGCTGGGCGCAGAGCTCGAGAGCCTGAGCGATGCGCAGCTGATTGCGCGATTTCTCGCGAACAGCAACGACGTCGCCAGCCTTAACTTGGTAGGACGGTACGTTTACGGTCTGACCGTTGACGCTGATCGCTTTGTGCGAAACCAGCTGACGGGACTCGGCACGAGTAGCGCCAAAACCCATACGGTAAACCACGTTGTCCAGACGGCACTCCAGGAGTTGCAGCAGATTTTCGCCGGTGGCGCCTTTCTGGCTGGCAGCTTGCTTGTAGTAACCGCTGAATTGACGCTCCAGTACGCCGTAGATACGACGAACTTTCTGCTTCTCACGCAGCTGGGTACCGTAGTCGGACTGACGGCCACGGCGCTGGCCGTGGATACCCGGGGCTGCTTCGATGTTGCACTTAGATTCAAGCGCGCGAACACCACTCTTCAGAAAGAGATCGGTGCCTTCACGACGAGACAGTTTGCACTTGGGACCAATGTAACGAGCCATTTCTCACTGTCTCCTGATTACACGCGACGCTTCTTCGGCGGACGGCACCCGTTGTGCGGGATTGGCGTCACGTCGGTGATGCTGGCGATTTTGTAGCCGCAGGCGTTCAGAGCACGCACGGCGGATTCGCGACCTGGGCCTGGACCTTTGACGTTGACGTCGAGGTTCTTCAGACCGTATTCCAGTGCAGCCTGACCAGCGCGCTCGGCGGCGATCTGAGCAGCGAACGGAGTCGACTTACGCGAGCCGCGGAAACCCGAACCACCGGAGGTAGCCCAGGACAGGGCGTTACCCTGACGGTCGGTAATGGTCACGATAGTGTTATTGAAAGACGCGTGGATGTGGGCGATGCCATCAACCACCGTCTTTTTGACTTTTTTACGAGTACGAGCAGCAGGTTTTGCCATGACTAAATTCCTGTCGATTCGCGAATGCGATTACTTGCGGATCGGCTTACGCGGGCCCTTACGGGTGCGAGCGTTGGTCTTGGTACGCTGACCGCGAACCGGCAGACCTTTACGATGACGCAGGCCACGGTAGCAACCCAGATCCATCAAGCGCTTGATCTTCATATTCACTTCACGACGCAGGTCGCCTTCGGTATTCACCTTGGCTACTTCGCCACGCAGCTGTTCGATCTGCTCGTCAGTCAGATCCTTGATTTTCGCAGCCGGATTTACACCGGTAGCGGCACAGATTTTCTGTGCAGTGGTGCGACCAACACCAAAGATGTAGGTCAGCGAGATAACAGTGTGCTTGTTATCCGGAATGTTAACGCCTGCAATACGGGCCATTCAGTGGAACTCCAATTGACAGCTACCTACGCCCCGGAAGCCAAGAAATAGGGCGCGAGATATTAACGCTGTAATAACAAATAATCAACCCGGCAGCGCACTAGCTGCCGGGCTTATCACGCGTGGTTCACACTCAGCCTTGGCGCTGCTTGTGACGCGGCTCTGCGCTGCAGATCACCCGCACGACACCTTCGCGACGGATAATTTTGCAGTTACGGCACAGCTTTTTCACCGATGCACGAACTTTCATTACCAACTCCTCGAACCTTACGGGTGGATCAGCGGAGCATGCCGCTGCCATAGCCCTTCAGGTTGGCTTTCTTCATCAGGGAATCGTACTGGTGAGACACGAGGTGCGATTGCACTTGGGACATGAAGTCCATTACAACCACGACCACGATCAGCAACGACGTCCCGCCAAGGTAGAACGGAACGTTGGCTGCAACCACCAGGAACTGGGGCAACAGGCACACGGCCGTCATGTACAGAGCACCGAACATGGTCAAGCGGGTCAGAACGCCATCGATATAGCGCGCAGACTGCTCGCCCGGACGGATGCCCGGAATAAAGGCACCGGACTTCTTCAGGTTTTCCGCTACGTCTTTCGGGTTGAACATCAGCGCTGTGTAGAAGAAGCAGAAGAAAATGATCCCTGCACTAAACAGCAGAATGTTCAACGGCTGACCAGGAGCGATAGCCTGCGAAATGTCCTGCAGCCAGCCCAAACCCTCGGACTGACCAAACCAGGCACCCAGCGAGGCCGGGAACAGCAGAAGGCTGCTGGCGAAGATGGCCGGGATTACGCCCGCCATATTCACCTTCAACGGCAGGTGGCTGGTCTGCGCAGCGAAGACCTTGCGGCCCTGCTGACGCTTGGCGTAGTGCACCGCAATGCGACGCTGACCACGCTCAATGAACACCACGAAACCGATGATCGCTACTGCCAGCAGGCCGATGGCGATCAGAGCGAAGATGTTGATATCGCCCTGACGAGCAGACTCGAAAGACTGCCCGATTGCCGACGGCAGACCGGCCACGATGCCTGCAAAAATCAGCATCGAGATACCGTTGCCGACACCGCGCTCGGTAATCTGCTCGCCCAGCCACATCATGAACATCGCGCCCGCCACGAAAGTGGTGATCGCCACGAAATGGAAGCCGAAATCGACCGAGAACGCTACGCCCTGGCTAGCCAGACCAACGGACATACCGATGGCCTGAACGAATGCAAGGACGAGAGTGCCGTAGCGGGTGTACTGGCTGATCTTGCGACGGCCAGCTTCACCTTCCTTCTTCAACTGCTCCAGCTGCGGGCTGACGGCGGTCATCAGCTGCATGATGATCGATGCCGAAATGTACGGCATGATCCCCAGTGCAAAGATGCTCATCCGCTCCAGCGCGCCGCCGGAAAACATGTTGAACAAGCTAAGAATGGTCCCCTCATTCTGCCGGAACAGATCCGCCAGTCGGTCTGGGTTGATGCCAGGAACCGGGATGTGCGCACCTATCCGGTAGACGATGATCGCCAGGAACAGGAAACGCAGACGAGCCCAGAGTTCGGACAACCCGCCACCTGCCAGCGCTGAGAGAGCACCTTGCTTAGCCATTTAGTCCTCGAACTTACCGCCAGCTGCTTCGATAGCCGCACGCGCACCCTTGGTGGCGGCGATACCTTTCAGGGTGACCGCACGGGTAACCTCACCGGACAGCATGACTTTCACACGCTGTACGTGATGACCTACCAGATTGGCATCCTTCAGAGCCTGCAGAGTGACAACACCCTCTACCTTGTTCAGCTCGGAAGTACGCACTTCAGCGCGATCCATAGCCTTCAGGGAGACGAAGCCGAACTTCGGCAGACGGCGGTGCAGCGGCTGCTGACCACCCTCGAAGCCCGGAGCGATGGAGCCACCGGAGCGGGAGGTTTGACCTTTGTGACCACGGCCACCAGTCTTACCCAGACCGCTACCGATGCCACGGCCCGGACGGTGCTTCTCGCGACGGGCACCCGGCGCGGAACGCAGATCGTTCAGTTGCATGATTAACCCTCCACCTTCAGCAGGTAGTAAGCCTTGTTGATCATGCCGCGGTTTTCCGGAGTATCCAGAACCTCTACGGTGTGACCGATGCGACGCAGGCCCAGGCCCTTGACGCAAGCTTTGTGATTGGCCAGACGGCCATTGGTGCTCTTGATCAGAGTCACTTTGACGGTATTAGCCATGGTTAGAGAATCTCCTCGACGCTCTTGCCACGCTTGGCTGCAACAGAACCCGGAGACTGCATGGTCTTCAGACCCTTGAAAGTGGCGTGAACCACGTTCACCGGGTTGGTCGAGCCGTAGCACTTGGCCAGAACGTTCTGCACGCCAGCCACTTCCAGCACGGCACGCATGGCGCCGCCGGCGATGATACCGGTACCTTCCGAAGCCGGCTGCATGAACACCTTGGAGGCGCCGTGAGCGGACTTGATCGGGTACTGCAGAGTGGTGCCGTTCAGATCAACTTGGATCATGTTGCGACGAGCAGCTTCCATCGCTTTCTGGATAGCAGCCGGAACTTCGCGGGACTTGCCACGGCCGAAACCGACGCGACCCTTGCCATCACCCACCACGGTCAGCGCGGTGAAAGTGAAGATACGGCCACCCTTTACGGTCTTGGCAACGCGGTTAACCTGAACCAGCTTCTCGATGTAGCCTTCGTCGCGCTTTTGGTCGTTATTTGCCATAACTTAGAACTCCAGCCCGCCTTCACGAGCAGCATCAGCCAGCGCCTTGACGCGGCCGTGGTACTTGAAGCCAGAACGGTCGAATGCCACCTGGGTCACACCAGCGGCTTTCGCACGCTCAGCAACCAGCGCACCAACTTTCTTGGCTGCGTCGACGTTGCCGGTGGCGCCATCACGCAGTGCTTTGTCCAAGGTAGAGGCGCTGGCCAGAACCTTGCTGCCGTCGGCCGAGATGACCTGGGCATAGATGTGCTGCGAAGAGCGGTACACGCACAGACGCACGGCTTCGAGCTCGTGCATCTTGAGGCGTGCTTTGCGAGCGCGACGCAGACGAGTAACTTTTTTGTCGGTCATTTTTCAGCCCCTTACTTCTTCTTGGCTTCTTTACGACGGACAACTTCATCCGCGTAACGAACGCCTTTGCCCTTGTAGGGCTCAGGACGACGGAAGTCACGGATTTCCGCAGCCACCTGACCCACCAGTTGCTTGTCGATACCCTTGATCAGGATTTCGGTCTGGTTCGGGGTTTCGGCCACGACGCCTTCCGGCAGTTCGTAGTCGATCGGGTGGGAGAAGCCCAGTGCGAGGTTCAGCACCTGGCCTTTGGCTTGAGCTTTGTAGCCCACGCCGACCAGCTGCAGCTTACGCTCGAAGCCTTGGCTGACACCGATGACCATGTTGTTCACCAGGGCGCGAGTAGTACCGGCCATAGCGCGGTTCTGCTGATCGCCATTACGAGCGGCGAAACGCAGTTCGCTACCTTCCTGGATCACTTCAACGGACGAGTGAACGTTCAGTTCCAGAGCGCCCTTGGCACCCTTAACCGAGAGCTGCTGACCGGCGAGTTTGATCTCGACACCGGCAGGCAGCACAACGGGGTTCTTAGCAACGCGAGACATGCTTATCCCCCCCTTAGAACACGGTGCAGAGCACTTCGCCGCCGACACCGGCAGCGCGCGCAGCGCGATCCGTCATCACACCTTTGTTGGTGGAGACGATGGAAACACCGAGACCGCCGCGAACCTTCGGCAGGTCATCGACGGATTTGTATTGACGAAGGCCAGGACGGCTCACGCGCTTGACTTCCTCGATGACCGGACGGCCTTCGAAGTACTTCAGCTCGATGGACAGTTGTGGCTTGGCTTCACCATTGACTTCATAACCCGCAATGTAACCTTCGTCTTTCAGAACTTTGGCTACGGCTACCTTCAGAGTGGAAGAAGGCATGCTTACGACGGACTTTTCAGCCATCTGGGCATTACGGATACGAGTTAGCATGTCCGCTAACGGGTCCTGCATACTCATGGGCTAGACGCTCCTGATACAAAAAGAACAGCCCGAGGGCTGTGGGATCATCCAAAAGCTCGGCATGGAAATACCAGGCTCAGGAGAGCCGGACATTCTAGAGACCGATCAAAAATGAAGCAAGCCCCAAAAGGGGCTTGCTCAATAAAAAGGCAAAGCCGGCACAAGGCCGGCTTCGCTTTCAGCTACCGCTGATTACCAGCTGGCTTTCACCAGGCCCGGTACGTCACCGCGCATGGCGGCTTCGCGCAGCTTGTTACGCGACAGACCGAACTTGCGGTAAACGCCGTGCGGACGGCCGGTGATGCGGCAACGGTTACGCAGGCGCGAGGCGCTGGCGTCACGCGGCTGCTTCTGCAGAGCGACCTGGGCTTCCCAACGCGCTTCCGGACTGGTGTTCGGATTAGCGATGGTGGCTTTCAGCTCGGCACGCTTCTTGGCGTACTTGGCAACCGTTTGCTGACGCTTCAGCTCGCGGTTCTTCATGCTTGTCTTGGCCATTGTCCAGGACTCCGATCAGTTGCGGAACGGGAAGTTGAAAGCACGCAGCAGAGCGCGGCCTTCATCATCGTTACGGGCAGTGGTAGTCAGGGTGATGTCCAGACCACGCAGCGCATCGATCTTGTCGTAATCGATTTCCGGGAAGATGATCTGCTCTTTCACGCCCATGCTGTAGTTGCCACGACCATCGAAGGACTTGGCATTCAGGCCGCGGAAGTCACGCACTCGCGGCAGGGAGATGGACAGCAGACGATCCAGGAACTCATACATACGCTCGCGACGCAGAGTGACCTTGACGCCAATCGGCCAACCTTCACGAACCTTGAAACCTGCGATCGACTTGCGGGCATGAGTCACAACGACTTTCTGACCGGTAATCTTCTCGAGGTCGGCAACAGCGTTCTCGATGATCTTCTTGTCACCGATCGCTTCGCCCAGGCCCATGTTCAGGGTGATCTTGGTGATGCGCGGAACTTCCATCACGTTCGCCAGCTTCAGTTCTTCCTTCAGCTTGGGCGCGATTTCCTTCCGGTAAATCTCTTTCAGTCGTGCCATGGTATTTACCTACGGATTCTCAAGCGCCAACCGGCTTCTGGGTGGACTTGAAGACACGAATTTTCTTGCCGTCTTCGGTCTTGAAGCCAACGCGGTCAGCCTTGTTGGTTTCAGAGTTGAAGATGGCAACGTTGGAAGCGTGCAGAGGCGCTTCTTTCTCGACGATACCGCCTTGAACGCCCGACATCGGGTTCGGCTTGGTATGACGCTTCACCAGGTTGATACCGCCGACGACCAGACGGTCGTCAGCGAGAACCTTGAGCACCTTACCGCGCTTACCTTTGTCTTTGCCGGCGATCACGATGATCTCGTCGTCACGACGAATCTTTTGCATGTCGGATCTCCTTAAAGCACTTCAGGGGCGAGCGAGACGATCTTCATGAACTTCTCGGAACGCAGTTCACGGGTCACTGGCCCGAAGATACGGGTACCGATCGGCTCTTGCTTGTTGTTCAGCAGAACAGCAGCGTTGCCGTCGAAGCGGATGATCGAACCGTCGGCACGACGAACGCCGTGACGGGTACGAACAACCACTGCGGTCATGACCTGACCTTTCTTCACTTTGCCGCGCGGAATTGCTTCCTTGACGGTGACCTTGATGATGTCGCCGATGCCGGCGTAGCGACGATGAGAGCCGCCCAGCACCTTGATGCACATAACGCGACGTGCACCACTGTTGTCAGCAACATCGAGCATGGATTGAGTCTGAATCATAAAATTTCTCCGACCCCTAGCCCTTAGACGTCAACTGCGCGTTCGACGACTTCAACCAGAGCCCAGGACTTGGTCTTGGACTGCGGACGGGTTTCGCGAATGGAAACCTTGTCGCCGATCTTGCACTGGTTGGTTTCGTCGTGAGCGTGCAGTTTGGTCGAACGCTTGACGTATTTACCGTAGATCGGGTGCTTTACACGGCGCTCGATCAGAACGGTGATGGTCTTGTCCATCTTGTCGCTGACAACACGGCCGGTCAGCGTACGGACTGTTTTTTCGGCTTCAGCCATGATCACTTACCTGCCTGCTGGTTGAGCACAGTTTTCACACGAGCGATGTCGCGCTTAACTTGCGAGAGCAGGTGAGACTGCCCCAACTGGCCAGTTGCTTTCTGCATGCGCAGATTGAACTGGTCGCGCAGCAGACCGAGCAGTTGCTCGTTCAGTTGCTGTGCGGTTTTTTCACGAAGTTCGGTCGCTTTCATCACATCACCGTCCGCTTAACAAAGGTGGTGGCGAGCGGCAGCTTTGCAGCAGCCAGGGCGAAAGCCTCACGCGCCAGCTCTTCGGAAACGCCTTCGATCTCGTACAGGACCTTGCCTGGCTGGATCTGGGCTACCCAATATTCGACGCCACCCTTACCTTTACCCATCCGCACTTCGAGAGGCTTCTTGGTAACCGGCTTGTCCGGGAATACGCGAATCCAGATCTTGCCGCCACGTTTTACGTGACGAGTCAGAGCACGACGAGCGGACTCGATCTGACGGGCGGTGAGACGACCGCGGGCTACAGACTTCAGCGCGAACTCGCCGAAGCTGACCTTGCTACCGCGCTGAGCCAGACCACGGTTGTGGCCGGTCATCTGCTTGCGGAACTTCGTACGCTTTGGTTGCAACATGATGCGTACTCCTTATTTCTTAGCAGCTTTACGAGGAGCGGGCGCTTGCGGCTTCAGCTCTTCAGTGCGGCCACCAATGACCTCACCCTTGAAGATCCAAACCTTGACGCCGATCACACCGTAAGTGGTGTGCGCTTCGTAGGTGGCGTAATCGATATCTGCACGCAGGGTGTGCAGGGGCACACGACCTTCGCGATACCACTCGGTACGGGCGATTTCAGCGCCACCAAGACGACCACTCACCTGGATCTTGATGCCCTTGGCACCAATACGCATGGCGTTCTGTACGGCGCGCTTCATGGCGCGACGGAACATTACGCGACGTTCCAGCTGCTGAGCTACGCTCTGTGCAACCAGCATACCGTCGAGCTCCGGCTTGCGGATCTCTTCGATGTTGATGTGCACCGGCACACCCATTTGCTTGGTCAGGTCCTGACGCAGCTTCTCAACATCTTCACCTTTCTTGCCGATCACGATGCCGGGACGAGCGGTGTGGATGGTGATGCGTGCGGTTTGAGCCGGACGAGCGATGTCGATACGGCTAACGGACGCGCTTTTTAGTTTGTCTTGCAGGTATGCACGAACCTTCAGGTCGGCATTCAGGTAGTCGGCGTAAGTGCGACCATCTGCATACCAAACCGAAGTGTGATCCTTGACGATTCCCAGGCGGATGCCAACGGGATGTACTTTCTGACCCATCTGATCGACTCCGTTACTTGTCCGCAACCTTGACAGTGATATGGCAAGACCGCTTGACGATGCGATCAGCACGGCCTTTGGCACGCGGCATGATGCGCTTAAGCGAACGCCCTTCGTTGACGAAAACGGTGCTGACCTTCAGGTCATCAACGTCTGCGCCTTCGTTGTGCTCGGCGTTGGCAACGGCCGACTCCAGCACTTTCTTCATGATCTCGGCGGCTTTCTTGCTGCTGAAAGCCAGCAGGTTGAGCGCTTCGCCCACCTTCTTCCCGCGGATCTGGTCGGCGACCAGGCGAGCTTTCTGGGCGGAGATGCGAGCGCCCGACAACTTAGCGGCTACTTCCATTTCCAAACCCCTTAACGCTTGCCTTTCTTGTCGGCAACGTGACCACGATAGGTACGTGTGCCGGCAAATTCGCCCAGTTTGTGGCCGACCATGTCTTCGTTCACGAGAACAGGGACATGTTGACGACCGTTATGCACAGCGATGGTCAGACCGACCATCTGCGGCAGGATCATGGAACGACGCGACCAGGTCTTAACCGGTTTGCGTTCGTTCTTTTCCACCGCCGCTTCGACCTTCTTCAGTAGGTGAAGATCGATAAAAGGACCTTTTTTCAGAGAACGTGGCACTGTCGTATCCCTCTATTTACTTGCGACGACGGACGATCATGTTGTCGGTGCGCTTGTTAGCACGGGTTTTCGCGCCCTTGGTCGGGAAGCCCCATGGCGACACCGGATGACGACCACCGGAGGTACGACCCTCACCACCACCGTGCGGGTGATCAACCGGGTTCATGGCAACACCACGAACGGTCGGACGAACACCGCGCCAGCGCTTGGCACCGGCCTTACCCAGCGAACGCAGGCTGTGCTCGGAGTTCGAGACTTCGCCCAGGGTCGCACGGCACTCGGACAGGACTTTGCGCATTTCGCCGGAGCGCAGACGCAGAGTCACATAGGCACCTTCACGAGCGATCAGCTGAGCAGAAGCACCAGCGGAACGAGCGATCTGAGCACCCTTGCCCGGCTTCAGCTCGATACCGTGAACGGTCGAACCTACCGGAATGTTGCGCAGCTGCAGGCTGTTGCCCGGCTTGATCGGAGCCATGATGCCCGCAATCAGCTGGTCGCCAGCAGAAACGCCCTTCGGAGCGATGATGTAGCGACGTTCGCCGTCAGCGTATTTCAGCAGAGCGATGTGAGCAGTACGGTTCGGGTCGTATTCCACGCGCTCGACGGTGGCAGGAATGCCATCCTTGTCGTTGCGACGGAAGTCGACCAGACGGTAATGCTGCTTGTGACCACCACCGATATGACGGGTGGTAATACGGCCATTGTTGTTACGACCACCGGACTTCGACTTTTTCTCGAGCAGCGGAGCGTACGGAGCGCCTTTGTGCAGCTCCTGATTGACCACCTTGACCACAAAACGGCGGCCAGCGGAAGTCGGTTTGCATTTAACGATTGCCATGATGCACCCCTTCCTTACTCAGCACTGCTGGTGAAATCGAGTTCTTGGCCCGGCTGAAGGGAGATAACTGCCTTCTTCCAGTCGTTACGCTTGCCCAGACCGCGAGCGGTGCGCTTGCTCTTACCCAGAACGTTCTGAGTAGTAACGCGCTCAACCTTCACGCCGAACAGGCCTTCGACAGCCTTCTTGATTTCCAGCTTGGTCGCATCGGTAGCGACTTTGAAAACGAACTGACCTTGTTTGTCAGCCAGAACCGTGGCCTTCTCGGAGATGTGCGGGCCAAGCAGCACTTTGAATACGCGTTCCTGGTTCATCCCAGCAGCTCCTCGAATTTCTTCACGGCCGAAACGGTGACGAGCACCTTCTCGTACGCGATCAGGCTGACCGGATCGGAACCCTGAACGTCACGTACGTCAACGTGCGGCAGGTTACGGGCAGCCAGGTACAGGTTCTCATCGACAGCGTCGGATACGATCAGCACGTCGGTCAGGCCCAGGCCATTGAGCTTGGCCAGCAGGGTCTTGGTCTTCGGCGCATCAACGGCGAAGTCTTCGACCACGACCAGACGGTCGGTACGAACGAGCTCAGCAAGGATGGAGCGCAGAGCTGCGCGGTACATCTTCTTGTTCAGCTTTTGATCATGGTTGCGGGTGGACGCTGCGAAGGTCACACCACCGCCACGCCAGATCGGACCACGAGTGGTACCAGCACGAGCACGACCAGTGCCCTTCTGACGCCAAGGGCGCTTACCGCCACCGGATACGTCGGAACGGGACTTCTGACCTTTGGTGCCCTGACGACCGCCAGCCATGTAGGCTACGACTGCCTGGTGAACCAGAGTCTCGTTGAACTCGCCACCGAAGGTCGCTTCGGACACTTCGATCGCCTGAGCGCCATTTACATTCAATTGCATCTCAGATTCTCCCCTTACGCCTTGGCAGCCGGACGAACGATAACGTCGCCGCCAGTAGCGCCAGGAACGGCACCCTTGACCAGCAGCAGATTACGCTCGGCGTCTACGCGCACGACTTCCAGGGACTGCACGGTAACGCGCTCAGCACCCATGTGGCCGGACATCTTCTTGCCCTTGAATACGCGACCCGGGGTCTGGCACTGGCCAATGGAACCCGGAACACGGTGGGACACGGAGTTGCCGTGAGTGTTGTCCTGGCCGCGGAAGTTCCAACGCTTGATGGTACCGGCGAAGCCTTTACCTTTGGACTGACCGGTGACATCCACCAGTTGACCAGCTTGGAAAATTTCAGCGTTGATCAGATCGCCAGCCTGGTAGTCGCCTTCTTCAAGACGGAATTCCAGAACGGTGCGACCTGCCGCGACGTTCGCCTTGGCGAAGTGGCCAGCTTGAGCTGCTGTGACACGCGAAGCGCGACGCTCACCGACAGTGACTTGCACTGCGCGATAGCCATCGGATTCTTCGGTTTTGAACTGGGTGACGCGATTCGGCTCGATCTCGATGACCGTAACCGGAATGGAGACACCTTCTTCGGTGAAAATACGGGTCATACCCGCTTTACGACCGACTACACCAATAGTCATGTTGTAAACCTCATGAGTGTACGGGGCTTTCACCCGCTATGGCCGCCCATTTCAGAGCGTTACACGACTAAAACCGCCAGGTTTTAGCCGAGGCTGATCTGCACTTCCACGCCTGCCGCAAGGTCAAGCTTCATCAGCGCGTCAACGGTTTTATCCGTCGGCTGGACGATGTCCAGAACACGCTTATGAGTGCGGATTTCGTACTGATCGCGCGCGTCTTTGTTGACGTGCGGAGAGACCAGAACGGTAAACCGCTCCTTACGAGTAGGCAGAGGAATCGGACCACGCACCTGAGCACCAGTACGTTTCGCGGTTTCCACGATTTCCTGGGTAGATTGATCGATCAGGCGATGGTCAAAAGCCTTCAACCGAATACGGATTTGTTGGTTTTGCATTTTGACCTCAGATTCCAAGCTGCTAATCCCCACAGACGGACTACGCCCGCTCAAGGGAGGCGCAATTGTACGGATGCCCCCTAGGGGTGTCAACTTTTAACCAGTCCAAAAGAAAAGGGCCCCGAAGGGCCCTTTTACATACCGCAGATCGTTGATTACTCGACGATCTTGGCAACCACGCCAGCACCAACGGTACGGCCGCCTTCGCGAATCGCGAAACGCAGGCCATCTTCCATGGCGATCGGCTTGATCAGGGTGACAACCATTTTGATGTTGTCGCCCGGCATTACCATCTCAACGCCTTCCGGCAGTTCGCACGAACCGGTCACGTCAGTGGTACGGAAGTAGAACTGCGGACGGTAGCCCTTGAAGAACGGGGTGTGACGACCACCTTCTTCCTTGGACAGAACGTACACTTCAGCTTCGAACTTGGTGTGCGGCTTGATGGTGCCCGGCTTGGCCAGAACCTGACCACGCTCGACTTCATCACGCTTGGTGCCGCGCAGCAGCACGCCGCAGTTCTCACCAGCACGACCTTCGTCCAGCAGCTTGCGGAACATCTCAACGCCGGTGCAGGTGGTCTTGGTGGTCGGACGCAGACCAACGATTTCGATTTCTTCCTGGATACGGACGATACCGCGCTCTACACGACCGGTCACTACAGTACCGCGGCCGGAGATCGAGAATACGTCTTCGATCGGCATCAGGAACGGACGGTCGATGGCACGAACCGGCTCAGGGATGTAGGTATCCAGAGTTTCCACCAGGGTTTTCACCGCAGTGGTACCCATGCCGTTGTCGTCCTGGCCGTTCAGAGCCATCAGCGCGGAGCCGATGATGATCGGAGTGTCGTCACCCGGGAAATCGTAGGTGCTCAGCAGGTCGCGAACTTCCATCTCGACCAGTTCCAGCAGCTCAGCGTCGTCAACCATGTCAGCCTTGTTCAGGAAGACAACGATGTACGGTACGCCAACCTGACGGGACAGCAGGATGTGCTCACGGGTTTGCGGCATCGGGCCGTCGGCAGCCGAGCAGACCAGGATCGCGCCGTCCATCTGGGCAGCACCGGTGATCATGTTCTTCACGTAGTCGGCGTGACCCGGGCAGTCAACGTGCGCGTAGTGACGTACGGACGAATCGTACTCCACGTGTGCAGTGTTGATGGTGATACCACGAGCTTTCTCTTCCGGAGCGCTATCGATCTTGTCGAAGTCAACCTTGGCCGAACCGAAAACTTCGGAGCAGACGCGGGTCAGAGCAGCGGTCAGAGTGGTTTTACCGTGGTCAACGTGACCGATGGTGCCGACGTTGACGTGCGGTTTGTTACGTTCGAATTTTTCCTTAGCCACGACAGTAAACCTCTTACTTAAAGGGCGGGATTAGCCTTGTTTTTTAACCAGCGCTTCGACGATGTTCGCCGGAGCCTCTGCGTACTTGGAGAATTCCATGGAGTAGCTGGCGCGACCCTGGGACATGGAACGGACGTCGGTAGCGTAACCAAACATCTCGCCCAGCGGAACTTCGGCACGGATAACCTTACCGGACACCGAATCTTCCATACCCTGGATCAGACCACGACGACGGTTCAGGTCACCCATCACGTCACCCATGTAGTCCTCAGGAGTTACCACTTCTACCTTCATGATCGGCTCAAGCACCTTACCGCCGCCCTTCTGGGCCAGCTGCTTGGTCGCCATGGAGGCAGCGATCTTGAACGCCATCTCGTTGGAGTCGACGTCGTGGTAGGAACCATCGAACACGGTAGCCTTCAGGCCGATCAGCGGATAGCCGGCAACGACGCCGTTCTTCATCTGCTCTTCGATACCCTTCTGGATCGCCGGGATGTATTCCTTCGGAACCACACCACCTACGACTTCGTTGGTGAACACCAGACCTTCGGTGATGTTGCCCTTGTCGTCCACGTCCGGAGTCGAGAAACGAATCCAGCAGTGACCGAACTGACCACGACCACCGGACTGACGAACGAACTTGCCTTCGATCTCGACAGCGTCCTTGGTGATGGTTTCACGGTAGGAAACCTGCGGCTTGCCGATGTTGGCCTCGACGTTGAACTCGCGCTTCATGCGGTCAACGAGGATGTCCAGGTGCAGCTCACCCATACCAGAGATGATGGTCTGACCTGTCTCTTCGTCAGTCTTGACGCGGAACGACGGGTCTTCCTGAGCCAGCTTGCCCAGCGCGATACCCATCTTCTCCTGGTCAGCCTTGGTTTTCGGCTCTACAGCTACCGAAATTACCGGCTCCGGGAAGTCCATGCGCTCGAGGATGATCTGCTTGTCCGGATCGCACAGGGTTTCACCGGTGGTGACATCCTTCATGCCGATCAGAGCCGCGATGTCGCCAGCGCGCACCTCTTTGATCTCTTCACGCTGGTTGGCGTGCATCTGCACCATACGACCAACGCGCTCTTTCTTGCCTTTCACGGAGTTGATGACCGACTGGCCAGACTCCAGAACGCCCGAGTAGACGCGAACGAAGGTCAGCGTACCCACGAACGGGTCGGTAGCGATCTTGAACGCCAGAGCCGAGAACGGCTCGTTGTCGTCGGCATGACGCTCGTCGTAATCGGCCTCAGCGATTTCCTCTTTCGGCTTGTCAGCCAGATCCGGGTGAATACCCTTGATCGCAGGAATCTCGGTCGGAGCCGGCAGGAAGTCGATGACGGCATCGAGAACCAGGGGAACGCCCTTGTTCTTGAACGAGGAACCGCAGACAGCCGGCACGATCTCACTCGCCAGAGTACGGGCGCGCAGACCAGCCTTGATCTCTTCGACGGACAGGTCACCTTCTTCAAGGTACTTGTTCATCAGCTCTTCGTTGGCTTCGGCAGCAGCCTCGACCATGTTCGAGCGCCACTCGTTGGCCAGCTCTACCAGCTCGGCAGGAATCTCTTCCTCACGATAGGTAGTGCCCTTGTCGTCTTCGTTCCAGTAGATGGCCTTCATCTTGATCAGATCAACCTGACCTTCGAAGTTCTCTTCTGAACCGATGGCGATCTGAATCGGTACCGGGGTGTGCCCCAGACGGTTCTTGATCTGACCGACGACGCGCAGGAAGTTGGCACCAGCACGGTCCATCTTGTTCACGTAGACGATACGCGGAACGCCGTACTTGTTGGCCTGACGCCATACGGTTTCGGACTGCGGCTCAACGCCCGAAGTACCACAGAACACAACAACAGCACCGTCGAGTACGCGCAGCGAGCGCTCTACTTCAATGGTGAAGTCAACGTGACCGGGGGTGTCGATGACGTTTACGCGGTAGTTGTCGTACTGACCAACCGAACCTTTCCAGAAGGTGGTGATGGCAGCAGAAGTAATGGTAATACCACGCTCCTGCTCCTGAACCATCCAGTCGGTGGTCGCGGCGCCATCATGCACCTCGCCCATCTTGTGGCTCAGGCCTGTGTAGAACAGGATCCGCTCGGTAGTGGTGGTCTTGCCCGCGTCAACGTGGGCACAGATACCAATATTACGGTAGCGGTTAATTGCTGTATTACGAGCCATAAAGCCCTCGCAAGGTTAGTGGAGCCGGAATTAGAAGCGGTAGTGCGAGAAAGCCTTGTTGGCTTCAGCCATACGGTGCACGTCTTCACGCTTCTTGACAGCAGCGCCTTTGCCTTCAGCAGCATCCAGCAGCTCACCAGCCAGACGCAGAGCCATGGACTTCTCGCCGCGCTTGCGGGCGTAGTCTACGAGCCAGCGCATAGCCAGGGCGTTACGACGGGACGGACGAACTTCGACCGGAACCTGGTAAGTAGCACCGCCTACGCGGCGAGACTTCACTTCGACCAGCGGAGCGATGGCGTCGAGAGCTTTCTCGAAGATCTCCAGGGGATCGCTGTTCTTGCGCGCTTTGACTGTGTCCAGAGCACCGTAAACGATGCGCTCGGCCACGGCCTTCTTGCCGCTTTCCATCACGTGGTTCATGAACTTGGCGAGAATCTGCGATCCGTACTTCGGATCGTCGAGAATCTCACGTTTTGCTGCTACACGACGTCTTGGCATGATAAGCCCTCAAACGGTCTTCAGGTTAGCCCGGGACTTTCGGCAAAAGCCGCGCCCGACCTTACTCTTATCGACTCAACTAAATATAAAGATTCAGGCGGCCTTATTTCGGACGCTTGGTACCGTACTTGGAACGACCTTGCTTACGGTCTTTGACGCCAGAGGTATCCAGCGAACCACGCACGGTGTGGTAGCGCACACCCGGAAGGTCTTTTACACGACCGCCACGGATCAGCACGACGCTGTGCTCTTGCAGGTTGTGGCCTTCACCACCGATGTACGAGGAAACCTCGAAACCGTTGGTCAGACGCACGCGGCATACTTTACGCAGTGCCGAGTTAGGTTTTTTCGGCGTGGTGGTGTACACGCGAGTGCACACGCCACGACGTTGCGGGCAGTTCTGCAGCGCAGGCACGTCGGATTTCTCGACGATACGCTTACGCGGCTGACGTACCAGCTGGTTGATAGTTGCCATCTACTAGCTCCACTGTTGTCTTTCGACGCTCACAAATAAAGATGGCAGAGCACAGCGCCCTGCCAAATTTAGGGGTGCATGAGTCTAAAGAGACGCACGCCCCCAGTCAAGACAAAGCCCCGCTGGCGAACCAGCGAGGCCTCGACTCAATTGCCGCTGGAGTTCAGCGCTTCGGTCAGTGCGGCTTCCACTTCACTGGCGCTGACTCGTACCGGCTTGTCGGCATCACGCTTGCGCTTGCGCTCGCTGTGATAGGCCAGACCGGTACCGGCCGGGATCAGACGACCCACGACCACGTTCTCTTTCAGACCACGCAGGTAGTCGCGCTTGCCAGTAACCGCTGCCTCGGTGAGGACGCGAGTGGTTTCCTGGAAGGACGCTGCCGAGATGAAGGACTCGGTGGACAGCGACGCCTTGGTGATACCCAGCAGTACACGGGTGTACTTGGCGACGAACTTGTCCTCTTCGGCCAAACGCTCGTTCTCGCCCAGCACCTGGGTGAGCTCCATTTGATCGCCCTTGATGAAGGACGAATCGCCGGACTCGCTGACTTCAACCTTACGCAGCATCTGACGCAGGATGGTCTCGATGTGCTTGTCGTTGATCTTCACGCCCTGCAGACGGTAAACGTCCTGGATCTCGTTGACGATGTACTTGGCCAGCGCGCTCACGCCCAGCAGGCGCAGGATGTCGTGCGGATCGCTCGGGCCGTCGGAGATGACTTCGCCGCGGTTCACTTGTTCGCCTTCGAAGACGTTCAGATGACGCCACTTCGGAATCAGCTCCTCGTACGGATCGCTGCCATCGGTCGGGGTGATGACCAGACGGCGCTTGCCCTTGGTCTCCTTGCCGAACGAGATGGTGCCGCTGATTTCCGCCAGGATCGAAGCTTCCTTCGGACGACGGGCTTCGAACAGGTCGGCAACGCGCGGCAGACCACCGGTGATGTCGCGGGTCTTCGAGGTCTCTTGCGGGATACGGGCGATAACGTCACCGACCGCGATCTGCGCACCGTCAGCCACACCGACCAGGGCGTTGGCTGGCAGGAAGTACTGAGCGGGAACGTCGGTACCCGGCAGCAGCAGTTCCTTGCCGTTGGCATCGACCATCTTGATGGCCGGACGAATGTCCTTGCCAGCAGCCGGACGATCCTTCGGATCGAGAACCTCGATGTTGGTCAGACCGGTCAGTTCGTCGGTCTGACGCTTGATGGTGATGCCCTCCTCCATGCCGACGAAGGTCACGGTACCCTTCATTTCGGTCACGATCGGGTGGGTGTGCGGGTCCCACTTGGCGACGATGGCGCCAGCGTCGACCTTGTCGCCTTCCTTCACCGAAATCACGGCACCGTACGGCAGCTTGTAGCGCTCGCGCTCGCGACCGAACTCGTCAGCCACAGCCAGCTCGCCGGAACGGGACACCGCCACCAGGTTGCCGTCCACGCGCTCGACGTGCTTGAGGTTGTGCAGACGGATCGCACCACCATTCTTCACCTGGACGCTGTCGGCAGCCGAAGTACGGCTTGCAGCACCACCGATGTGGAAGGTACGCATGGTCAGCTGGGTACCCGGCTCACCGATGGACTGGGCAGCGATAACGCCGACCGCTTCACCGATGTTGACCTGATGACCACGAGCCAGATCGCGACCGTAGCACTTGGCGCAGATGCCGAAGCGGGTTTCGCAGGTGATCGGCGAACGCACGACCACTTCGTCGACGCTGTTCAGCTCGATGAACTCGACCCATTGCTCGTCGATCAGGGTACCGGCCGGAACGATGACGTCCTCGGTGCCAGGCTTGAACACGTCCTTGGCGATCACTCGACCCAGCACGCGCTCACCCAGCGGCTCGACAACGTCGCCGCCTTCGATGTGCGGCGTCATCAGCAGACCGTGCTCGGTGCCGCAATCGATCTCGGTCACCACCAGATCCTGCGCCACGTCGACCAGACGACGGGTCAGGTAACCGGAGTTCGCGGTCTTCAGTGCGGTATCCGCCAGACCTTTACGAGCACCGTGGGTGGAGATGAAGTACTGCAGAACCGACAGACCTTCGCGGAAGTTCGCGGTGATCGGCGTTTCGATGATCGAGCCGTCCGGCTTGGCCATCAGACCACGCATACCGGCCAGCTGACGGATCTGGGCGGCGCTACCACGCGCACCGGAGTCCGCCATCATGTACATGGAGTTGAAGGACTCCTGCTCGACGGTCTTGCCTTCGCGATCGACAACCGGCTCTTTCGAGAGGTTGGCCATCATCGCCTTGGACACTTCATCGTTGGCCTTCGACCAGAGGTCGATCACCTTGTTGTACTTCTCGCCCTGGGTAACCAGGCCGGAGGCGTACTGCGATTCGATTTCCTTCACTTCCTCGGTGGCGGCGTCGATGATGCGCGCCTTCTCGTCCGGGATGACGAAGTCGTTCACGCCAATCGACACACCGGAGATGGTCGAGTAGGCGAAACCGGTGTACATCAGCTGGTCAGCGAAGATCACGGTGTCCTTCAGACCAACGGTGCGGTAGCACTGGTTGATCAGCTTGGAAATCGCCTTCTTCTTCATCGACTGGTTGACCACGTCGTAAGACAGGCCGGCCGGTACGATCTGGAACAGCAGCGCGCGGCCGACAGTGGTGTCGACGATGCGGGTGTTCTTGGTGATGCTGCCGTCGCGGTCTTTGATGACCTCGTTGATACGCACTTTCACACGGGCGTGCAGGGACGCTTCGCCGGCGCGGAACACGCGGTCGACTTCCTGCAGGTCAGCGAACACGCGACCTTCGCCCTTGGCGTTCACGGCTTCGCGGGTCATGTAGTACAGACCCAGTACAACGTCCTGCGACGGCACGATGATCGGCTCGCCGTTGGCGGGCGACAGGATGTTGTTGGTCGACATCATCAGCGCGCGCGCTTCGAGCTGGGCTTCCAGCGTCAGCGGCACGTGAACGGCCATCTGGTCACCGTCGAAGTCGGCGTTGTACGCGGCGCAGACCAGCGGGTGCAGCTGGATCGCTTTACCTTCGATCAGTACCGGCTCGAACGCCTGGATACCCAGACGGTGCAGGGTCGGTGCACGGTTGAGCAGTACGGGATGTTCGCGAATCACTTCGGCGAGAACGTCCCACACTTCCGGCAGCTCACGCTCGACCATCTTCTTCGCAGCCTTGATGGTGGTCGCCAGACCACGCATTTCCAGCTTGCCGAAAATGAACGGCTTGAACAGCTCGAGGGCCATCTTCTTCGGCAGACCGCACTGGTGCAGACGCAGGGTCGGGCCTACGGTGATCACGGAACGACCGGAGTAGTCCACGCGCTTACCGAGCAGGTTCTGACGGAAGCGACCTTGCTTACCCTTGATCATGTCGGCCAGCGACTTCAGCGGACGCTTGTTCGAGCCAGTGATGGCGCGACCACGACGGCCGTTGTCGAGCAGGGCGTCGACGGCTTCCTGCAGCATGCGCTTTTCGTTGCGCACGATGATGTCCGGCGCCGACAGATCGAGCAGGCGCTTGAGACGGTTGTTACGGTTGATCACGCGGCGATACAGATCGTTCAGATCGGAAGTCGCGAAGCGGCCACCATCGAGCGGTACCAGCGGACGCAGATCCGGCGGCAGAACCGGCAGAACGGTCAGCACCATCCACTCAGGCAGGTTGCCGGAGTCCTTGAAGGCTTCCATCAGCTTCAGGCGCTTGGACAGCTTCTTGATCTTGGTCTCGGAGTTGGTCTGCGGAATCTCTTCACGCAGGCGGCCGATCTCGTGATCCAGGTCGATGGCGTGCAGCAGCTCGCGTACGGCTTCGGCGCCCATACGCGCGTCGAAGTCGTCACCGAACTCTTCGAGGGCTTCGAAGTACTGCTCGTCGTTCAGCAGCTGACCCTTCTCGAGGGTGGTCATGCCCGGATCGATCACGACGTAGCTCTCGAAATAGAGCACGCGCTCGATATCGCGCAGGGTCATGTCCATCAGCAGGCCGATACGGGACGGCAGCGATTTCAAGAACCAGATGTGGGCGACCGGCGAGGCCAGTTCGATGTGCGCCATGCGCTCACGACGAACCTTGGCCAGGGCCACTTCAACGCCGCACTTCTCGCAGATCACACCGCGGTGCTTGAGGCGCTTGTACTTGCCGCACAGGCACTCGTAGTCCTTGACCGGGCCAAAGATCTTGGCGCAGAACAGGCCATCACGCTCTGGCTTGAAGGTACGGTAGTTGATGGTTTCCGGCTTTTTAACTTCACCGAACGACCACGAACGGATCATCTCAGGCGAGGCCAATCCGATACGGATGGCGTCGAACTCTTCGATCTGACCCTGGTTTTTCAGCAAATTCAGTAGGTCTTTCAAGGCCTTTCCTCCTGGCGGAGCGGGCAGCGAGCTGGATTAGCCCCGCTGCCGATTCACGTCGTGTTATTCGGTTTCCAGATCGATATCGATACCGAGCGAACGGATCTCTTTGATCAGTACGTTGAAGGACTCGGGCATGCCCGGCTCCATACGGTGATCGCCATCCACGATGTTCTTGTACATCTTGGTACGGCCGTTCACGTCGTCCGACTTCACGGTCAGCATTTCCTGCAGGGTGTAG
The DNA here is from genome assembly GCF_015712105.2 of Pseudomonas chaetocerotis. Lineage (NCBI taxonomy): Bacteria > Pseudomonadati > Pseudomonadota > Gammaproteobacteria > Pseudomonadales > Pseudomonadaceae > Pseudomonas > Pseudomonas chaetocerotis. Next base: position 415,157 of record NZ_JACFYX020000003.1, read on the forward strand.
GCGGCGCCATAGGCTTCCAGTGCCCAGACCTCCATCTCCCCGAAACGCTGACCACCGAACTGCGCCTTACCACCCAGCGGCTGCTGGGTAACCAGGCTGTAGGAACCAGTGGAACGGGCGTGCATCTTGTCGTCCACCAGGTGGTTCAGTTTGAGCATGTACATGTAGCCGACGGTGGTCGGGCGCTCGAACTGGTTACCGGTACGACCGTCGAACAGGCGCATCTGGCCGCTCTCCGGCAGATCAGCCAGCTTCAGCATGGCCTTGATCTCGGTTTCCTTGGCGCCGTCAAACACGGCAGTCGCCATCGGTACACCGCCTTTGAGGTTCTTCGCCAACTCGAGGATCTCGGTATCGGAGAACTCGTCGAGGTTTTCCTGACGGCCACCGATCTCGTTGTAGATCTCAGCGAGGAACTTGCGCAGTTCGGCGATCTTGCGCTGCTCTTCGAGCATGCGGTTGATCTTCTCGCCCAGGCCCTTGGCCGCGAGACCCAGGTGGGTTTCGAGAATCTGACCGACGTTCATACGCGACGGAACGCCCAGCGGGTTCAGCACGATGTCGACCGGCGTACCGTTGGCGTCGTGCGGCATGTCTTCGACCGGCATGATCACCGAGACCACACCCTTGTTACCGTGACGACCGGCCATCTTGTCACCCGGCTGGATGCGACGGCGGATGGCCAAGTAAACCTTGACGATCTTCAGCACGCCCGGCGCCAAGTCATCGCCCTGCTGCAGCTTGCGCTTCTTGTCTTCGAACTTGTCGTCGAGCATCTGACGGCGGTCGGAGATGTAGGCCTGAGCCTTCTCGAGCTGCTCGTTCAGGGCGTCGTCGGCCATGCGCAGTTTGAACCACTGGCCACGCTCGAGACCGTCGAGGAACTCGTCGGTGATCGCGGTGCCTTTCTTCAGACCAGCGCCACCTTCGGCGATAGCACCAACCAGAGCGGAACGCAGACGCTCGAAGGTCGCGCCTTCGACGATGCGGAACTCTTCGTTCAGGTCCTTGCGGATCTCATCCAGCTGCATCTTCTCGATGGACAGGGCGCGCGAATCGCGCTCCACGCCATCACGGGTGAAGACCTGCACGTCGATGACGGTACCCTTGGTGCCAGTCGGCACACGCAGGGAGGTGTCTTTAACGTCAGACGCCTTTTCACCGAAAATCGCACGCAGCAGCTTCTCTTCCGGCGTCAGTTGGGTCTCGCCTTTCGGGGTGACCTTACCAACCAGAATGTCGCCCGGGCCGACTTCGGCGCCGACGTAGACGATACCGGCTTCGTCCAGCTTGTTCAGGGCAGCTTCGCCAACGTTCGGGATGTCAGAGGAGATTTCCTCTGGGCCGAGCTTGGTGTCACGCGCCACACAGGTCAGTTCCTGAATGTGGATGGTGGTGAAGCGGTCTTCCTGAACCACGCGCTCGGACAGGCAGATGGAGTCTTCGAAGTTGAAGCCGTTCCACGGCATGAACGCAACACGCATGTTCTGACCCAGCGCCAGTTCACCCATGTCGGTGGACGGGCCGTCAGCCATGATGTCGCTACGCGCCACCTTGTCACCTTTGCTCACCAGCGGACGCTGGTTGATGCAGGTGTTCTGGTTGGAGCGGGTGTATTTGGTCAGGTTGTAGATGTCGACACCGGCTTCGCCAGTTTCGACTTCGTCATCGTTGACGCGAACCACGATACGGCTGGCGTCGACGGAGTCGATCACACCGCCACGACGAGCCACGACGCAAACGCCGGAGTCACGGGCGACGTTGCGCTCCATGCCGGTACCTACCAGCGGCTTGTCGGCACGCAGGGTCGGTACAGCCTGACGCTGCATGTTCGAACCCATGAGTGCGCGGTTGGCGTCGTCGTGCTCGAGGAACGGAATCAGCGAGGCAGCTACGGAGACAACCTGCTTCGGCGAAACGTCCATCAGGGTGACGTCTTCCGGCGCCTTGACGGTGAATTCGTTCAGGTGACGTACCGCTACCAGTTCGTCGATCAGCTGACCCTTGTCGTTCAGGGTCGCAGACGCCTGAGCGATAACGTGGTCGGCCTCTTCGATGGCGGACAGGAATACGATCTCGTCGGTGACCTTGCCTTCCTTGACCACGCGGTACGGGCTCTCCAGGAAGCCGTACTGGTTGGTGCGGGCGTAGGCAGCCAGCGAGTTGATCAGACCGATGTTCGGACCTTCCGGCGTTTCGATCGGGCACACACGACCGTAGTGAGTCGGGTGTACGTCGCGGACTTCGAAGCCTGCACGCTCACGGGTCAGACCACCTGGGCCGAGTGCGGAGACGCGGCGCTTGTGGGTGATCTCGGACAGCGGGTTGTTCTGGTCCATGAACTGCGAGAGCTGACTGGAACCGAAGAACTCCTTCACCGCCGCCGCAACCGGCTTGGCGTTGATCAGGTCTTGCGGCATCAGGCCTTCGCTTTCGGCCATCGACAGACGTTCCTTGACCGCGCGCTCTACACGCACCAGGCCAACGCGGAACTGGTTCTCGGCCATCTCGCCGACGCAACGTACGCGGCGGTTACCCAGATGGTCGATGTCGTCGACGATGCCCTTGCCGTTACGGATGTCGACCAGGGTCTTCAGTACAGCAACGATGTCTTCCTTGCTCAGCACGCCCGAACCTTCGATCTCGGTACGACCGATACGACGGTTGAACTTCATGCGGCCAACGGCAGACAGGTCGTAACGCTCGGCGCTGAAGAACAGGTTGTTGAACAGGGTCTCGGCAGCATCCTTGGTTGGCGGCTCGCCGGGACGCATCATGCGATAGATTTCGACCAGCGCTTCGAGCTGATTGGTGGTGCTGTCGATCTTCAGCGTGTCGCTGATGAACGGACCACAGTCGATATCGTTGGTGTACAGGGTCTCGAAGCGAACCACCTGAGCCTTGGCCATCTTGACCAGCAGGTCAGCGGTCAGCTCGGTGTTGCACTCGGCGATGATTTCACCGGTAGCCGGGTGCACGATCGCCTTGGCAGTGGTACGGCCAATGACGTAGTCGAGCGGAACTTCCAGCTCCTTGATACCAGCCTTGTCCAGCTGGTTGATGTGGCGAGCCGTGATACGACGACCCTGCTCCACGATCACCTTGCCGCTACCGTCCTTGATGTCGAGAACGGCGATTTCGCCACGCAGACGCTGCGGAACCAGCTCCAGGCTCAAGCTCTCGCCCTTCACATGGAAGACGTTGGTGTCATAGAAGGCATCCAGCACCTCTTCAGTGCTGTAGCCCAGTGCGCGCAGCAGGACGGAAGCCGGCAGTTTGCGGCGGCGGTCGATACGCACGAATACCGCGTCCTTCGGATCGAACTCGAAGTCCAGCCAGGAGCCGCGGTAAGGGATGATGCGAGCGGAGTACAGCAGCTTGCCCGAGCTGTGGGTCTTGCCACGGTCGTGGTCGAAGAACACACCTGGCGAACGGTGCAGCTGGGACACGATGACGCGCTCGGTACCGTTGATGACGAAGGTACCGTTCTCGGTCATGAGCGGAATTTCGCCCATGTACACTTCTTGCTCTTTGATGTCCTTGATCGCTTTGTTCGACGATTCCTTGTCGAAAATGATCAGGCGCACTTTCACGCGCAGCGGCACGGCGAAGGTCACGCCACGCAGGACGCACTCCTTGACGTCGAACGCCGGCTCGCCCAGGCGATAGCCGACGTACTCCAGGGCGGCATTGCCGGAGTAGCTGATGATCGGGAATACCGATTTGAAGGCCGCATGCAGGCCGATGTCGCGGAATTGTTCCTTGCTCACCCCTTGCTGCAGGAATTCGCGGTACGAATCCAGCTGGATAGCCAGGAGGTAAGGCACATCCATGACATCCGGCAACTTGCTAAAGTCCTTGCGGATACGTTTTTTCTCAGTGTATGAGTAAGCCATCAGCGTTCCCCAGCTTGGTCACCTGCTTGTTTGGCCAGCGCCGGCGGCGGTGACCAGAAAATCGTGCAAACCCTCGGTTTGCAACCGCCTCTCGGGCGGGATCTTTTCGGCTCCAGGCCGACTGTTGAACAGCCAACCTAGAACGGAAAAAGGCCGGTGGCAAAAGCCACCAGCCATCAGCCTTGCGCGAGTCGCTCGGGCTGTAGACGCAAGGTACGAACTTACTTGAGCTCGACCTTGGCGCCAGCTTCTTCCAGCTTCTTCTTGGCGTCTTCAGCAGCTTCTTTGGTCAGACCTTCAGCGATAACCTGAGGAGCGGTGTCAACCTTCTCCTTGGCTTCTTTCAGGCCCAGACCGGTCAGCTCGCGAACAGCCTTGATCACGTTCACTTTCTTGTCGCCGGCTTCAGCCAGAACAACGTTGAACTCGGTCTGCTCTTCTACAGCAGCAGCGGCAGCAGCCGGACCAGCGGCAACAGCGGCAGCAGCGGTAACGCCGAAGGTTTCTTCCATCGCTTTGATCAGCTCAACGATTTCCATGACGGATTTCTGGCCGATAGCTTCGATGATTTGCTCGTTAGTCAGAGACATGACTATCAATTCCTGTATTGGGGTGACGGCCTACGCGACCATCAAATTAAACGTTTGATTTCGAAAGAGCTCACGCCGCCTCAGGCAGCTGCAGCTTCTTTCTGGTCGCGAATGGCTGCCAGAGTGCGAGCGAGTTTGCTGGTGGCGCCTTGAATAACGCTCATCAGCTGGGCGATGCCCTCGTCGCGAGTCGGCAGACTTGCCAGTACGTCGATCTGGTTTGCTGCGAGGTACTTGCCCTCGAACGCAGCTGCCTTGATCTCGAACTTATCCTGACCCTTGGCAAAATCCTTGAACAGACGAGCAGCAGCGCCCGGGTGTTCGTTGGAGAAAGCAATCAGGGTCGGGCCTTTGAACACGTCGTTGAGCACGTCGAACTGAGTGCCTTCAACGGCGCGCTTGAGCAGGGTGTTACGCACGACTTTCACGTACACACCAGCTGCGCGGGCCTCTTTACGGAGTCCGGTCATTGCGCCGACGGTCACGCCACGGGCATCAGCCACGACAGCGGACAGACCGGCTTTGGCAGCCTCGTTGACTTCAGCGACGATGGCCTTCTTGTCTTCGAGTTTAATTGCCACGGGTTTACTCCTGGTTTTTACCGTATCGCCAAACCGAGGTTCAGCGGCGTTTTGGTGTCTGATTCGGTAACGAATCGGGAGCACCATCTGCGTAGGCCATCAGGCAAACCTGACATTTAAAACGCGAGTCACCTACGGTCTTGGATAGCCCCCGCCAGGCAGGGACCCCAATCTTTCAAAGCCGGTAGCACACGGCTACCGGCCTAATCACTTAAGCGTCGAGCGAAGCCTGATCAATGATCAGGCCCGGACCCATGGTGGTGCTCAGGGTCACACGCTTGACGTAGATGCCTTTCGAGGTCGACGGCTTCAGACGCTTCAGGTCGGACAGCAGGGCTTCCACGTTCTGCTTCAGCGCAGCGGCTTCGAAACCGACCTTGCCAACAGAAGTGTGGATGATGCCGTTCTTGTCGGTACGGAAACGTACCTGACCAGCCTTGGCGTTCTTGACAGCGGTAGCGACGTCCGGAGTCACGGTGCCGACTTTCGGGTTCGGCATCAGACCGCGCGGGCCCAGTACCTGGCCCAGCTGGCCAACGACGCGCATGGCGTCCGGGGAAGCGATGACCACGTCGTAGTTCAGATCGCCTGCCTTCATTTCGGCAGCCAGATCGTCCATACCCACCTTGTCAGCACCGGCAGCCAGAGCAGCTTCAGCGCCCGGACCCTGGGTGAACACGGCAACGCGTACGGTTTTGCCAGTGCCGTTCGGCAGAACGGTGGCGCCACGTACGACCTGGTCGGATTTACGCGGATCCACGCCCAGGTTCACGGCGACGTCGAAGGACTCGGTGAACTTGACGGCAGACAGCTCGGCCAGCAGGCCGGCAGCTTCTTCGAAGGTGTAGGCCTTACCGGCTTCAACCTTGGCCGCGATGGCCTTTTGGCGCTTGGTCAACTTAGCCATTACACACCCTCCACGTTCAGGCCCATGCTACGAGCGGAGCCGGCGATGGTGCGCACGGCCGCATCCAGGTCAGCGGCAGTCAGATCAGCCTGTTTGGTCTTGGCGATCTCTTCCAGCTGAGCACGGGTAACGGTGCCTACTTTGACGGTGTTCGGACGAGCGGAACCGCTGGACAGGCCTGCAGCCTTCTTCAGCAGCACCGATGCCGGGGTGCTCTTGGTTTCAAAGGTGAAGCTGCGGTCGCTGTAAACAGTGATGATCACAGGAGTCGGCAGACCAGGTTCCATGCCCTGAGTCTTGGCGTTGAACGCCTTGCAGAATTCCATGATGTTCACGCCGTGCTGACCCAGAGCGGGACCGACGGGTGGCGACGGGTTTGCCTGACCGGCTTTAACCTGCAGCTTGATGTAAGCCTGAATCTTCTTAGCCATTAGCTACTCCAATTTCGGGTTCGAACGCCTGACGGCTCCCCGAGGTTACTTACGCATTTATCCCAGTGACGACAAAACCCCGCAGCCTAGGGCTGCGGGGTGAGGGATGCTTATGTCAGTTATGCCTTCTCGACCTGACTGAACTCCAGCTCGACCGGGGTGGAGCGACCGAAAATGGTCACAGCAACCTGGATGCGGCTCTTCTCGTAATTCACTTCTTCGACCACGCCACCGAAATCGGCAAACGGACCGTCGACAACTCGCACCATCTCGCCCGGCTCGAACAGAGTCTTCGGCTTGGGTTTGTCACCACTATCGGCAACACGACGCAGAATGGCTTCGGCTTCTTTCTCGGTGATCGGCGCCGGCTTGTCGGCCGTACCACCGATGAAACCCATGACGCGCGGCGTATCCTTGATCAAGTGCCAAGTCGCCTCGCTCATTTCCATCTGCACCAAAACATAGCCAGGAAAGAACTTGCGCTCACTCTTGCGCTTCTGACCATTGCGCATCTCGACCACCTCTTCGGTGGGGACGAGAATCTCGCCAAAGTCATCTTCCATACCAGCCAGTTTCACGCGCTCGATGAGCGAGCGCATCACATGCTTCTCGTAACCCGAGTAAGCATGCACGACGTACCAACGCTTAGCCACGAGACACCCTTAACCAACAATCAGGGAAACAAGCCAACCGAGCAGGGAATCGAGACCCCACAGCAGCAGCGCCATTACCAAGACCACTGCAACCACGATCAAAGTGGTCTGCGTGGTTTCCTGGCGGGTCGGCCAGACGACTTTACGAATCTCGACGCGCGCCTCTTTCAGCAGCACCGCGAAAGCCTGACCACGAGCAGTCTGAAACGCCACGAAAGCAGCACCAGCACCCAACGCGACCAAACCCAGAACGCGATACAGAACCGGCTCAGCAGAGAAGTACTGATTACCCACAACACCCACAACAACCAGGGCAGCGACAACCAGCCACTTGACCAGATCAAAGCGAGAGTCTTTGGCTTCAGCCTTAACATTCATTCGAGAGGATCCTGTGAAAGACACGCCAGATTCGTTAGAAAATGGCAGGTCAGGAGGGAATCGAACCCCCAACCTGCGGTTTTGGAGACCGCCGCTCTGCCAATTGAGCTACTGACCTAAAGCAAAATCAGGCCGACCATTATGCCGGCCCGAGAGGAACAGATCAACCGATTACTCGACGATCTTGGCAACCACGCCAGCACCAACGGTACGGCCGCCTTCGCGAATCGCGAAACGCAGGCCATCTTCCATGGCGATCGGCTTGATCAGGGTGACAACCATTTTGATGTTGTCGCCCGGCATTACCATCTCAACGCCTTCCGGCAGTTCGCACGAACCGGTCACGTCAGTGGTACGGAAGTAGAACTGCGGACGGTAGCCCTTGAAGAACGGGGTGTGACGACCACCTTCTTCCTTGGACAGAACGTACACTTCAGCTTCGAACTTGGTGTGCGGCTTGATGGTGCCCGGCTTGGCCAGAACCTGACCACGCTCGACTTCATCACGCTTGGTGCCGCGCAGCAGCACGCCGCAGTTCTCACCAGCACGACCTTCGTCCAGCAGCTTGCGGAACATCTCAACGCCGGTGCAGGTGGTCTTGGTGGTCGGACGCAGACCAACGATTTCGATTTCTTCCTGGATACGGACGATACCGCGCTCTACACGACCGGTCACTACAGTACCGCGGCCGGAGATCGAGAATACGTCTTCGATCGGCATCAGGAACGGACGGTCGATGGCACGAACCGGCTCAGGGATGTAGGTATCCAGAGTTTCCACCAGGGTTTTCACCGCAGTGGTACCCATGCCGTTGTCGTCCTGGCCGTTCAGAGCCATCAGCGCGGAGCCGATGATGATCGGAGTGTCGTCACCCGGGAAATCGTAGGTGCTCAGCAGGTCGCGAACTTCCATCTCGACCAGTTCCAGCAGCTCAGCGTCGTCAACCATGTCAGCCTTGTTCAGGAAGACAACGATGTACGGTACGCCAACCTGACGGGACAGCAGGATGTGCTCACGGGTTTGCGGCATCGGGCCGTCGGCAGCCGAGCAGACCAGGATCGCGCCGTCCATCTGGGCAGCACCGGTGATCATGTTCTTCACGTAGTCGGCGTGACCCGGGCAGTCAACGTGCGCGTAGTGACGTACGGACGAATCGTACTCCACGTGTGCAGTGTTGATGGTGATACCACGAGCTTTCTCTTCCGGAGCGCTATCGATCTTGTCGAAGTCAACCTTGGCCGAACCGAAAACTTCGGAGCAGACGCGGGTCAGAGCAGCGGTCAGAGTGGTTTTACCGTGGTCAACGTGACCGATGGTGCCGACGTTGACGTGCGGTTTGTTACGTTCGAATTTCTCTTTAGCCATCTTGACCGTCTCCTAGCGAAGAATTGAGCAAGCCATACCGCCATTAAAACAAAGGCAGATACTTTCATATCTGCCTTCATTAGATGGAGCTCATGAGCGGATTTGAACCGCTGACCTCACCCTTACCAAGGGTGTGCTCTACCAGCTGAGCTACATGAGCCAAACTCTGTTGCGCCAACCACAAACTGGAGCGGGTAGCGGGAATCGAACCCGCATCATCAGCTTGGAAGGCTGAGGTTCTACCACTGAACTATACCCGCGGAGCTTGCAGCTCACGCTGAATCTGGTGGAGGGGGAAGGATTCGAACCTTCGAAGTCGATGACGTCAGATTTACAGTCTGATCCCTTTGGCCGCTCGGGAACCCCTCCAAAGTGAGGCGGCATTTTCTAGATCTGCCACCCTGCTGTCAAGCTTTTTCTCATTAAAATCTTGAGGTTAGCTACTTTGACAACATCTTCGTCGGGAACCAACTTTGACCACCCTGCGAAGCGGGCGCCATTCTATGCAAACTACTGGAGCAATGCAACGCCTTCACAAGGCATTAATTGATGCTGCAAACCTTCGAAGTCACCTGCGAGCCGCCCAAGCAAAAACTCGTCAGCCAAGCGCCGACTTTCTGGAGCCACACGCACCCAGAAACTCCGATGCGCACGCGAGAGCTCGCGAATCTGCGGCTCGTAACCCACATCACGCAAACGCTGCATGACGCTATCGGCTGAGTCACTGCGAGGGAATATGCCGAGCGATATGCCATTCGCCAGCTCGCCCTGAGTGATGATGTAGCTATCGATGCGCCGAGCCTGCAGTTCACGCAACTGCCTCAGCGAGGCCTGCCGGGAAGCCAAAGGCGGCAGATAAACCCAATACTCGACACCTGCCGCCGCATCGACACCGCGCACTTCAGCCTGTATGTCCAAGCTCAGTAGACGCTGCTCCACGACCCTGGCCCTCGCCTCCTCCTCGAAACTCCCGAGATAAAGGCATACAGCCGCCTCAGGAGCAGCCGCATCAGCCGCCGCCGACGAATCCCCACGCGAGCGCGGCGCATCCGCCTCACTCAACAAGCGGATATCCTTACGCGCCGCCTGGTAAGCACCCGCCGGAGCCACCTCTTTGGCACGCAAGGGGGCCTGCTGCTGATGCCAGACGTAATAGAAGGCGTTGAGCAGCAGGAGCAATAGCAGAATCCAGCGCATGCTCGCCTCAGTTCAAGGGACAGGCGATAGCCAGTCCGACAAATACCAGATCAGGAACAACCTGCGCTCCCGGGACTACATCTCTCACCAGGCCCGCATCGCCTCCAGTCAGAAAGACCTCGAAGCCATCGGGAAAACGAGCCCGCGCTTGCAGCAACTGCTCGGCAACAAAACCGCGCAACATCAATACGCACCCGCGCTCGACAGCCTCAGCTGTGGAGCGCCCTGGCTCAAGCTCCTGCAAAGCGGCGAGAGCCACCTGACGGTCATAACGAATACGCCGAGTGTGCGTACTCAATTGATCACGCATGAGCGGCAACCCCGGGCAAATGAAGCCGCCCATGTGCATACCTGCGGCAGAAACGAAATCGGCAGTCACAGCAGTCCCGAGATCCACCACCAGACAAGCGCGCTGCCCCAGGTGATAGGCACCCAGCACAGCCAGCCAACGATCCAGACCAAGACGCCGGAAGTCTTCGTAACCGTTATGCACCGCCCCGACCTGACTGGCAGATTGAGCACAGACCGCATCCACACCCAAGGACTCACGCAGACGTGCGACCAACTGCTCAGTCTCGGCATCGCTACGCACACTGACCAGGCGACAGCGACTTACCCTCAACCCAGGCGCAGCAGCCAACGAGTCGAAGAGAGCGGCATCGGAGTCGACCACGCCAGCCAGAAGACGCTGCGCTCCATCCACAGAGATCACCCGCCACTTGATAAAGCTATTACCGCAGTCGAGCTCAAGAATCATGTTGCAACCTCAGGCTCAACTCACCCCCACTGAAGGAGCGATCGACGCCATCTACGCTCAGCCTGATAGCGCCTCGCTCATCAACACCAAGCACGACACCCAGCGTCGCATTATTTCCTGCCGTCAACGCCACATGGCGTCCGCGCCATGCATGCAACGCTTCCCACTCCGCGCGTAAACCGGCAAACCCGCGCTGCCAATGAATGGAAAGGCAATCTCGAAGCTGCAGCAACAACTCGGCGGCCAACTCATTACGGTCGAGAATCCGCCCAAGGCACTGACGCACCGAGGTCCAGGGCTGGTCGATAACAGCCGGCGCATCGACCGCCATATTGACGTTGATACCAATGCCAATCACAACATGACAGACATCTGCCGGATCCCCGGCCAGCTCCAGGAGAATCCCGGATATCTTGCGACCGTCGACCAGCACATCATTCGGCCACTTGAGTCGCGCGCCGTCGATGCCAAAGGATTGCAAGGCCTTAGCGACAGCAAGCCCCACAGTCAGGCTCAAGGCTTCCACCTGACTCATGCCACCATCTACACGCAGAGCGATACTGCAATAAAGGTTCTCGGCAAAAGGACTGGCCCAAACGCGCCCCCGCCGACCACGCCCAGCAGTCTGGCGCTCAGCAAGCAGAACGAAAGGCGCACGCGCTCCAGCATCGAGGCAGCGGAATATCTCGGCATTCGTGGAGTCCACACTGGGCTCGACTGCGACCGGCCACTCCAAGTCATCAGCATCACGGGATATTTGCTCTGCATCGAGCAAGCTCATGGGCGAAGACAGCCGATAGCCTCGACCTGGGACCTTGAACACCTCGATCCCCAGTTCGGCCTCCAGGCCTTGCAGTTGCTTCCAGATGGCGCTGCGACTTATCCCAAGCTTCGCCCCCAGGGCTTCACCGGAATGGAATCGACCGTCCTGTAGAAGTTTCAACAATTCCAGCATGCCAGGCCCCGCTAAGAACAAGGCTGGCATGATAACGACGAGGCTTCAGCTTGCATAGAAAACGGGAAGCAGAAGGAAGCCGCAGACGAGGAAAGACAACGCTCATAGTGCAAGATCCCTCTGAAAAAGCCAGCAACCAAAACCAACAGTCGACAAGACCAACTTCAAAGCGGCCTTTTATTGATCAAAGCGCAGCCTTCCCCGTAGGGTGCGCCATGCGCACCAAGATGACTGCGCCCTGACCGGTGCGCGCAGCGCACCTACGCGAAGCGTTGTTTTCCAGCGCACAAAGAAGAAACCCCAGACCGCGTTGGCGATCTAGGGTTTCGTATAGGCGCTTGACGATGATCCGGCCGGCGCTCCGGCGGCCGGCGCTCCGGGACTCTCACCACCACGCACCTTTTTTGCGCACATAGAAGAACGCCCAGTCTGCTTTAGCAAACTGGGCG
>NZ_JACFYX020000030.1:0-2193 GCF_015712105.2 Pseudomonas chaetocerotis
CCCCGCAGCTGCAGCAGGGCCAGCGGCCCATTGCCCAGCTCGGTGCGCAGGTGCCAGGTCAGCGGCAGCTTGTCCGGGGCGGTCAGCACCAGCTCGAACAAGGTGTCGCTGCTGTCCAGCGCCGTGACCCGGGCCTGTTCCAACAGGCGGATCAGCCCCCAGGTTCCCGAGTGGTCTGCAAACAATCGCGCACCGCCCTTGAGGCTGGTCCAGCTCAGCGACACACCGGGACGATAGGTGCCCCCCGGCCAGTTGAACGGCTTCCAGCTCTCCATCTGGTTGAAGTACTCCAGGGTCACGCCGTCGAGGATGAGGGTGGTCTCTACCACGCTGCGTACCGGCTTGGCCCGCAACTCGAAACTCATGCCCATGCCACCATCGGTGTACAGGATGTCCGCCAGGTCGCTGAGCTGGTTCACGGCCTCGAGGAACTGCGGATTGAAGCGCAGCCCCTGGCTGTTGCCACTGTCGGGCACCCAGCGATTGCCTTCCTTGCGCAGCACGCCGCCCAGTTGGCTGCTGATGAACTGGTCGATCCGCCCCGTATCGCCACGAATCATCTGCCCCAGCATCGGCAAGGAGGCATCGCTGCCGGTGGCGGCGAACGGATAGCGACCCTCGAAGGCGCGCTGCCAGTTGCCGACGATCGCCCGTTGCCATTGACGGTTCAGGCTGAGGGCCGCAGGTTGCAGCACACCCTCCCAGGCCTGGTTCAGTGGCTGCACGAAGAGGTTATGGCCAAAGCCATTCCACTGCGCCCCCAGGCTGGCCGCGATCAGGCTGCCGTAGTCGAGGGTATCGGTGAGGTCGACGCTCTTGCCCTGGAACACTGTCTGCGCCAAAGCCTGGGTCATCGCCTGCGGGTCGCTGGCGGTGGTGATCTGCTGCAGCTTCAGGCGCACCCGCGTGACGCGGGTGAGAAAGGCTTGCAGGCTGAGGTTATCGCCCGTCGCAGCCACGGACTTGTCCTTGCCGAGCAAGGCCAGAACCGGGCCGAAGGTCGCGTCCAGCGGCCCGCGCGGGCCAGCGGCCTGCTGATCGATCATCGGCTGTTTGTCCCGGTCCAAAAGCTGCTGCGCCGATTTCATCAGCGAGTCGCTGAGGGCCTCGCCCCGGGTCTCGGTCTTGCCCTGGTAGGCCAGGGTGTTCATCAGGGCGATCAGCGGTGACTGGCGCACGTCGCTGAGCAGGGTGAGCTGGCTGATGGCGTCGGACAGGTTGTCCGCCTTGCGCCAGCGGAGGCTGTTGAGGAAGGTCAGCCAGGCGTCGCTGAATGCCTGGAAGTAGCGCTCGGTCAGGCGGGCCTTGAGCACCTCGGGTTGCAGTTCGCTGTCGAGCGTGCCCTGCTGGTCGCTCAACACCCAGTCGATTTCCTCGCGGCGCGCTTCGGCGACTTCGTCGATGGCCTTGCTCACCTGGTTCTCCCAGGCCTGGCGGGTGAAGACGCCGGGTACGCTGTTGGGCGTATCGAACAGGGTCGCTGCATCGGTTTCGCCCACCATGTCCTGCAAGGTCATCGCCGCGAAGTTGTTGCTCGCCCGGTCGATCACCTGCTGGTACAGCGTGGCCATGCCGTTACGCTGGCCTAGTTGCCCCAGCAGCACTTGCCGGGCCTGGGCCACGAGGCTGGGCTGAGTCTCGGTGCGCCAGTCGGGATGCGCCGCCAGGTGCTGCGCGTAGAACGCCCACAGGTTGGGCGACAGCGCTTGCCAGAGGCCGGGCGTGACGCCCGGGCGCTCGGCTTGCTCACCGGCCAGCACCCGCGTCAGGAACTGCGGGTCGGCCTTTTCCGGGCGCGCCATCATCAGGTAGGCCTTGAGCTGAGCATGGGCCTCTGCGGCACGTGCAGCGCGCTCGGGACTGCCCGCCGGCAAGGCAACGAAGGCTGCCAACTGCTGCTCCAGGTGCTTGGCCGCCACGTCACGCATCAGCCGATTGTTGATCTGGGTGTAGCGCGGCCACAGCACGGCCAACAGCGCATCGTTCTGGCTCAGGCCAAAGCGCAGGTACCACGGCTCGCCATGCTCGCGGCGGTAATCCAGGCGCGACATCTCGCGGGTCAGTTCGTGCAGGGCCCTGAGCTGCGCATCCGCATCGCCGGGCGCGTTGAGGGTCGCCAACGCCGACTCCACCGTGGCGATCTGGCTGCGGTTGCTGGTGAACGACAGCAGCAGCGCCAGGGCAAAGAGGCCG
>NZ_JACFYX020000031.1:0-1888 GCF_015712105.2 Pseudomonas chaetocerotis
ATGAACGCCTTGCGGCGCGTCTGGGAGCACTTCGAGGAAGGCTTCATCGCTTTCCTCCTGGCGGCCATGACGCTGATCACTTTCGTCTACGTGATCCTCAACAACTTCTACACCCTGTTCTATTGGCTGGGTGACTATTTCGGCGGTAACGAGTTTCTGCTCGGTATCGGCGACACCATTCTCGACATGGCCCAGGCGATGACCTGGAGCAATGCCCTGACCAAGGCCCTGTTCGGCTGGCTGATCTTCTTCGGCCTGGCCTATGGCGTGCGCACCGCCGGCCACATCGGCGTCGACGCCCTGGTCAAACTCGCACCGCGCGGTGTGCAGCGCGTCATCGGCGTGATCGCCTGCTCGGCCTGCCTGGGTTACGCCGGCCTGATCGCCGTAGGCAGCTTCGACTGGGTGCGCACCCTGTTCACCGCCGGTATCGGCGCCGAAGACCTCGGCCACTACGGCATCCAGCAATGGCATATCGGCATGATCGTGCCGTTCGGCTACGCCATGGTGTTCGTCCGCTTCCTGGAAATCCTCGTCCGTATCCTGCGCAACGAGCAGACCGGTCTCGGTTTGGCTGACGAAGCCGCCGATGCCCTGAAGATCAATGAGCACGAGGAGCCCAAGCAATGACCGTTCTGTTCCTCTTCCTGCTGCTGTTTTTGCTGATGTTCATCGGCGTGCCGATCGCCGCGTCGCTCGGCCTGGCCGGCTCGATCACCATCATGCTGTTCAGCCCGGACTCGGTGCGCTCGCTGGCGATCAAGCTGTTCGAGACGTCCGAGCACTACACCCTGCTGGCCATCCCGTTCTTCCTCTTGTCCGGTGCGTTCATGACCACCGGCGGCGTGGCGCGTCGCCTGATCGACTTCGCCAACGCCTGCGTCGGTCATATCCGTGGCGGTCTGGCCATCGGTGCGGTGCTGGCGTGCATGCTGTTCGCCGCGCTGTCCGGCTCCTCGCCGGCGACCGTGGCCGCAGTGGGCTCCATCGCCATTGCCGGCATGGTGCGTTCCGGTTATCCGCAGGCGTTCGGCGCCGGCATCGTCTGTAACGCCGGTACCCTGGGCATCCTGATTCCGCCGTCGATCGTGATGGTGGTGTACGCCGCCGCCACCGAGCAGTCGGTGGGCAAGCTGTTCATGGCCGGGGTGATCCCGGGCGTGATGCTGGGCCTGGTGCTGATGATCGCGATCTACATCGTCGCGCGCATCAAGAAGCTGCCGGCCCTGCCGCGTGCCAGCTTCCGCGAGTGGCTGCGCGCTGCCCGTGAGGCGTTCTGGGGCCTGCTGCTGATGGTGATCATCCTCGGCGGTATCTACACCGGCATGTTCACTCCGACCGAGGCGGCGGCCGTGGCGGCGGTATACGCCGGTTTCGTCGCCTTGTTCGTGTACAAGGACCTGACCATCCGCGAATGCCCGAAGGTGCTGCTGGAGTCCGGCAAGCTGACCATCATGCTGATGTTCATCATTGCCAACGCCATGCTCTTCGCCCACGTGCTGACCACCGAGCAGATTCCGCAACAGATCACCGCCTGGGTGGTGGATCTGGGTCTGCAGCCGTGGCAGTTCCTGCTGGTGGTGAACATCGTGCTGCTGATCGCCGGTGCCTTCATGGAGCCGTCGGCGATCATCCTGATCCTGGCGCCGATCCTGTTCCCGATCGCCATGCAGCTGGGCATCGATCCGATCCACCTGGGCATCATCATGGTGGTGAACATGGAGATCGGCCTGATCACGCCACCGGTGGGGCTGAACCTGTTCGTCACCTCGGCGGTCACGGGCATGCCGCTGACGGCGGTGATCCGCGCTGCACTGCCATGGCTGATGCTGCTGATCAGCTTCCTGATGGTGATTACCTATATCCCGGCCGTTTCCATGGCACTGCC
>NZ_JACFYX020000032.1:0-1765 GCF_015712105.2 Pseudomonas chaetocerotis
GTGCTCGCCGATGGCCAGTTGCGGCTGCGCCAGCAACTGCTCCAGCAGGCGGATGAAGCGCTGATGCAGACGCTCGACCGTGGCTGCTTCGAACAGATCAAGGGCGTAGTTCCAGTTGCCGCTGAACTGACCGTGGCGATCTTCCTGGGTGTTGAGCGCCAGGTCGAACTGGCTGCCGCCATCGGCCAAGGTCAGCACCTCGGCGTGCAGATCCTGCAGTTGTCCCAGCGCCTCGTGCCGCAGCTGCTGGTGGTCGTAGGCCACTTGAAACAACGGGTTGTGGCTGAGGCTGCGCTCGGGCTGCAACGCCTCAACCAGTTGCTCGAAGGGCAGCTCCTGATGCGCCTGGGCATCCAGGCTGGTGCGCCTGATCTGCTCGACCAACGCCGTGAAGCTCTGCTGAGGAGCAATCTCGCTGCGCAGCACCTGGGTGTTGACGAACAAGCCGATCAGCCCTTCGACCTCGGGGCGCGTACGCCCGGCGATGGGCACGCCGACGCGCAGGTCGCGCTGCCCGCTGATGCGGTGCAGCAGCACCTTGTAGGCGCCCAGCAACACCATGAAGGGCGTCGCGTGCTGCGCCTGGGCCAGCTCGCGCAGGCGCTCGCCCAGCGCCACGCCGAGACGAAAATGTACCCGCCCGCCGCGAAAACTCTGCCGCGCCGGTCGTGGATGGTCGCAAGGCAGTTCCAGCAGTGGCTGCTCGTCGCCCAGCTGCTCGCGCCAGTAGGCCAGTTGCCGCGCGCCTTCGCCGCCGGCCAGCCACTCACGCTGCCAGGCCGCGTAATCGGCGTATTGCACGGTCAATGCCGGCAGTGCAGCCGCCACGCCCGTGCGGGCGGCGTTGTACAGCGCAGCAAATTCGGCCAGCAGAATCTGCACGGACCAGCCATCGGACAGCAGGTGATGCAGGCACAGCAGCAGGCGCTGCTCACCCGGCTCCAGCGTCACCAGGGCAACACGCCAGGGCGGCGACTGCTGCAGCTCGAAAGGTTTCTTCATGAATGCCAGCGCCAGGGTCTGGAAGGCGTGCTCACCCCTGGCCTGGAGCATCTCCAGATTCACCGTTGCCTGCGGCTGTATGCATTGCAGCGGCTGGCCCTCGGCGTCCTGGGTGAAGGTGGTACGCAGAATCCAGTGACGCTCGGCCAGGGCTTCGAAGGCCTGCTGCAGTGCCTGCCAGTCCACCTCACCACGCAGGCGCAGCACGCCCGGCAGGTGATAGGCACTGCTGCTTGGCTCCAGTTGCTGGAGGAACCACAGGCGCTGCTGAGCGAAGGACTGTGGCGCCTGTGCCCGCTCGCCTCTGGCCTGCAGAGGCAGGTCGACGGCGCTTCCAGCTTGTTCCAGCTGCCTGGCCAGATCGCTGAGCAGCGGCGCCTCGAACACGGCGCGCAGCGGCAGATCCAGACCGTGCGCGTGGCGCAGGCGGGAGATCAGCTGCGTCGCCAGCAGCGAGTGGCCGCCCAGTTCGAAGAAGTGATCGTCACGACCGATGCGCGGCTGCTCCAGCAGCTCGCTCCACAGTTCGGCCAGCAGTCGTTCCTGCTCGGTACGCGGCGCCTGGTAAGCACCTGCCTCCACCTGCGGCTCGGGCAGGCTCTGCCGGTCCAGCTTGCCGTTGGGCAGCAACGGCAGGCGCTCCAGCGCCAGGATGTGGCTCGGCACCATATGCGCTGGCAGACGTTGCTTGAGCTGCGTTTTCAACTCGCTTTCGCTCAGCCCCTGGCCACTGACGTAGCCCACCAGGCGCTTGCCTGCGGCA
>NZ_JACFYX020000033.1:0-1635 GCF_015712105.2 Pseudomonas chaetocerotis
GTCGGGCGCAGGCGCGCCTGTTCGGCGATGCGCGCCGGCAATAGCTGAATGCTGTTCGGAACCGCTGCTGGATCGTTCCAGGCTTCGACTTCGGCCACCTCGCTTGCATCCAGCAACGGCAGATCGGCCAGCGACGCCTGCGGCATACGGCAGGCGCCATCGAGCAGGCGCAGGAGCTGGCCGGCCAGGCGCTCGACGCTGGAGGCATCGAACAGATCGGTGGCGTAATCCAGGTAGGCTTCGAGGCGGCCATCAGCCTGTTCGAGGGTGCCCAGCACCAGGTCGAACTGGGCACTCTGCCCCTGACAGTCGAGGCTTTCGCACTGCAGGCCGGGCAGCGCCTGTAGCGCACGATGGTCCTGCCGTTGATGGTTGTACGCCACCTGGAACAGCGGGTTATGGCTGAGACTGCGCTCGGGCTGCAGCGCATCGACCAGTTGCTCGAAGGGCACATCCTGGTGGGCCTGGGCGCCGACCACGCGGGCCTTGACCTGGCGCAGCAGATCGGCGAACGAATGCTGCGCATCCACCTCGCTGCGAATCACCAGGGTGTTGACGAACAGGCCAATCAGCCCCTCGCTCTCGCCCTGGGTGCGCCCGGCCACCGGCACGCCCACGCGCAGGTCATGCTGGCCGGTCAGGCGATACAGCAGGCCCTGGTAGACCGCCAGAATCAGCATGAATGACGTGACTTGATGCAACTGCGCCTGCTCGCGCAGTCGCTCGGCCAGGCTGGCCGGCACGCTGAAAGCATGCCGCGCCCCCTGCCCCAGACGCACGGCCGGGCGTGGCCGATCTGCCGGCAGCTCCAGCAGCGGCTGTTCATTGCCGAGCTGCTCACGCCACCACTGCACCTGCTCGGCCAGGCGACTGCCAGCGAGATGATCGCGCTGCCACAGGGCATAGTCGGCGTACTGGATCGGCAGTGTCGCCAGTTCCACCGGCTGCCCTTCGGCATGGCCCCGATAGAGCGCGGCGAACTCGTCGAGCAGCACCTGGATCGACCAGCCATCGGCGATGATGTGATGCAGGCAGAGCACCAGCACGTACTGCTGCGGGCCCAGTTCGATCAGCGCCACACGCCAGGGCGGGCTCTGTTCGAGGTCGAAGGGGCGCCGATTGAAGGCATCGACCTCATGTCGCAGCTGCGCCTCGTCCGGCGCCTGCAGGCGCTCGATGCCGACCGCAGTCGGCTGCTGCACGCATTGCAAAGGCTCACCCGCGTCGCCGCTGGCGAAGGTGGTGCGCAGGCTTTCATGACGCTGCGCCAGGCTGTCGAAGCTGCGTTGCAGGGCCTGGATATCCAACTCACCCGTCAGGCGCACAGCACAAGGCAGGTGGTAGGCCAGGCTGTCGGGCTCCAGTTGGGCAAGGAACCACAGACGCTGCTGAGCGAAGGACTGTGGGCTGCACGCTGCCCGTTGGCGGGCCTGCAGGCCGAAGCCAGGCGTGGCCTCGGCGGCCGCCAGGTGCCGGGCCTGACTACTCAGGGTGCTGGCCTCGAAAGCCGCGCGCAGAGGCAGCTCACGCTGCAGCTGGCGACGAATCTGCGACACCAGTTGCGTGGCCAGCAGCGAATGGCCGCCGAGGGCGAAGAAATCATCCTCACGCCCCACCCGTTCTACAGCCAACAGC
>NZ_JACFYX020000034.1:0-1604 GCF_015712105.2 Pseudomonas chaetocerotis
TCCTGCCAGATGGCCGCCAGCTGGCTTTCCAGTCCGGGGCGCGGTGCCTGGTAGTCACGCTGGATGCGCTGCGGCTCCGGCAGCGCCTTGCGCTCCAGCTTGCCGTTGGGCGACAGCGGCAGGCGCTCCAGCGCCACGAAGTAGCTCGGCAGCATGAACTCGGGCAGCCGTTGTTTCAGCCGCGCCCGCAGCTCGCTCTCGTCGTAATCACCGCCGACCACATACGCCACCAGTTGCTGGTCGCGCACCAACACCACCGCTTCGCGCAGCGCCGGATGTTCCAACAGCGCTGCCTCGATCTCGCCCAGCTCGATGCGCAGGCCGCGCAGCTTCACCTGATGGTCGATGCGGCCCAGGTACTCCAGCACGCCCTCTTCGGTCCAGCGCGCCAGGTCGCCACTGCGGTACAGGCGCTGGCCGTCGCCGAAGGGGCTGGCAACGAAGCGTTCTGCGGTCAGCCCCGGACGACGGTGGTAACCGCGCGCCAGGCCGATGCCACCGATATACAGCTCCCCCGCCACGCCAATCGGCTGCGGATTGAGACGCTCGTCGAGGATATGAATCTGCAGGTTGGCGATTGGCCGGCCAATCGGCACGCTGCGCCGCTCCTGGCCGCTGCAGCGCCAGTGGGTCACGTCGATGGCCGCTTCGGTCGGGCCATACAGGTTGTACAGCTCGGCCTGTGGCAGGAGCTGCCGCGTGCTGCTGGCCAGTTCCGCCGGCAGCGCTTCACCGCTGCAGACGATGCGTCGCAGGCTTTCGCAGCCCGTCAGCTCACCATGACCGACGAAGGCCGCCAGCATGGAGGGGACGAAGTGCAAGGTGCTGATTTTTTCACGCGCGATCAGCTCGACCAGCTTGGCCGGGTCGCGGTGATCGCCCGGTTGCGCCATCACCAGGCGCGCGCCTGTGATCAGTGGCCAGAAGAATTCCCACACCGACACATCGAAGCTGAACGGGGTTTTCTGCAGCACCCGATCATCAGCTGTGAGGTCGTAGGCCTGCTGCATCCAGGCCAGGCGGTTGTAGAGCGCCGCATGGCTGTTGCCGGCGCCCTTGGGCTTGCCGGTAGAGCCGGAGGTGTAGATCAGGTAGGCCAGCTGCTCGGGGTGAATGTCCACCTCGGGCGCGCTCTGCGGCTCTTGAGAAAGATCCAGATGATCGAGATTGAGCACCTGCACACCGCCCACCTGCGGCAGGCTGTCGATCACCGCATCGTGGCTCAGCAGCAGGCTGACGCCAGCGTCTTCGAGCATGTAGCGCAGGCGTTCGGCCGGATACTCCGGGTCCATCGGTACGTAGGCGCCGCCGGCCTTGAGGATGGCGTACAGCGCCACCACCATCTCCACCGAACGCAGCGCCGCCACGCCCACCAGGCTGTCGCGGGTTACGCCGAGCTTTTGCAGATGGTGAGCCAACTGGTTGGCGCGCAGGTCCAGTTCGGCGTAGCTCAGACGCTGCTCGCCGCACACCAGGGCAACGGCCTGCGGCTGCGCCTGCACGCGCCGTTCGAATTGACGATGTACCGGCTCGACCGCGCCGTAATCGACGCGGGTGGCGTTGAAGCGGGTCAGGGCCAGGCGATCCTGATCATCGTCCAGGCG
>NZ_JACFYX020000035.1:0-1229 GCF_015712105.2 Pseudomonas chaetocerotis
GGGGGAACCGCAGAATTCGGAAAAAATCGTACGCTAAGCTAACGGTGTTCTCGTGACAGCTCTTTGACTAGGCTTTCTAAGGCCATTCTGATAGCCCTGACTTCCTGAAAAGCCATGGCTAAAATTTGTGCGGCTAAAAGGGATAACCGATGGTAAAGTAAGTTATCCCTGTCGAGATACTGAAAAGCGTTATCCTCGTTTTTCCCAAAACTGTTTTGCCAGTTCGCTCAGAGCGCTAGTTAACTGAGCGACAAATTTCGCACTTTGCAAATTATTCTGCCCGGTCTGTACATTGGTATCAGCAGCATCGCGTATATTGATAATACTGCGGTTTATGTCTTCACTTACTGCTCCCTGCTGCTCGACCGCAGTCGCTATTTGCGCGTTCATGTCGGTAATTTCGTTAACGCGTTGGCCAATTCCATCAAGAGCTGTAGCTGCTTCCTCTGCGTGAGCTACACTCGTGTGCGCTTGCCGACTACTTTGCTCCATGACTGTAACAGCGGATTGCGCTCGCTCTTGTAGAGCGCTGATCATGCTTTGAATATCCGTTGTCGATTGCTGTGTGCGAGCAGCAAGACTGCGAACCTCATCGGCGACAACAGCAAAACCACGCCCCTGCTCACCAGCACGCGCGGCCTCAATTGCTGCGTTGAGTGCCAACAAATTCGTTTGCTCGGCGATCCCTCGTATAACGTCAAGAACTTTTGATATCTCGTTACTTTGACCTTCAAGCTCATGAATAACCTGAGCGGCTTGCCTAATTTCACCTTCAAGGGCAGTGATTGACTGGCTTGTGTGGGCTACCAGACGCTGGCCAGATGCCGTCTCAGTGTCTGCTCTTCCGGCCGCATCTGCAGCATGCTGTGCATTGCTCGCAACCTCTTGAATGCTTGCCGCCATTTGGTTTACTGCCGTTGCTATTTGATCTGTCTCTGCCTGCTGCTCAACTGTAAGTACATTGCTTGACTCAATATCCTTTAGTAGGCCTCGGGTGTGTTCGCTAAGCCGATTTGATGCATCACCTATGCGACCTACTATGGCGCCTGTTTCAGCTTGCATCATTCGTAAAGCAAACTCTATTTGGCCAAACTCATCGGTGCGCCCAGTGTAGAGGGATTGACTTAATGGGTTATTGGAAATATTCCTGGCTCTTTCAACCAGTCTTCCAAGAGGAGAGAGAATAGCCAAAACACTAACAGAGCTTAAGCTTCCTGACATTAAAGTGG
>NZ_JACFYX020000036.1:0-1160 GCF_015712105.2 Pseudomonas chaetocerotis
GTGGCCGTCGGCTATGGCCGCGAGGAACTGGTTGAAGCCGCCAGCGCGCAGATGCGTCAATTGCCGTTCTACAACACCTTCTTCCAGACCGCCCATCCGCCGGTGCTGGAGCTGGCCCATGCCATCTCCCAGCTGGCGCCGGCCGGCATGAATCACGTGTTCTTCACCGGTTCGGGCTCGGAGGGCAACGACACCATGCTGCGCCTGGTGCGCCACTACTGGGCGTGCAAGGGCCAGCCGAACAAGAAGATCATCATCGGTCGCGACAACGGCTACCACGGCTCCACCGTGGCCGGTGCCAGCCTGGGCGGTATGAAGTTCATGCACGAGCAGGGCGACCTGCCGATCCCGGGCATCGCGCATATCCCGCAGCCGTACTGGTTTGGCGAGGGTGGCGAGCAATCGCCGGAAGCATTTGGCATCTGGGCCGCCGACCAGCTGGAGAAGAAGATTCTCGAACGGGGTGTGGACAATGTGGCGGCCTTCATCGCCGAGCCGATCCAGGGCGCGGGCGGGGTGATCATCCCGCCGGAGACCTACTGGCCGCGCATCAAGGAAATCCTCGCCAGGTACGACATCCTCTTCGTTGCCGATGAGGTGATCTGCGGTTTCGGCCGTACCGGCGAATGGTTCGGCAGCCAGTACTACGACCTCAAGCCTGACCTGATGACCATCGCCAAGGGCCTTACCAGCGGCTACGTGCCGATGGGCGGTCTGATCGTCAGCGACAAGGTGTTCGAGGTGATCGAAGCGCATGGCGACTTCAACCACGGTTTCACCTATTCCGGCCACCCGGTGGCGGCAGCGGTGGGGTTGGAGAACCTGCGCATTCTCAAGGACGAAGGCATCGTCGAACGGGTGAAGGCAGAAACGGCACCGTATTTGCAGCGTCGTCTACGTGAGCTGGCGGATCACCCACTGGTGGGCGAAGTGCGCGGTGTCGGGATGTTGGGTGCCATCGAGTTGGTACAGGACAAGGCGACGCGCAAACGTTATCCGGGTGACAAGGCGGTAGGCATGGTCTGCCGCGGCCACTGCTTTAATAATGGTCTGATCATGCGCGCCGTTGGCGACACCATGATCATCGCACCGCCACTGGTGATCAGCCTGGCGGAAGTGGATGAACTGGTGGAGAAAGCACGCAAGTGCCTGGATCTGAC
>NZ_JACFYX020000037.1:0-745 GCF_015712105.2 Pseudomonas chaetocerotis
GTCAGAATAGAGTCATCTTTCGCATTTTTTGACACATGCCTGCGAAGGTCATAGATTTCAGCCTGACAGAAACGGGGTTTGAGGCACAACGGAACAGAAGGAGCACTTAAGCCGCCTTCAACCAAGGAGACATCGTGCAGGGGCACCGCATCGGCTACGTCCGGGTCAGCAGCTTTGACCAGAACCCGGAACGCCAGCTGGAACAAACCCAGGTGAGCAAGGTGTTCACCGACAAGGCATCGGGCAAGGACACCCAGCGCCCCCAGCTCGAAGCGCTGCTGAGCTTCGTCCGCGAAGGCGATACAGTGGTGGTGCACAGCATGGATCGGCTGGCCCGCAACCTCGATGACCTGCGTCGCTTGGTACAGAAGCTGACTCAGCGCGGCGTGCGCATCGAGTTCCTGAAGGAGGGCCTGGTGTTCACTGGCGAGGACTCGCCGATGGCCAACCTGATGCTGTCGGTGATGGGGGCCTTCGCTGAGTTCGAGCGCGCCCTGATCCGCGAGCGGCAGCGTGAGGGCATCGCCTTGGCCAAGCAGCGTGGCGCGTACCGGGGCCGCAAGAAAGCCCTGTCCGATGAGCAGGCTGCTACCCTGCGGCAGCGAGCGACGGCCGGCGAGCCCAAGGCGCAGCTTGCCCGCGAGTTCAACATCAGCCGGGAAACCCTCTACCAGTACCTCCGCACGGACGACTGACACATGCCGCGTCGCTTGATCCTCTCGGCCACGGAGCGGGACACCCTGCT
>NZ_JACFYX020000038.1:0-713 GCF_015712105.2 Pseudomonas chaetocerotis
CTAACAATAAGCTGCTTATTGATGTATCAGTAAGCATGCCGGCAGCCATTGCGCTTGATATAATACTACCCCATATGAGCAAGAGTATTTTCACGGAAAAGCTAGCAGCCAATTTCGGCCTCGCGGCCTTCCCGCTTCTCAATTGAGCATATAATTTTTCCGCAGCCAAAACCTGCTCAGGTTCAGGCTTGGTCCTTACAGACTGGTATTCAACAATCGAACCATTCTTAGCTATTGGCGTTACATAAGCACTTACCCAATAGTGGTCGCCATTTTTACAGCGATTTTTTACTAGCCCCATCCATGAGCGGCCAGATTTTAATGTACTCCACATATGCTCAAATGCAGCAGGCGGCATATCTGGGTGTCTTACGATGTTGTGAGGCTGGCCTAATAGTTCTTCCTCAGTGAAACCACTGATTTTAATGAAGTCAGGATTAACGTACGTGATATGGCTTTGAGGGGAGGTAGTCGAAAGAATATTGGCATCTTTTGGGAGTTCTAAGTTTCGACCCGTCACTGGTAAATTCTGGCGCATAAGAGCCTCAAGGGTTGGCTGTTTTATTTTATTGTGTTCGGCATTAAGCCCAATTTCTTTAGCGTTACGATAAAACTAGCATGGAAACGATAGATGCAAGCAAGTTAAGGGTTGCATCGCGCATGTCAATCTAGGCTATACCCTAACTGGATGTCAGGCAGGGCCGCGCCGCTTC
>NZ_JACFYX020000039.1:0-471 GCF_015712105.2 Pseudomonas chaetocerotis
AATCATCTGGAACTGAGCGGCGAATCGTCAGAAGCGCCCGCGATAGAGATTCATCCCGAGCAACTGGCTTATCTGATCTACACCTCCGGCTCCACCGGCAAGCCCAAGGGCGTGGCGGTGGCCCACGGCGCCATTGCCCTGCATTGCCAGGCGATTGGCGAGCGCTATGAACTGACGGCCGAGGATCGCGAGCTGCATTTTCTCTCGGTCAGCTTCGACGGCGCCCACGAGCGCTGGCTCACACCGCTGAGCCATGGCGCGCGTGTGGTGATCCGTGACCAGCAGCTGTGGAGCGTGCAGCAGACCTACGACTGCCTGATCGAAGAGGGCATCAGCGTGGTGGCCTTGCCACCGAGCTACCTGCGCCAGCTGGCCGAATGGGCCGAGCAATGCGGTAAAGCGCCCGGGGTGAAGACCTATTGCTTCGCCGGTGAAGCCTTCAGCCGCGAGCTGTTGCAACAGGTGATTCGC